>NZ_CP015199.1:4533870-4843645 GCF_001648155.1 Chryseobacterium glaciei | reverse complement strand
TGTATGAAAAAGAATATAGAGCGTTCGAAAAACCGATAATGGGAAAATCAGCGGCATAAAATAGTAAGAACCTTTGAATCTAATGTTAGCGTTGCACGGAAATTATTCCGGATATGTTAGTGCTAAGACTTTGTGTATTCATTAAACAACATAATAAAAACAAATTTATTTTATTTCTCGTTGTTGTGAAATAAAATATTTATAATTGTGTCGCAATCATATTCATAACATTAAAGGGCCAGTTACTGGATTGATTATTACTGATATTATTAACCCTGTACTTAGAAACACAATTACTAAATATTTAATATAAACTCAATTTACAAATCATGAAAAAAATTATTTTATCAGCAATTTTTGCTTTGTCAGCGGTAGCCTTTATGCCAACATCTTCCAACGCTCAAAGTAAATCAAACAACGCCATTTCCTCAAGACCAAAACAACCTACTAATGCATTGGTGCCTGGGCGGGAGGATATGAGTATGGAATGTCACATGGTTGGGGACAGGCAGATTCTCTATACTGGGCACACGTACAGATGCAGATTTGGATTAATCACAACAGCTAAATTTGTCTTATTAAGTAGCGAGGCATTGCCGCGCTACTTAATTCAAATAAATTGGTAAAGCCAATCCCATGAAAATTCGTGGAAAAATAAAATTCTACTACTTTTAATTCCAGAATGAATTGAGCCTAAAGAGTGGTGCTAAAAGTCCCTAAACCATTTCAAGGCGCCTCTATATGAGCATCCCTTTGGCATCTCCCTCCCTAAGAACTGTAAAACAAAATGGTAAGAATCTTTGATCCCAAGGAAAAAAATGGCAATTTGCCTCTATAATTTGATGCAAATGACAAGAAAGACTACCAGTGGCCCGATCAGGGATAAGGAAAAACTAAAATGAAGCTTTTGACCGCGGTTGGTGTGATCTTAAGAAAGAAGGTTTTACAGGTTTAAATGTTAGCAGGGTAGCGACAAAAGCAAATCTACACCGGAAACTCATTTACGAGTATTTTGGAGGCATGGAAAATCTTGTAAAGGAGTATCTGAACAGTAGGGATTACTGGAGTATCAGCCTCGATCAGATTGATGAAATTATCGAAGAAAGTAAGAAAGACTTCGGGAAAAAAACGGCGCTTTCTCTCTTGGAAAATCAGTTTGATTCATTAATGGCCAATGAAGAAATGCGGAAAATTATCAATTGGGGACTCAGTGAGGATCTGAAACCACTCAAAGAGCTCAATAAGGAACGGGAACGTCTGGGTGAGGAGCTATTCACTAAGATACCGACGATTATTTTAAAGATAGTGAGAAAAATATCAGGGCAAATAGAAGGAATTCTGATTGGCGGTATCTATTATCTTACCTTCAGGCCAAGATGAGCGGTGAAACAATGTGGGCATTGACATTAATACAGTGGAAGGCCAATAGAAATAAAGAAACCCTCAAACAGATTATAGAATGGGCCTACTCGTAAAAAATCTCCTTGGCGAAAAATATTAATTGGGTAAACTAATTTAAAATATATTTTACTCCGTTTGGTTAGATTTGATTGATGCTATACAGTAATGTTTGTTGTACTTTTTCATCTAGGGTAATTTTAACATTGAAATAATAACTTACTTTTTTTTTCATAATACTTTTTTTTATTGCAACCGGAAACGAATTTCCGGTTTTTTTATGCGCTTTAACACTATTGCAAATAGTTGTATATTTGAATGAAAAAATTTATTGTAACACTTTAAGTGTTTCCATGGAGGGTGTCTAGAAAGACATTCTCTTTTTTTTGAGGTGTTTTTACAGTTGCCGAATTGCTCCGTTCTGTGTAGATGAAGTAGTTGTAGGGCACATTATAAGAAAAAAGCAAGAGAAATAATCTCCTGCTTCCAACCTTTATTGTATCTATTAAATTTTTATTCACTCTCTATATTTTCTGTTTAATTGATACTGCAACGCAATTTCAAATTCGCCATTGCTGTATTTTCGAAGGTCTGCGGGACCTGTCGTGTAAAGACAGAGTATCCGAAGCTGATTTTGATAGAATGTGCCGATGCCGGCGTGACAGAGTGGGTACTGTGATACATGGCACTCATCATCAATTTATTTTCAAAGCAGATAAATTCTCCCCCGATATCTACCATGTCTTTGTAATTTTCGACACCACGATACACTGCTTTGGGCTCAATGGTGAAATTTGGGTTAGTGAATTATAACTTACCGCAGCCATATACAATGAGCGGTCAATAGTATTTCTTCGGAGATCCCTGTTTAAAAATCGTTTTACATTAGGCAAGGCTCCCTGAACGGTTAACCGCTCGTTTCTGTAGGCAATCCCGAAATCTCCGTCTGCATACCACCTGCGGGCATTAAATTGCTGGAGACTTAGGTCGGTAGGATCACCAATAACCTTGTCATAATCGATCCATTCATTCATAATACCACCGGAAATTCCAAAATCCAAAAAACTCTGATTGTCATTTAACGCTAAATGATAGGCGTATGTCCCTTTTATACCGGTTCGAAGGATAACACCCGCATTTTCATTGTAAAAATTAACGCCGAGCCCAATTTTCTTTCCGACTGTTCCATAGTCAGCGGTTACCGCCTGCATGGTAGGGGCACCTTCAATTGCTGTCCATTGGACCTTGTAGCCGACATTAACTTTCCAATCCTGTTGTATTCCTGCCATGGCAGGATTTGCTAGATATTGGTTTTGAAAATACGTGCTTCCCATCGGATTAAGCTGCGCATAGGTTTTGCTCATTAGCAATATGCCTGCTGCGATCATAATATATTTTATCGTTTTCATTTCTCTTTGTTTTTAAGTAAATAGTAGGAGGGGTGAGGTAAAAAACACCTCATGCCTGCATCCTTTTTGAATAATAAATGATGATTAGTGATGATCCCTGATAATGGAAATGGTTCCCCTGATAATGCCCAGACCGTTTCCCATGTCTATCACATAGATATAGGCATCTTCATTGAGCTGTTTTCCACTCCACGTGCCATCCCAATTGTTGTTATAGCCGATTTTGCTGTACACCAAGCGTCCCGCACGGTCATAAATACTTACTTTGTTATTGGGATATTGCTCAATATTTCTGATGATCCAGGTGTCATTTTTCCCGTCTCCATTAGGCGTAACAACATTATTGGGGATTAAAGCACTTACTTCAGAAACTTCTATCAACAGATCCATTACCTCAGTGCATCCACTGGAATTGGTAACAATAGCTGTATAGGTCGCAGTTACGGAAGGCTTGATCTGAATCGTACCTGTATTCTGCCCGCTGATAATATTGGGTCCGATCCAGGCATAGCTTGTTCCTCCTGTTGCAGTCAGGGAAGCGCTTTGCCCTTTTGAAATTGCCGTTCCGGCACTGCTTGTTATTGTAATGACAGGTAAGTCATTAATGGTAATTATCGTGGTTGTTTTGGATTCTATAGAACCATCCATATACGTATACGTAATGATATAACGCCCTGCTAAACTCTTTGATAAATCAATGGTGCCGGTTAATTCATCAATTTTCAAAGCAGATGAATTGGCTGTATATTTTCCACCTGCCGGTCCTGTTCGAGCGATATTGACGGTACCAATGGCACAGTAATCCAGTAAGGGATAGTTGATTGCTGCGGGCGTAGAATTTATCCTTATTGTGGTGCTTATATTGGAAGAACAAAACCCGTTGGTAAAGGTGTAAGTAACCTGGTATAGCTGGTCTGGTACACTATGTTCCAAATCGAGGGTTCCTGTTGCAGCATCAATGATGAGTCCCACAGGAGAGGCAGTGTAAACTCCTCCGGTCTGACCAGTTTGAATTACCTCAGTGGTACCAATTGCCTGAAATTCATTTGAGCTGTAACGAATGGCAGCTGTGGGAAGTATTGGTTGCGGATTTATGGTGATGTAAACCGGTTCGCTTGTACATCCTTCCGCATTTTGAGCAGTTATTGAATATACTCCCTCGGCTAAGTCATAATGGGCGTTTATAGAATAGGTACCAGCATTAATACTATATGTTACTCTTTCCTTTGGGGTAATATCAATGCTGCCTGTTGCATGGGTACAGGTAGGCTGTGATACGGTAACTATGGGTGCGGCGAGATTTTCAAAAGTTACTTCAACTTCTTTTACAGCACTCTCGCAGGCATTATCTCCTTTAACCGTTACCCAATACGATCTTTTGGTAACGGGTGAAACCTGAAAAGTCGCACCTGTACCTAACGTATGGTGCTGCGAAACATCATCATACCAGGTAAAAAAAGGATGTATTATGGTGCTGGAAATGGATAAGGCTGCTGTTAAAATCATGCTTTTTTTTCCACTGCAATTATTTACACTTGGTGCAATAATGTCTCCTGCATCTGCTTTTGGATTAGATTGGATCACAATATCATCGGTCACTGAGCAGTTTTCACCATATTCAACTTTTATGCGGTATGTTCCGCCTGTTGAAATGGTTTGTTTAATTTCGTTTCCCAACATCTCGCCTGTGCCCGCATTGCTCCATTGAACCTTCGAATTGATCCCCGGCATAAAGGCACTGCCGTCTAAAACGATAGGAAGCTTGCTACTGCAAAGTGTTATATCCGGACCCAGTACACCGATTCCCGTTCCGGGATTAGGTTGAAAAACAATACCCGTATTATTGCCTGCATTGGTACTTTGTGGTAAAATGACAAAAGGGGTGCAGGCTGCATCGATATCTTTTATGGATATAAAGTTAAATACGGCACTGCTGTCTTTTAAACAAATACCCGCCTTACTGCCTGCAACGGTAGATTGTAGCTGCACTGTGGCGCAATTGGTACCGCTCATTTGCAGGGTCTTTTCAACGGTAATGGTTTTTCCTGCCTCAATTTGATACGTGGAATTTTTAGAAGCAAAAATTAACTCACTAACAGAAATGGCACCATACAGAGAATTGTTTTGATTCGCGGCGGCATCAAAGGTTATGGAATGATAAACGGCACCGTCTTTTCCTTTAAACTCATTGGCAGACCCGATTAGATAAATGTGGCTTGTTCCTGCATCCAAATCATCACTGGTATATGACCAGCCTTCATTGCCGTAACTTAAATAAATTCTGGAAGCGCCGAGTAGTAGAGACCGCGATTCATTGGTAGAAGCTCCGTTAAAAGAAAGAGCGGTAACGGTTTTTCCGTTTGTATTGAGCCTTCCTTTTAAGAAATTGATCCTTGAATTGGTGGTAAAGTCATCGGTAAAAGTATAACTTCCGGAAGCTGAAAAATTAACATCATAATTATTACCGACAACAGCACCATTGGTGGTGATCGTTTTCCCCTGTTCTTCGGAAAGGAAATCAATCCCTCCGTTGTGCGATAGATTAGATTGAAGCGTTATGGAACCGTAACAGGATAATGTGCCCCCAATTGTCGGTGTACCCTTTACGCCCTTCCAGGTCATATCGTGGAACGCTGCATTTCCTCTAATATTTATAATAGGACTTTCTCCTGAATACTGATTGAAGAAAACATTATCAAAACGGGTAGGGGTACAAGAACTGCCTGATGTGGCTCCATCGCTGTTGGTGGTCCAGTGCGCAGGATCGTCCCAGTTTCCACTGCCCCCGATCCAATAGAGGTTTTTTGCGGCAGGGGTTGAAAAGATCCAGCCACTGTTATTTCCCATATCTACACCTTCTGACCTATAGCTAGCTCCTCCGGTAACTGTTATACCGCTTACTCTTACATGGCTTACATGAATATCGGAAGTACATTTAATGACTGCTTTTTGGGTAGTAGAGCAGGCTGTGCCAGAAGACATACAATTATTATCAAAATCCCAGCTTCCACAGGAAGAATTGCTGATCAGCTGGTTTACAGTCTGCGTAGAACCCACCATCAAATGGCTGTTTTTATTCGTTCCAAGGGTAAGGATATTGAAAATGTTTGATCCATTAATACTGGATTCACCTGCAAAAGTTACGGTATTGAAGGTATTACCGCTGGTGGTGTCGTATCCAAATATTTTGGCAGGTAATGCGGTATTTTTAAAGTGAAGATCATTAAAGATAAGTCCAGGAGCTGATCTGAATTCGTAATTTTTCACTCCGCCACCTGATGAATTTGAAGCTGGCATTTCGCCTGTTAGATTAATGGTACTGGTCCCTGCATCCAGTTTTTTAATTGATCCGCCGTTCCAATATCCACTGATATTTAGGGTTGATGATCCTAAAATTAAAATGGGGTTTACGCCTGACGGGTCGTATTCGGACTCATAATTTTCAGCAGTAATGGTTTGGCTGCCTGTATCAAAAGTACCATTGATTACCCCGAAATTCTTTACATTAAAGGTGTCGGACAAAAGCCATTTTCCGGAGGTATTATTAAAAAATACGCCTTTGTTTGATTGATTAGCTGCACTATAATACAATTTTGTGCCATGCGTGGTGATGGTATTCCCGGAATTCCCACCATTAAAATTGACCCTCTCCACATTGAAATCCATTCCTGTCTGTAAAATGAGTGAACCTCCAATAGTAAGTGGATTTTCAAGCAGACCTTTTAAAATATGGGTATTTCCAACGACCTCTTCCCATGTCATATTATTACAGTTGGCAGGGATGTCAAGATTTACGATATAATCAGTTCCAGAATACCGGTTAAAGAAAACATTGTCAATACTGCCGGGTAAACATCCGCCACCGATACCGGAGGTACCATCCGCGCTCAATGACCAATGGGCAGGATCACTCCAATTACCTGATCCGCCGATCCAATAGAAGTTATGTGCTGTTACCGGGCTGATTGAAACATTTAAATTATTTCCCCCATCGAATCCATCGGTAACGCTTAAAGCAGCACCGGACACGTTAATATCCGTTATTTTAGCATTGGTAATTGTTGTAGGATTTAATAGATTTAATCTTGCCCTTGTACCGGATAGGTAGGAGCTGATCTCCAATAAACCGGCACACGCAGGCCCTGTAATCAAGAGTTTTTCAAGCTTAACTTCCATATTTGTTCCTAACACAAACTTCTTTGAAGCTGCCAGATTTAGTGTGGTGATCTTTAATGGAGTTGGGTTACCTGCGGGATTAATAGAACCTCCACCTGCAAAAGTTAAAGTATTAAAGGTGCATGGAGTCGTTGTACTGTATGCGACTGAAGTCAACGTTGAACTTCCTTCTGTATTGGTAAAAGCTACATTATTATAATCCAGCCCTGAATGATAATAAAAATGGGCTCCTTTTGAGAGTATATTGATTTGACTTTTACCTGCATTCAGAGTGATTGCCGGACCGCCATAACTGATATAGGCCCAGTTTCGGTTAACAGTTATAATGGAATTTCCGAGCGTTAATGTGCGGGCACCTGTGCCTTTATCTAATGGACCGAAATTCTTTAGTGTTAAAGGCTGGTTGTTGGTATTTAAGTTGCCATTCGTAAAATTGAGATCATTGGCCGGACTAGAAAATTTATCATTAAGAATCCATCCCCCGATACCTGAAAAGGTAGTGTTTCCCTGAATCTTTACGTCGTTTGAGGTGAGGATATTTCCAATATTTGTACTCCTGTAATTGGTAACCGCAACCTGATAGAGCATACCCGTCTGCCAAACACTTGATCCAAAAATATTCAGTGTGTTTGATGCGTTGGCTGAATTAAATAAAGGTGTGCCCGCAACACCGTTCCAGGTGATATTGTTGCATTCGGCAGTTGTTGTATTCACGGTCACCGGAGATGCGGAAGAGATTGCGCCGGAAAATTGATTAAAAAATACATTATCGTTTCTGGTGGGTAGACATCCTGCTGAAATTGATGTTCCATCGCTGTTGGTAGTCCAGTGCGAAGGATCTGTCCAATTACCGCCGCCACCGATCCAATATAAGTTTTTAGAGGAAGTCGTAAAGGTCCAGCCTGTATTCCCGCCCATGTCCAGACTGTTATTGGCTAAAAATGGTCCAGCCCCCGCGGTTTTGATATTAGTAATCGCAGCGTTCGTTACCGTAATTGGATTCGGGCTTGTCAATGTTGATGCCCTTCCATATCCGGTTAACTCCCATTTGCTTTGGCAATCGGGTGTATTGTCGGTTATGGAATTAATGGTCTGGTTAGCCATTTGGTATTTTCCGCCATTCCCAAGCACCAGCTGATTGATTACATTTGAAGTGGAAATGGCACCCCATGAAGCGAAGGTAATTTTATTGAAAGTCATGTTGCCCTGCGCGATAGATGGTCTGTTGTAACCCATCGGAATCGCTGTACTGGTAAAAGCTACATTATAATAAACATGGCCATTTTTTCCATAAAAATCTGCTCCATATCCATCATCCGTCGCCTGTGTTATATTGATTTGTGAAGTGCCTGCATTTAAATTTGTTCCCGAATATACCCATGAACCGGCACCCTGCGAGTTTCTGGAAGTAAGGGTAATGGTACTGGTTCCTAAATGTAAACTTCTTGGTTCAGTCAGTGGAAAGGGGACGGAACCACAACAGCCCGATTCCCCGAAAATTCCCGTAGTAATCGTACTGGAACCAAAATCCAGTGATCCTTTGGTAAAATAGATCCTGCCGGTATTCATCAGTGTACCGGAAACGAGCCACGAGCCGCTTCCATTAAAATAAAAATTGGCTGATCCCGTTACCCCATCGTTAAATGCAACTGCGTTTCCAGGGGCAGATGAAGTAAAATATATCTGATTGTTCAGAATGGTTCCTATCTGATAGTAAGCACTCCCTTTGATTTCGAGGATGCCCCCATCAAATACAGGACTTACAGCACTGCCAGACACAGTAATAGTGTTGCAAACAGAAGTCTGATTGATCGTAACCGTTTTGCTGGCCAGAGTGAAACCGGAATTTGTATCAAAAATTACATGATCACCGGACTGCGGAATACTGGTAGAGAAACGTCCACCGGTATTCCCTGATGAAAGTGACCAATGATTGATGTCACTCCAATTGCCGGAACCGCCAATCCAGTAGAGATCTCCTGCTTTTGCCAGTGATGAAAAGAGGAGGAGAACGAAAAATAATGCAGGTATTTTAAAGAAAATACCTGCATTTGAATGATGCGAATTGTTAATATGTCGTAAGGTCATAAAAGAAAAAAATTAAAGTTGAGAAGATAGAAACACAGGAAATGCTGTTTGCTTTCTGGTGTATGTCAATAAATTAATAGGTTGTTTTAAATGGATGGATCAGCCATATAAGGCTGTCATCGTTCAAGATGAGTCAGGGTTCATAGTTTTGAGTTTTTGGGTATCACCATCCCTGAAAATTTTTTATGCTCCCATGCAGGGTTTTACGGGAGAAATAACTATTGGATCAGGTGCTGCAGGTCAGGATCATTTTTTATCCTTTCCATTTCATCGAAGATGATCTCTACGATATCCTGTTTAATCTGCTTGTAATTGGCTTCGATGGTTGCTTTCATGGTATCCTCTCCGTTCTCATTTTCAAAGGATAGGATCTGTGGGATTTTCTGATAGGCTTTTGTTTCTGCAGCTACTTTTTCATTATCCACTACGATTTCCGAGTGAAATATTTTCTGGTCAATCCGCTCCTCAAAATTGTCGGAAACCGCACCTACGAACATCCCTTGCGTGAGTGTAGATATTTTGGAAGCAGGTATTAAACTATCCAGTTGGGTAGAAATGGAAGTGGATTTGTCAGTACGGTTAATGCTCAGGCTTTGCCGTTTTTGCAGTACTTTGCCAAAACGCTCAGATAAACTTTTGGCTGTTTCTCCAACTGCCTGCCCGCTGAAAATATTACCTACTGTGTTTTGGATAACCTTACTTTCCTTATCTCCATAATCGCGGTTTAATTGCGAATAGTCCTGGAAGCCGAGACAAACTGCCACTTTATTACTTCTCGCCGTTGCGATCAGGTTGTCCAGTCCTCGGAAATAAATGGTCGGAAGCTCATCGATGATGACGGAACTTTTAAGCTGTCCCTTTTTATTAATAAGCTTTACAATCCTGGAATTGTACAGACCGAGTGCGGCGGAATAGATATTTTGGCGGTCTGGGTTATTACCTACACAAAGGATCTTGGGTTCTTTGAGATTGTTGATATCTAATGTAAAATCATCTCCTGTCATTACCCAGTATAGCTGTGGTGAGATCATTCTGGAAAGTGGAATTTTAGCCGAGGCGATCTGGCCTTGCAGCTGGTCCTGTGCGCCACCTTTCCAGGCATCCATAAAAGGGGAGAGGTAATTTTCCAGATCAGGATAGGAGGTCAGGACGGTAAAAATATCTGCATATTTTTTGTTTAATAATTCTATAGCGTGTGGGAAGGTGCAGTACTTGCCATTCTGATAGATTTTCAAAAACCAAATAATCGCAGCGAAAAGAATAATTGGAGATTCTACAAAGAAATCGCCTTGCTTTTGTATCCAGCTCCTGTTTAAATTAAGCATGATGGTATAAGCCGATTCATAAGCATCTGAAATATCTGTCATGAAAGATGGATTGATGGGATTGCAGCGGTGGCTTCTTCTGGGATCATCAAAATTGATGACATAGAATGTCGGTTTTACCTTGTACTTATCGGTATGTTTTAAAAGATGGTTATAGGCAATGGTTGAAAGATCGTCGAACTTGAAATCGTAGATATACATTGAGAACCCTTTCTCGATGTGTTGCTTGATGTAATTATTGACAATAGCATAGGATTTTCCTGAGCCTGGATTGCCCAACACAATCGTGGCCCTGAAGGGGTTCACTACGTTAACCCAGCCGTTATGCCATTTCTTATTGTAATAGAACTTGGTGGGTAGATTAACGGAGTATTCGTTTTCCATTAACCTGGTTTCCTGCATAAAGCTTTCGTTTTCAATATTGAAAACATCATCCATTAGATTGTTTTTCAGCAGCCTGCTCATCCAAACCCCGGCCTTTAGTAGTAGGATAAACCCTAAGCCTAACGTAAGCATATAGAGCAGTGCAGCAACGTTCAGTGAAAGATGTAGCAGCGGAGTATTTAAGAAAAACAGAATGAAGCCCGCCGCTAATGCAGTATAGATTTTGGGCCATGTTATTTTCTCATTCTTTACGCCCTTCGTTCCCAAACAGCTTAAAGACAGGAGTACCAATGTGAAAATCTTAGTATAAAGGGGATGCGAAAATAATCCTGCGGTACGCTGGAAATTGCTTAGTATTTTATCAATAATAGATAATACCCACCCCTGCTCGCGGAAAAACTCGTAGCAGTACCAATAGCTGTGCATAAGTACCAAAAGGATGCTTACTGCACGCATAAACTCCACTATTTTAGCGAGCCCTCTTAAATCATCTTCTCCTTGCATTATTTTAGATTTAAATGTTACAAGGGGGGAATGTAAAGCCGGTTTTGAGGAATTATTGTACGGTGGCCGTAGGTGGCTTTATTAGGCTTTCGATGGCTTTGCTTTTGCTAATTTTTAAGGGCAGTGGAGCTTTTGAGAAGTCTTTTTGGTGAGAGAATGAACCTATAGCATTGATTACCCATCGCCTGCTACTTTTGATTTCCACGTTTCCGTTTCTTTTTCTTCATTTGATTCTCAAAGTTTATTTCTTCAAAATCATCACTAAGGGCATCCGGCAATAATCCTCCAAAAGATTCTATTAAACCAGTTTCATCCAGTTGAAATAAAGACTGCTCTTCATTTAGGAAATCGAAAATATGATGCGGTTTTTCACTATAATGATGATCCTTGGGGGATCGATATGATTTCAAAGGTGTTTTTTTCTCCTCGGTATTTTTGATTTCCGGTTTTTGATGGTTGTTCCACCAATCGTTAAAGACATTGGCAGAAAATTCTTTTCCTAAACGCGAGCCATTATATACCGTTTTAGAGTTGTGATCAATAAATGTTATCCCATAAACACGTCGTTCAGAATTTCTTCGTACCACGGTATTGATCCCCTGTTCCTGTAATTGTTTTTTGAAGCTGACCTCATCCGTGGACGTGTGCATGGCAATCTCAATTGATCTTATGAGTAAAGGTTTTGAGTTTTCTCTTTTCAGCACATCGCTACACTGCTCTAAATGTTTCTGCAGCATAAGATATCCTGCACTTTTCCCAAATAATGAGGCTTTGAAAGGATTGCTAATTTTATCACCGTTTTCGTTCAAAGCAAAATAAACCAACCCTTGTTTTGGTACTCCCTTTAACTCACCTTTAACTTCTTCAGCCGTTATATTGAACAGCGATAATAGGGCATTGAATTCACCCATGCTTTGAAACCGGTAATGTTTTGGAAGATACCTTACCACCGAGGCAAGCTGGCTCTTAATATCTCCTTTTTTATAATCAACAGGATTAAAAAGTTCATTACTGGAAGACTGAGCCTGTTCTGTTGCAGGGAAAAGTTGGTATTGTTTTTCAATTGTTCTGCAAATTTCCATTGAACGGGGATGGTCAAATTTATCTGAGATTTTCCTGCCATCCAGAGTAACGTTGGTGGATACAATGTGAATATGCGTCCGCTCGGTATCGGTATGCTTGAATACGATAAAAGGCTGTTCTCCGTAGCCCATTTCTCTCATATACTGTTGGGCGATGGATATAAACTGTTCATCGCTGACCTTATCTCTCGGATCAGGATTAAGGGAAATATGTAATACAGGCTTCTCCACTTTTTGGTTTGCGGTGAGGTAAAGCTCGAAAGAGCGGTATAATTGTGACGCTGAATATTGACCATTAACTGTTTCAGCTATCTTTTGCATGAATAAAATCTGTCCGTTTTCCTTATCAACTTTCTGCTGATTATAGATGAGCGCGCCCAATAAATTTGCACCCTTGCCAATTTTTGCGACCATTTATCATTCTTTATTAAGATGTTTTTCTTCAAATTCCTGAGTAAGACGGATGATTTCCTGAATTAATTTTGCCATTTCAATCGTTTGTTTTTCAAGTTTAAAGAGATACGCAGAGGCTTTTTTTTCTGAAAAATTACGGTACATAATCTTTACAACCTGATTATAATTGACGCCAACCGACCTGAACTGTGCATAAAAATTGGTTAGCCGTAGATGATAATCCATAGCAGAACTGTCAATCTTTATGGTTTTAATTGTTTTCTGAAACAGGCACGCGGTGATAAAATGTGCCATTACCTTCATTCCGGACTGCTGAAAAAGAGCTAGAAAACGCGCGTTTTCATCTGAATTAAGGCTAATCGAATACCGAAATATGGCCGGGTTCTTTTTAGGATTGCGGCCTCCTTTCTTATTCTTATGATCATTATTTTCTTCCATGATAATCCATTTATAAATTAATAAAACTGCGACTTCGGAGCGGTTTTCAGCCCCCTGCAAGGGCAAGTCGTTTTGAGCTGCGGAATTCATTTCCAGCAGCTCAAAACATAACTTGCTCTGTTCCGGTGAACAGAGAATTCACCCTGCGGGATGAATTAAATAAAGCAGGGAAAGACAGCTTTGAGCTGTCCGGGATACGGGCTGATTTGCCGGAGTAGTTATCTGTAAAATCCATTTCAAAATCTTTTTACAAAGTTCGGGCTGAATGTTGAAAGGATTGCAATCGAAAGCAGCGCCAAATGAAGCCTGAAAGCGCCAAATACTGCCATACAGAAGCATATAGCATGGTTATGCTCTTTCTTTGCTTTATGGTTTTACCGAAATATATACAATTGCTTATGCCGGCAATAAGGAAAGAAACAGGAAATATTACTTTACCGACGGGCAACTGCTAAAGTGTAAATATGTAAAACTGTAAAAGCATTTTGGCGTATAGCTGGTAAAGCATATTGTTTGTAAAATAAGCTGTGATACAACTTACGGGATTTAGAGAAAAGCATGTAGGAATAAAGAAACCAAGCAATAATCCTGTAAAGAAAATTTGGCAAAAAGTAATACAGGAATATCGCCGTATATGCGTCTTTACATCTTTATTCCTGCGCAATTTCTAATAAAAACAATTATAAATATTTAAAATCATGACAATGAAAAAGCCTTTAAAAATCAGTTTCTCCACCCAAAAGGGAGGCGTTGGAAAATCAACATTTACCACTTTAGTCGCAAGTCTTCTGCATTTCAGACTCGGTTATAATGTACTCATTATGGACTGTGATTTCCCTCAACATAGCCTGGGCAAAATGAGGGATCGGGATATGAAGACGGTGATGCAGAATGAGTACCATAAAAAGGCCGCTTTAAAACTGTATCAGCAGATCAATAAAAAAGCATATTCCATTATCCGGTGCAAAGCTGATGATGCACTGGAAAAAGCGGCAGAGCATGTTGATGACTCCGCACTTCATTTTGACTTTATCTTTTTCGACCTGCCCGGAACAGCCAACACCAGTGGTGTACTGACCACCTTAAAAGTGATGGATTTTATTTTTTCTCCAATAACCGCTGACCGTCTTGTGGTGGAAAGCACCTTAAGCTTTGCTACCGCACTTCTTAAGCTTGCAGGGACAGTTTCAGTTGAAGCGGAGCAGTCATACTGGTTATTCTGGAACCAAGTGGATGGCAGGGAAAAAACCACTCTTTATGATGCTTATCAGACCGTTATTAAGGAATTGGAATTGAATGTTATGCAAACCCGGATCATGGATAGCAAGCGTTTTCGCAGAGAAACGGAAGAGAGCGGTAATTATATATTCAGATCAAGTTTACTGCCACCGGAAGAAAAGTTAATGCGGATGACCAGATTGGATCTGTTTATTCAGGAATTTCTAAAAATCGTAAAACGATAAAATGTGAGCCATGGATTCTAATGAAATTAAAAAGAGTTTTGAAAAGCCAATAGTTGATGAGGCTTCAATCATGGAGATCATGAGTGGTAAAGAGCCGGCTTCCGACAATCAAGCTACTAAACAGGATGTTGAAACTAAAGAAAGTAAATCTCGGGAGAGAAGGAAAGAAAACATTCAAAAGAAGATCAGCTATGAAGAGGTATTTCTTACCAACCGTTACCCATCGGGGCGCAATGGTAAAGTGGTATACATACGGCCTGAATATCATGAACGGCTTCTTCGTATTGTTCAATTAACCAGGGAAGATAAGACGACACTTTATTCCTATATCGATAATATTTTTGAATATCATTTCCA
Organism: Chryseobacterium glaciei; assembly: GCF_001648155.1. Classification (NCBI taxonomy): domain Bacteria; kingdom Pseudomonadati; phylum Bacteroidota; class Flavobacteriia; order Flavobacteriales; family Weeksellaceae; genus Chryseobacterium; species Chryseobacterium glaciei. The sequence continues at coordinate 4,828,607 of NZ_CP015199.1, read as the reverse complement.
AGAATTCGGAGTCGATATTACCGACTTTTTTAATGAAAGAAATAAACCTATCCTATGAGAAAATGCACTTTTCCCAATTTCACAGAATACCTAAATATTAAATAGTTATGGAAACACTTATTGTAATATGCCTGCTCGTGGTCATCTTTTTACTGCTGGAGGATAAATTTGTGATCAAAAAAAGACCGGTTACGAAAGAAAGCCAGAATAAAACGGCGATCATTTTACCGGAAATTATGGGTTTGCCGAAGCCCGCAACGAGACTTTCGACGCCAAAGAATGCCCCTGAAAGCCAAAATAATCAACAAGAGACTAAATCAAATAATTTAGCCAGTGAAATCAAAGAAGAAGATTTCGATATAGAAATTCCGCAGGAAGAACCGGAAGAAGTTTTTGGTCACATGCCTGATTTTGAAGATGAGGAAAAAGAGTGGGGCAAGTATAGGGTTTCCGATGGTGAAGACGGTTTCGCCACAGGGGTCACCTTTGAAGAACTAAGTACCGTGGGGATGTTGCTGAGCCAAGAAACGCCCGAGCCATCTTTAGAGAAACAAGCGGTAGACATTGTTCGTAAAATACAGGGAACTGAACTCTTCAGCCTATTGGAAAGCTCTATGGAAGGAGCTTCGAGAAGAATAGCAGCGCTATTGGACCGAAGCCTTTCCGCCGAAACAGTTGCCGGTTCTTCCACTATGCGGAATGGAAATCTGGACGGATTTGATATTGAGGATTTTGTCTAAAAGACAGGGCCCCATTTTTTTAACTCTTAGATAATGGTTTAGCATGGAAAGAGAATTACCAACAGTAAACATCGAAGGAACCGAATTCTTGGTCGATGTCAATAAGTTAGAATTAAGGGAAAAGGATAATCCTAACAATACAATTTCGCTTTTTGAGATGAGGGATCTTGGAAACCACAATGGTTATTCTTTTGAGTACAGTCTGACGGAAAAGAATATACCGTCTTCTTTTATCAGTGGAGAAACGGTTACGATAAGTCTGCCGGAATTAGTCACACTCGATCCGGAAGGAATGTCGGAGAAATACGGTGTTCCTTTAGAAATGTTTGCAACCAGGAGCGATTTTGATCTAATGGTTGATCAGACCGCCTTAAAAGAACGGCTTAGTGGTCTTTTACCCATTGTTGATATTGCAGGTCATCCTTTTTATGTCGATCTGCGGATGGATATGCTGCGTCCTAAAGATGATTTTTTATCCGGAGGTATCGTATTTTCTAAGATCCAAGACTATTATGTTGACGGAAAGGATAAGTACTTTATTCCGTACAATCCGAAAAAACATGAATTTCAGGAGATTGATTTTAATTCCGTAACAGAAATACCTAAAGATATACTTGTTGTGAGCATTCCCCATGAAAGTGCTTTGGACCCGATCGGATACAACAGAAAGCATGGTTTTGATGAGCTGTCTAATTTAAAGGAAAGTAACCTGAAATCTCATTTCAGAGCTGGTCAGGTTAGCTGGAAAGATACCGGAATAGAAGAAGCTATCAGAGAAAATAAAGCAAAATCCATTAAAACTTCCAAAGGCGATAAACCGATCAAAAGAAAAGGACCCAAACTTTAAAAGTTATGAAAATAGAGTTAAAAAGTATTCAATATAGCGAGAAGCTTAGTGAAGAGACCAATGCATTTTCAGCAAATCTGTATATAGACGGAATAAAGGCCGGCACTGCTTCCAACCGGGGTCACGGCGGGCCAACCACTTACCGGGCTGATGATCAAAAAGGGCAGAAACTTATTGATGATGCCGAAGTGTACTGCCGTTCACTCCCTTCGGAGAAATTCAGCGAAGGGGGTAGGGATCACGAATTGAAGATGGATCTTGAGCTGTATATTGATAACCTGCTCGACAAATACCTCCAGGAAAAAGAGATGCAAAAATTTCAAGGAAAGCTTGAAAAGGCAATGGTGACGGGTATTGTTGCAGGTGTTCCCGATAGGTCTTTCGAAGTATGGCAATTCACGATGCCGATAGAGAAGATACTGCAGCATCCGAGAGGACCAGAGATGATTAAAAATTCTATTATTAAAGATATAATTCCGGTTCTTACTGGAGGGAAAATAATTATGAATACCAATATCCCCAAAAAACTGCTGGAGGAATCCGGATTGAAAAAGAATCAATATGCAGAACCGGTTTCCGGCAAAGCCACCATACAACAAAAGGAAAATAAGCCGCCGCGAAAAGGCCGTAAGCTGTAAATTGTGACACAGGAGGGGTTGTTTCTAGAAAATAAATGATCCCACAAGACAGTAGTAGTTTCATGACAATAGTAAGAAAATTCGGATCTTTGCATATGCCACTATATAGGTGAACCATTAACTGAAAACTCCCGATCAATACGATATCTTGATATGGCTAAGAAGAGAAAGAGAAAAGGCAATAAACAACTTAAATGTACAATGCCGCGTGAAAGGCGATTGCAGTCTGCAAAGCAGTGGCTGCCAACTTATACGGGAAAGCACCTGGTACGGGCTTATGCCAGACGTTATCACACCGATCTTCTATGTTCGATCACAGAATTGCGGATCTTGGGGATTACTGTTACAGAGGAATATGAAACAGCAGTCAAACGCTCTGTTGAATTGGTGACTGCGAAGAAAAAGCAAAAGAAGGAAGCCGCACTGGCAAAAAGCAAAGGGCAGGTATGGGGTATCGATCAGGATGAAAATTTCGCCTTTATTGTTGGATATACAAGTGGTGGTGCACCCTATGGGCTGCAATGGAATGAATTATCAGAAGATGAGCAGAAGCCGTATTCTGAAAATGGAAAATAATTGGTGAAGAACTGGTGCCATCAAAAACTATTAAAAGAGAATAGTAAAATAGAAAGTTTAAATAGTCATTTAAATTTATTCAATACATATTTATTCTCGACGTCAGAACATAGAAGTCTGGCGTTTTTTTATGCCTGCCTGTCTAATTTAACAATAAAAAACCGAGAACGAATCCCCGGTTTCTCCAATTTTGATTTTTAAAAGTATTTTGAAAGCTAACTATTTAAAATTCAAAAATAAACAATTATTAAAAGCTATATGATGGTAATATATGATTTGCTGTATATTATTAAGTGAATATGGGTTAATGCTGTATAGAATACTTATTATCATATTATTTTACGAATATTTTTCACTTTAACAGAATGTCTGTAATCTAAAAAAAACCGCTCTAAGATCCAGCATTCCTTATTGATGCTAAATCCAGTGATAAGGTTTGTCTTTCCTATTGAGGTAGCAGTACATCTCTTCCTTCTTTAGCTCCGGAAAAAATTTTAATGCACGATCAATACCATAATTAGGGAGGAAATGGATTTCATTTTTAATGGTACGGACTACCTTTTCATACCCATAGAAACGAATGATTTCGTCAATTTCTTCCTGTCCTCCGCGCTCTACGATGCGGCCGATGATTGATCTGTAAGCTCTGTCAAAATCCATCGCCTCTATATCGTAGTCCCAAAAAAAAACACGATCTATTTTTGGCATTCTTTTATTTTTTGAGATGGGTTTAATAACATAACATTTACTTTTTTGTTGAACCCTGAAATTAATGATGTAGGCAATAATTTTTGCTTTTATTTCTGCGCGGCGGCTGTTTCTTCTACTGCCGGAATTGCGAAAACGTTTATTCATAAAGTTAAATCCAGTGATAAGGTTTGTCTTTTCTATTGAGATAACAGTACATCTCTTCCTTCTTGAGCTCGGGAAAGAATTTTAATGCACGATCAATTGCATAGTTGGGTAGGAAATAAATTTCATCACGGATTGCCGTAACTACTTTTTCGCGACCATAAAAACGAATGATTTCTTCAATTTCTTCCTGACCTCCACGCTCAACGATGCGACCGATTACCATTTTATAAGCTTCCCATTCGATCTCATCAAATCTGAAATCCCAAAAGAATTTTGGATGCAGGTTGGGTATGTTTTTCTTGGATTCTTTCATCATTCTATAAGTCGGATTTCAATTTTTTTTCTTAAAAAGAGCTCTATCAAATATACGTTTTTTTTCACTTTAAAAGTCATTTAACGCCAAGTAATTCCACTGAATGCCAGTATGTTAGTCTGTCTTTGCTTCACCGATACATTTGTTTTCAGATCCCGCAGAGAGTGGGAAAATCTTTAACAAATAATACAATTAGTAATGGAAAAACAAAGAAAAAAACTGCTGTTGACGGGTATGGTATTGCTTTCAATTTCAGGGGTCCTTGCTCAGGGTAACGGAAGTGCCGGAATCAACGAAGCAACCCAGATGGTAACCTCCTATTTTGATCCTGCAACCAAGCTGATCTATGCCATTGGTGCGGTAGTAGGACTGATCGGTGGGGTAAAGGTGTACAACAAATTCAGCAGCGGTGATCCCGATACAAGCAAAACAGCTGCGAGCTGGTTTGGTGCCTGTATATTTCTAATCGTGGCGGCTACCATCCTGCGTTCATTCTTCCTGTAATCCTTTGCCTTATGAATAATTACAATATCAACAAAGGCATTGGGCGCAGTGTGGAATTTAAGGGTCTTAAAGCGCAGTACCTGTTCATTTTTGCAGGCGGGCTGTTAGGCATCCTTATTCTCACAATGATTCTTTACATGGCAGGGGTTAATTCCTACGTCTGCCTGTTTATTGGTGCTACTGGAGCTTCACTGATCATCTGGCAGACCTTTTCGCTGAACAAAAAGTACGGTGAGCATGGCTTAATGAAAGTAGGCGCTGTAAAAAGCCATCCAAGATATATTATCTGCCGTAAGCCTATCTACCGTTATCTGAAATCGACTCCTAAAAAGCCAGCCGTATGAGAAACATAAGCAAGACCAGTACGCTGGAAAGTAAGTTTCCACTCCTGGCAGTAGAAGATCACTGCATCATTTCGAAGGAAGCGGATATTACGGCCTGCTTCCAGGTACATTTACCTGAGCTTTTCACGGTGGCTGCATCTGAATACGAAGCCATTCATTCTGCCTGGCATAAGGCGGTAAAAACACTTCCTGATTATACCGTAATCCACAAACAGGATTGGTATATCAGGGAAAACTATTCACCTGATATTACAAAGGAAGGACTAAGCTTTTTAGCGAAATCTTACCAGCAGCATTTCAATGAGCGTCCTTTTTTGAACCATTACTGCTATGTGTTTATTACCAAAACCTCGAAAGAAAGGATGAGGATGCAGAGTAATTTTTCATCCCTCTGCAAAGGAGTTTTGGTTCCAAAGGAGATCAGGGATAAGGAAGCGGTTTCGAGGTTTATGGAATCGGTTAGCCAGTTTGAAAGGATCGTGAATGATTCAGGATTGGTGAAGCTCGAACGTTTGAGTGAAGATGACATTGTTGGAGCTGAGGATAAACAGGGACTACTGGAACAGTACTTTACCTTGTCAAGACAGGCGGGAACTCCAATGCAGGATATCGCCATGGGTGCCGAAGAAATGCGGATCGGCAACAACAGGCTGTGTCTGCACACGTTGTCTGATACCGACGATCTTCCGGGAACTGTTTCTACGGATCTCCGGTATGAAAAATTATCGACTGACCGAAGTGACTGCCGATTATCGTTCGCCGCTCCCGTGGGACTGCTGTTAAACTGTAATCACATCTACAACCAGTATTTATTCCTGGATAACAGCGAAGATAACTTACGAAAATTTGAAAAGTCTGCAAGGAATATGCATTCTCTTGGAAGATACAGCCGAAGCAATCAGATCAATAAAGAATGGATCGAACGGTATTTGAATGAGGCTCATTCTTACGGACTTTCTTCTATCCGAGCCCACTTCAATGTAATGGCGTGGTCTGATGATCCTGTGGAACTGAAAATGTTGAAGAATGATACGGGCAGTGCACTGGCGCTCATGGAGTGTAAACCCCGTCATAATACGACAGATGTTGCCACATTATATTGGGCAGGGATACCAGGCAATGCAGGAGATTTTCCGAGTGAAGAAAGTTTTTATACGTTCATTGAACCGGCCTTATGCTTCTTTACTGAAGAGACCAATTACCAAAATTCGCTGTCGCCGTTTGGAATTAAGATGGCAGACCGATTGACCGGAAAACCCATCCATCTGGATATTTCTGATCTCCCTATGAAAAAGGGAATCATTACCAACCGGAACAAGTTTATCCTAGGCCCCTCAGGTAGTGGAAAGTCATTTTTCACCAATCATATGGTGAGGCAGTATTATGAGCAGGGTGCCCATGTACTGCTTGTTGATACCGGAAATTCCTATCAGGGATTGTGTGAACTGATCAAAGGAAAAACGAAAGGGGAGGATGGCGTATACTTTACGTATACCGAAGATAATCCCATTGCCTTTAATCCTTTCTATACCGATGACGGGGTATTCGATATTGAGAAAAGGGAAAGTATTAAAACTTTGGTACTCACGCTATGGAAACGCGATGATGAACCGCCAACCAGAGCCGAGGAAGTAGCCCTTTCTAATGCTGTAAGCGGTTACATAGAAAAGATCAAAAAGGAAAATGAACATCCATCATTTAACGGATTCTATGAATATGTAAAAGGTGACTACCGTAAGGTCCTTGAAGAAAAACAGGTTCGGGAAAAAGATTTTGATATTGCCAATTTTCTTAATGTACTGGAACCTTACTACAAAGGCGGTGAATATGATTATCTGCTCAATTCTGATAAACAGCTGGATCTATTGACCAAGCGCTTTATTGTCTTTGAAATTGACGCTATCAAGGATCATAAAATCCTTTTTCCCATCGTCACCATCATTATTATGGAGGTCTTTATCAACAAGATGCGAAGACTCAAAGGTATCAGAAAACTCATATTAATTGAAGAAGCCTGGAAAGCGATTGCCAAGGAAGGTATGGCAGAATACTTGAAATATTTGTTTAAAACCGTTAGGAAATTCTTTGGAGAGGCTATCGTGGTCACTCAGGAGGTTGATGATATTATTCATTCACCAATTGTCAGAGAAAGTATTATCAACAATTCCGACTGCAAGATCCTGCTAGATCAGCGCAAGTACATGAACAAGTTCGATGATATACAGGCGATGCTGGGGCTGACCGATAAAGAAAAAGCGCAGGTATTATCCATTAATATGAATAACGATTCTTCCAGATTTTATAAAGAAGTATGGATCGGACTGGGGGGAACCCATTCTGCGGTATACGCTACAGAAGTTTCTGCACAGGAGTATTTGGCATACACCACCGAAGAAACCGAAAAGCTCGAAGTCATGCAGCTCGCCCAGGAGCTGGGCGGTAATGTTGAGCTGGCAATCAAAAGGATTGCTGCCAACAAAAAAGAGAACCAATAAAAATTTCATAACAATTTAAAATCCAAAACAATGAAAAAATTCATGGTATTGGTGAGTACAGCCCTTCTATTGGGCTTCTCACCGGCAAAAGCACAATTTGTGGTCACTGATCCGACCAATCTGGCATCAGGTATTCTGAACTCTGCCAATGAAATTGTACAGACTTCCAATACAGTGTCTAATGTGGTCAAAAATTTCAATGAAGTGAAAAAAGTGTATGAGCAGGGGAAAGAATATTATGACAAGCTTAAAGCGGTCAATAATCTGGTAAAGGATGCCCGAAAAGTGCAGCAAACGGTACTAATGGTCGGTAATATTTCAGAAATGTATGTGGAGAGCTTTGGCAAAATGATGAATGATCCCAACTTTTCTCCACAGGAATTAACAGCGATTGCCTTCGGCTATTCCAAATTATTAAATGAAAGTGGAGGGTTACTAAGTGATTTAAAACAGATCGTTAATTCTTCATCCCTTTCGATGAATGATAAAGAGCGCATGGAAATTATTGACAGGGTGTATAAAGAGGTAAGTGAGTACCATAAACTGGTGCGCTACTATACGAACAAAAATATTTCTGTCAGCTATCTGAGAGCGAAAAAGAAAAATGACGGACAGCGTGTACTGCAATTATATGGTACTGCTAATCAAAAATATTGGTAGCCCTTTTTATTTATAAACCCTTTAAAATCTATCATTATGGACTTTGAAAATCTTCATGAAATTTTGCGCTCGTTATACGACGAGATGCTTCCACTGTCCGCCACCATGGCGGCAGTGGCCAAAGGTGTTGCGGGCCTGGGTGCCTTGTTCTATGTTGCATTGAAGGTTTGGCAGGCATTGAGCCGGGCTGAACCTATCGATGTGTTTCCCCTCCTACGACCATTTGCCTTGGGGATCTGTATCATGTTTTTTCCAACGATCGTGCTGGGAACCATCAATGGGGTACTGAGCCCTGTAGTAACAGGAACTCACGAAATGTTGGAAAACCAGGTATTGGATCTTAATAAACTCCAGGCCCAAAAAGACCAATTGGAACGGGAAGCCATGCTCCGAAATCCTGAGCAGGCTTATTTGATCTCCGATGAGGAGTTTGATAAAAAGCTCGATGAGCTGGGATGGTCTCCCTCAGATCTGGGAACAATGGCGGGAATGTATATGGAAAGACAGAGCTATGAATTGGAGCAGACCATAAAAAACTGGTTCAGAGATTTGCTGGAGATTCTGTTTCAGGCAGCAGCTTTGGTTATTGATACCATTCGAACCTTCTTTCTGATTGTGCTGTCTATCCTCGGCCCCATTGCCTTCGCCATCTCGGTTTGGGATGGTTTCCAGTCCACATTAAACCAATGGATATCAAGATATGTCAGTGTGTATTTATGGCTTCCCGTTGCGGATATTTTTAGTGCCATGCTTGCGAAGCTACAATCTTTGATGCTGGAAAAAGATATCCAAAGTCTGTCAGATCCCAATTTCATTCCTGACGGCTCAAGTACCATCTACACCATATTTATGATTATTGGAATTGTGGGATACTTCACGGTACCAACGGTAACGGGCTGGGTGATTCAGGCGGGTGGTGCTGGTAATTTCATGCGTAATGTAACCCAGACGGCACAAAAAGCAGGTAATGTTGCTGGCGCAGGGGCCGGAGCTGCAGCGGGTAATGTCGGAGGCCAACTTCTTAAATAATCAATCCTAACCATCTGAAACAATAATGTATAAATAGTAAAAAAATGGAATTTAAAACCCTCAGAAATATAGAGAACAGTTTCAGGCAGATCAGGTTGTATGCCTTAATATTTGCCGTACTGTGTATTGCAGTGGTGGGTTATGCCATCTGGCACTCCTACCGCTTCGCAGAAGCACAAAGACAAAAGATCTACGTGCTTGATAATGGTAAATCACTCATGTTGGCACTCTCTCAGGATGCTGCCATCAACCGTCCTGTAGAAGCGCGTGAGCATGTCCGCCGTTTTCATGAATTGTTTTTTACCCTGGCGCCTGACAAAAATGCGATCGAAAGCAACATGAAAAGAGCATTTAATATGGCTGATAAGAGTGCCTTCAATTATTACAAAGACCTGTCAGAAAAAGGGTATTACAACCGGATCATTTCTGGTAATATTCAGCAACGCATTGAAGTGGACAGTGTACAGTGCAACTTTGACACGTATCCGTATGCTGTTAAAACATTTGCGAGGCAATACATCATCCGTTCCAGTAATCTAACCGAACGGAGCCTGGTCACTTCGTGCTATCTCCTGAATTCCGTCCGTTCAGACACGAACCCACAAGGATTTAACATTGAAAAATTCAGTGTAATCGAGAATAAGGACTTGAGAGTCACAGAACGCTAAAAATAGGATTATGGAAAAACTACATGATTTGGAGACGTTCGCGAAGATCCTTATTGATAAGGGTTACAATGGTTACTTTCAAACACAGGGAGCGTATCCGGGTAGATTGAAGGACAGTATGAGCGAATACCTGGAAAACTGTCAACGAGGGTTGGAAAGCCTGCCCAAGGGAGAATTGTTGTTAACCACCTATTTGCAATGGACAGGAGAAGACAAACCAAGGGTTCAATGTTGTATGTGGGTTCAACACCATAACGGAAAATTTGATCTTCAAAAAGTGGAGATTACCAAAAAAGACCAGTTCGGTCAATTATTGCGACAGTCGGAATTAACAAACCTACCTATGGCTGCTGTGCCACATGCAAAAGAGGCCGTGGCAATGGTTAGTGATGAAGTGCGGGCCAACAAGGTAGCTCCCCGTATCAAGCGTTTCGGGCTATAAAAAAAATTACCATATGAAAAAGCTAAGAATATTTCTCAACTCCTGTGAAAGGAGATTGGAAGAACGCTGGCAGAAGCTTTCTGCCAGGAAACAAAAAAAGTTTGTGATCCTTTTTTTCGCTGGATACCTGCTCTTGACGGGAGGTGTCGTGATGACAGTCTGGTATGATGCAAAAAATGAAACCCGAAAACATAATCCGGTAGAAGGTCACATTCGTAATCCGGTGCTGAGACAGCAACAGGAAGATTCAGAGTTAAGAGATTCATCATCAAAACCCATAAAAAATCAAGATCATGAAAGACAATGAAAAAGATAAAGCAACCGTAAGGCTTACCGAGGTGAGCCAGAAAGGAAACGCAGATACAGAAGTAGGTCAAGGCAACAACATACAAAAGCTGAAGAAACCACTCATCTTTATATTGATGGGCATTGTCTTTCTCGGATGCATGTGTCTGATATTCAGGCCTTCTTCGGATGGCAAAGAGCTGGAACAAGCGGGACTCAATGAAGCTGTTCCACAGGCTACAGAAACAGGAATGCAGGCTGATAAAAGTAAAGCCTATGAAGCTGATCTGTTAGACCAAAAGGAACTTGAAAAAAAGCAGTCACTGAATGCCCTGTCAGAATATTGGAATACAGATAGTGCCGCTTCATCATCAGAGATGACCAATTCAGGGACTCATAATGGGGGTTCTGTGCCTACTCATGAAGATAAAGCACTCAACAGTTACCGGAATATTCAGGGGACATTGGGTAATTTTTATGAGGACAAAGGGCCAACTACCCAGCTGCAAAGTGAAGTAAGAGCTTTAAAAGCACAATTGGCTCAAAAAGAAGAAGCACCGTCGAATCCGGTAGAAAGTCAGCTGGCACTCATGGAAAAATCGTATCAAATGGCTGCTAAATATTTTCCGACAACGGGAAATGTTCCTAAAATAGAGGGTGCGCCCGAAAAAGGGACGGATAAAATGGACAGCGCTAAACCAGTGAAACAAAAGGTTTCGCTTGCTGCTTTATATCCGGCAAAAAGCAATATCGTATCGGCTTTGTATCGGGAACCTACTGACAGCGCATGGATTGCTGAATTAAGCCAGGCGAAAAACAGAAACTTTTATACTGCCGGAACGGTAGCACAGGCTCCGCAGGCAATTAACAGTATCCGAGCTTGTGTTCATGAAACCCAGAGCATCACTGCCGAACAGGCAGTCCGTATAAGATTATTGGATGCAATTATATTATCAAAGTTGGCGATTCCTAAAGGAACGGTATTGACGGCCATTGCCAAATTCCAGGGAACAAGGCTTCAGCTTTTAATTCAATCCATAGAATTTAAAGGCAACATCATTCCTGTAGAACTCACAGCCTACGATCTGGACGGACAACCGGGACTGGCAGTTCCGTATTCTCCCGAGCGAAGCGCCCTTACTGAAATGGCCGCCAATATGGGAAACACAGGAGGAACCAGCATTTCATTAAGTTCTACAGCAGGACAGCAGATTACCTCTGATCTTAGCAAAAGTGTCGTACAGGGGATCTCCGGATACTTCTCAAAAAAGATAAGAATGCCAAAAATCACCCTCAAAGCAGGGTATCAGGTATTCCTTGTTTCCAAAAAATAATGTTTAATACAAAAACCAAACAATATGAAATACTTAATAAAAAGTTTGCTCATGGTGACATTTCTGGCAATCTTTACTATACAACTCCATGCTCAGCAGCAGGACAGCATACCACCTGCTGATACCCTTACGACAGAATCAAGGCTTAAAACAGGTAGAGTAGAACCCTACTGGCTGACGGTAACCTATGATAAAACCACCCATATTATATTTCCATCCAAGATCAGATATGTGGATCTGGGAAGTGAAAATCTGATCGCCGGAAAAGCGGATGAAGCAGAAAATGTCCTCCGTGTTAAAGCCGCAGTGCGAAATTTTGAATCCGAAACCAATTTTTCTGTGATTACCGAAGATGGACGTTTCTACAATTTTGATGTGTTCTACAGCTGTTGTCCCGCCACTTTGAACTATGATGTACAAAAAATGCTTCAAATCCAGGAGAAAGAAAAGGTAAATGATGTACTTTTTGAAGATCTTGGCAGTAACCAGCCGTCTTTAACTCAGGCTGCTTTGAAAGCCATTTACACCAAAAATAAAAAGCTGCTGAAACACATTGGTTCCTTCAGCTTCGGAATCAGTTTCGTACTAAAAGGTATTTATATCTACAACGGGAAGTACTATTTTCATACAGAACTGAGAAATGAAACCAGTGTGCCATTTCCGGTGGACTTTATGATCTTCAAGATTGCGGATAAAAAGACATCCAAAAGAACCGCTGTACAGGAGAATGAACTCATCCCATTAAGAACCTATCTACCCTTAACAGATGTAAAAAATGGTCGTACGGAACGGAATGTTTTTCTTTTGGATCAATTCACTTTGGCTGATGATAAGATTTTAGTCATTGAAATATTCGAAAAGAACGGCGGCAGGCATCAAAGAGTAGAAGTGGAAAACATGGATCTGATCCATGCAAAGCCTGTCACTGATCTGAAACTAATCTTTTAACTTTTAAAACTCATCGAAATGAATACGTATATTTTTACCATAATAATGCTTATAGTCAGCACAACGAGCCTCTATGCGCAACGGCTGATCAAGGGGCAGAAAGGATTTGAAGCAAGTATTGGGCTGATCTCCGATAAGAAGCCGTTACATGACTTTTTCTATATCCAGGCAGGAATGACGATCAACGGAAAAAATGGGAACTATCAGCTATGGGCTGTTGAATACTCTCACAAGAATCACGAGTTCGAAAGTTATTCCGTTCCAGTTGAAACGTACGCTGCTGAAGGTGGATACAGCTTTGTGCTGCTAGGTGATTGGGCAAAGAATATCTCTTTGAATTTAGGCATTACCGGAGTTGTCGGATATGAAGTGATCAACAAAAGTGAGAAGATGTTACCCAATGGAGCCGTCATTCAGAATAAGGATAGCTTTATTTATGGGGGTGGGTTACGTCTATCATTGGAAACCTATCTAAATGATCACATCGTAATGCTTTTACAGGGGAGAACCAAGGTAGTCTGGGGTACTTCCGTCGAAAGGCTCAGACCATCGGCAGGCATAGGACTACGCTATATTTTTTAACTTTTAAACCTAAAAAAAATGAATAAATATGATATAGAAAAAAGATCTTTTATAAAAAGGTTGATTTTCATAACATCAACAGTCACTTTATTACTATTTGTATTTGCCCTCAATTCCTGCGACAAGCAACTCGAGATCCAAACAGATTTTCCTTTTGAATTTGAGGTGATGCCTGTTCCTAAGAGCATTGCTAAAGGAGAGACCGTAACCATCAGATGTACCATTAAAGCAGAAGGTAATTATGAAAATACCAAATACTACATCCGTTATTTTCAAGTTGACGGTTCCGGAAAACTTCTTTTAGGAAGCGGTAAAATGTTGACATTAAAGCCCAATGATTCATATCTATTGCCTGAGCAAATCTTCAGGTTACATTATGTTTCAGAGTCTACTGTTACGCAAGCTTTTGATATCTGGGTATCTGACACTAAAGGTCATGAACAGAAAGTAAGTTTTCAGTTTAATGACAAAGGAAAGGAATAGTAAGTAGCTCATGTCCTTAAAAAAAGTGTCTGTACTATTTAGTGCAGACACTTTTAAATAAAAAACTATAGTCTAACATTTTACATTTTTATGACCAATGAATTGAATACTAATCAGTCATGATTGTTAAAGAGGTAATAATAATTTTAACACTAAAATATATCCATTGCGTAATTAACATATGAAATTAACTCTTCATCAAAACTTTCAATGAAAAAAGTTCTAAAAAATGGAGATTTGGAAGGATCGGGATGAAGTGTAGATGTATTTCAAGTAAAAAATATTGACAGAAAATCTACTTTAATGACTATTATTTCAAAAAAGCCTTCATTTTATAATATCTGTATAGATAATCATATATAATCATTTCAAATAACCTTTGATCAGAGATGAAAAGCCTGTTGATATTCATGTGGAATACACTTTGAATAAAGTTCTGCAAAGACTGATTTTTGCTAAGTTTAAGAATATTTTGTAGTACAATAGAACATTCCTCAATATGAAGACTGATCATATTTCTTTCATCTGAAAATTCCTGTGAACCGATAAAATCTAAAAAAATAGGTTTGAAAGCTCTGAATTTTTTATCTAATTGAGAATTGAGCTTTTTATCGGCATTAAACTCGTTTTTGAAAGAAGCATTGTAATCTCTCATCCATTCCATTTTCTCTTGGACAGATAAATTGAGCCTGTTTAAAACTTCATCAATATAAAAAAGACTTACCGTCAGTTTTTCCTCATCATTGTAATTTAAACATTGTAAAGTAAATTCACTGTTTTTGTGAAATAGGGTTTCAGTATCTTCAATCGTATTTTCTCCATATCTTTCAATTTCCCTGTTATAGGTCTCAAACACAATATTTGAGATCTCTCCACTCTCTAAATACCCTTGCAGCGCTTTATTAATTTGATCTGTAACAGCGTTGTAATTTTTGATGCTGCTTAGCTCAAACCTTATCCTTACATGCGATTTGGGGTCATTGTAGCGAATGAAAAACCATTTTTGAATGTACTTCTCACACTGAAAATTTTCTATCAAAGGTTGTATTATTTCTTCCAAAATAATATCCGAAGTTTTCACTCCCGTATAGATTTTAAGGTACAGCCATTCACTTCCTGGAAAAAATTTTCTAATCGTTTTCATCAGTTTCCTTTATACAGTGGGAATATATACTGATGCATAAAATCATCATTTTCATTATACAGAAATTCTTCAATAATGATCGATTCTTCATTTTTTACAGCATCAATAAACATCTTGGTCATATCATAGTTTTCCAGATTAATAATAAGCTTATTATCAGATTTTATCCATTGTACCCATCGAGGGAGCTGTCTTTTCTTTCGCCACTCATTGATGCTAAAAAGAAGCTGTTCCTTATTATTGGTCAGTGGTGAAAACTGATTGAGTTCCTGTGCTGTCATTTTCCACCAGGCTTTTGAAAGAATGATATTTCTGTATTCTATTCTCGGCAAAAACTGATAAATATGTTTCAGATCTCGCCAATTAAAATACAAACCTGTTCTTGCATTTTGTGAATGGAGATCGCATAAAAAATGATAGACAGGAAGAGGATTTGCCGAATAATTATGAGCATTAGTTAAATAAGGGCTGATTTCTTTATTGAGTTTTTTAGACCGTAATACAATTCGATCGTTTTTCAAGGAAATGTATAGATCGTCTACCGAAATTTGATTTTTGATAGGCAATATTGATTTTGCCAAGTAAGGAATCTCATACTGTCGTAATGTAGGTCTTCTAATGACATTTCCAATTCGCGCTTCAGGTAAATGAATAATTTCTGCTAAAACAGAGTTGGAATTTATCTCTTCTTCTTTTTTTGCAATAGTTTTTACTAAATTTTGTACCTCTGATTTTTCCGAACAAAACCTTGCCAACAAATTAGCGGCACTGCATCCGCCACCGTTTCCAATAAATAGCTTTTGCTCTCCCTTTTCCGAAATAATTTCAGTTATAAATGATAAAGTATCCGGAAGATCCTGCCAGTTTTCATCAAAATCTCTAAAATCATCATCTATTAAGTCGATGCTGTATTGGTTCTCGGCTAAAGCCTCCTGGACCTTATTATTTAATACCTGCTGTATTGGATCAAGTTGGATTTTTAAGTTTAGCTTTTCCAGAGCTCTAGGAAGTTTAAGATCTTGAATATAAGGGTGAATTCCTTTTGTGGATACATCCTGCCTGTAACCAATTCCTATTTCTGTATCCAGAGCATAGTTTAAGGGGACTTCCTCTGTTTCAAATCTTTCATAAAAAGTTTTTTTGAACTGTTCTAAATGAGTGTCTTTATTAAGCAGTGTTATTTTGTTTAAAAAGCGGATTCCTTTTTTTAATGTCACCTTCCAGTGTGGAGTAAGTACATATTCATTGTTGGAATATAGATCAGTTTGAAAAAGAAAATTAGGTTCGTATTCTACATGAAAAGATTTGATCAAATTTTCAATTTCAGTGTATTTTTCGGCAGGATTTCCTATATTCTGATCTAATGCTGCCAGTTCATTTTGTATCGAAATTAAAATTTCAGATTCTTTTATTGCTCCGATTTTCATCAATACAGAAATGATTGTATCTAAAAAATCTTCCCCGGAAACACTAGGTTCTATCTCGCTTATCAAAACCTGATTATCTATGAGTTCTTCTATAAATTCTTCTGCATCTTCTGAGGTGATCTCATCGTTAATGAGCGTATCAACAATTTGTTTAATCGTTTTGCCTTGCTGACTAAAGTTTATTACTTGTTCTAGTTCGGATGAAAGTGGAGCAGATGAAATTATGTAGTCTCTTTTTCCGTTGGTGTATTCATATTCCATATAACGGAGGTGATGGCCAACTCTATGTATGCTGCTATTCGGAAAGTATAAAAGTAGTGTTCTAATTTCCGTTTTTTTTGCTAAATGCTGAGAGAGAGCGACCAGAAAATGCATATCCAGTTTGGTATCTCGAATTGGTGTTGATGGAAGGGAAGTATTATGCTCTTCTCTTTTGAATTTTCCCAATCCAACTTCTGAAAATAAACCAAATGGGGTACAGCGTGTACTCATTCTGCTGTAATATTTAAGGATGGTATTTTTAAGTTTTTGAAGGTTTTTTGGGGTGAGTTCTTTTCCTGAATTCAGCCAATGAAGTAATTTTTCATATAGATAAGGAGATGCAAGATATATGGCTTCCTGAAAAATAGGATCTGTACCTATTTCTTTTAATGCTGCATCTGAAATTTCATCGTTTTTTACCTTTTCTCGAAAGTCTTTGCATGAAAATAGAGGAGTACGAATGACGAACTCATCAAAAAAATGATACGGGAAACGAGACATTTTATTGTTTTGTATTTTCATTGGGCTGGTAATCAGGATGACCTAATTGCCATAATGTAAAAGCAAAAATGTCACTTAGACCAGCATATCTTTGTGAAAGAGGGATATTATTACCATGCCCGCCTTCATAATCAATTTTTAAAAGGATAGGATTAGTCGAAGCATTGTTTGCCATCAGTTTAGCTGCAAATTTTGCAGGCTGCCATACAATTACTCTGTTGTCATTAATACCTCCGGTTATAAAGGTTGCGGGATATTTGACTCCATTTTTTATATGCTGATAAGCATCCATTCCTAATAAAGCTTTAAAATCATTTGGATTTGTAGCTGTACCAAATTCTTTAATATTGCCCTCTCCATTTGGTGTATTTTCAAACCTAAGCATATTTGTCATCCCCACTTCAACAATTGCGGCTTTGAATAAGTCCGGTCTTTCAGCCATTGCTCTACCTACGGCAATCCCTCCTGCACTAGTTCCCCAGATAGCAGTTTTATCTTTTGAAGTGTAATTTTCTTTAATTAGATATTCTGTACAATCAATCAAATCCTTCCAAGAATTAGCCTTTGTGTCTTTATAACCTCCCAAATGCCATTTTTCTCCTTTTTCGCCACCTCCTCTTACATGAGCAATGGCCACCATACCGCCTTGATTTGCCCATAATAAATAAGTTTTAGCAAAAAAAGGACTCCTTGAGATTCCATAGGCTCCGTAAGCGTCTATTAAAGTTGGAGCCGTACCATTTTTAACAAGGTTTTTATTATAAATTAAAGACAACGGAATGTCTTGACCATCTTCGGATTTCACTGAAAGCTCTTCTACAACAATATCTTTAAATTCAGGATACTCTGTGACAGGGGTTAAATTTTCTGGAATAAAAGAATTATTTTCTAAATCATATCTAAAACGTTGTTCTTCATTGGTCCACCCCGAGCAAGTGATCCAAATGTCTGAAAAATCTTTCCCTTTTGACTGTAAATTCACATTTCCAGATGCGTAGGGAAGCTTTATAGCGATTTCCTTTCCATCTTTGTATAGATATAATTTTGCTTCTACACCATTTTTTGTAGTGGTAAAATAAATACCATCTTTATTTATAGTATATCCCTTAATAACTTCGTCTTTTTTTTCCGAAACTAAAATTTGAGGATTTTTAAAGTTAGGTTGTTTTATGTTTGTTTTGCATAATTTATAATTTGGAGAATTATATCCGGATAAAAAATAAAGATCATCACCAGATAATCTGATGTAATATACCTTATCATTTTTATCATATAATGGGGTCCAATTTTTTTGACCTTTTAATAAATCCTTCTTTCTAATAATAAATGTTCTCCGAAAATCTTCTGCATCCACTAGCATTCCAATATAATACTGATCATCTGAATTGAAAGCTAATATAGCAGGAGCGACATCATTGCTGATTTTTAAGTCCGGATTAACCGTGTTGGAAAAAATGTCATTCCTTTTGTTAGGATCTTCTCCTATTTTATATAAAATAGATTGAGTGTCTTTGCCAAATGCATTAGAAGTTATATCAACCACAGGATAATACACATAAAAAAAACCTGAATTATCTTCTAACCATTTTATTCCTCCAACGGAGCCTGGATTTGCCTGGGTAATAGTCTGAGGATAGATATTCTTGCTTTTTACCTCCATCACAATAATTTTTGAAATTTCTTTTCCTTTTTCAGATAAAGAAATAGCAAGTTTACTTCCGTCCCAACTAGGGCTTATTAATGTAACTACATAATCATAAGGATCATATAATAATTCTTCTTGTTCATTAAAGTTAGCTCTATAATATACCTTAGCTGTTTTTTCATCTGCATTTTTTTTAAGGTAAAAATATTTATTGTTGTTAGTAATTTTAAAATCTAATATAGAATAGCCTTGTCTTTTGTCTAACTCCAGCCTTTGTTCCACATAATAGTTTCTGTTAGGAATTTTAATTAGAATAGTGTTGGTGTAATCAGTTTGTGACTGCATCCAGTCAAGCACCTTAGTATCTTTTAAATTTTCAAAATTTCTATATTCATCAATAACTGTATTGCCAAAATAATTAGTGGAAACAGGCTGAGAAGGAGCTGCATTTGTCAACTGGGCTTTTGTTATACCAAAAAGAAAAATGGCAACAATAAATATTATACCTTTCATACTAAAAATTATCTACTAGTATCAAAACCTCCTTGATGATTACTTGCATTATTTGGATCACCACAGTCATTAACATTTTGTCTGGTACCACCAAATATTTTGTTTGGGTTGGCAATTTTAACTATTTGTAATTTTTTTAGAGATAATTTTTTTTCATTTTTCGGTTCTTTTTTCATTGTAAATAAATTTTTGTTAGAATACAAAGAAAATAATAATTTTCCAATTTGAGCCAAAACATATCTATGAATTCTGTAAAATATTGCTTTCTTGGTATGTTTAAGAGCTATTTGGTTAATTTGGCTCTACTTTGTTTTTCATATTAAATAAAGCAATATTTTTGCACTAACAGAAAAGAATTCACAACACAATGAAAATACAAGCCCTCATATTATTCCTTATAGGCTATAATTTGCTTTATGCTCAAACAAACATCAAAACAGATTCTTTAAAAAATTATACTTATCAAGAATTGCAAGAAAAATTTTATGACTATAATTATGATGGAAAATCTGACGAATCAAAGCTTATCGCACAATACTATCTATCTAAAGCTAAACAGGAAAAGAATAATTCTCAAATAGCGGAAGGATATGCATTTATGTATGTCAATGAAAATGAGGAAAATGCATTGAAATATATAGACAGCATGAGTGTCGTGTCAAAAAAAATAAACGAAGACATATATCCTACCCGTATTTATCTATTAAAAGCTAATATATTTTTAAAATTTAATAATCAAAAAGAAGCCTTGAATAATTATATAATAGGACTTAAATATGCAAAGCAGAGAAATAATAAACGGCAAATTGCTTTGGCGGAAACTAATATCGCCTATCTAAACAACTATGTGGGGAAGCACTTGGAAGCAGCCCTCATATTAAGGTATTATATGGATAATGCGGATTATCTAAACGAAAATGAAGTAGAAAAAATACGGGTAAACCTTGCAGATACTTATATTGAAATTAATAAACTAGATTCCGCCAATTCTTTAATTAATAGAGGATTGAGGGTTTTTAAAAATAAAGACACCTATCGATATTATCAATATTTGATTTTATCAGGATCTTATCATTTGAAATTGAAAAAATATCAGATGGCTATTGATAATTTACTACAATGCAAAAAATATTTTTTTACAACTGATGACGAAAGAAATAAAAACTATACACTTTATTATTTAGGCGAATCTTATGTAGGGATAAAACAAAAACAAAAAGCCGTTCAAAATTTTGCAGAGATTGATTCCCTTATTCAAAAAAGTGATTACATTTTTCCTGAACTCCGAAGAGTATATACCTATTTGATAGATTATTATAAAGAAAAAAAAGATAAGGAAAAACAACTTTTTTATATTGAGCGATTTCTAACAATAGATCAAATATTAGATTCAGAGTTTAGTTATGTTTCCAGAGAACTGCCCAGGCGATATGATAAGCCTAATTTACTAAAGGAAAAAGAGGCTATCATTAATGAATTAGCTACCAAAAAAATATTTTTTTACATTAGTCTAGGCGTTTTATCTTTGATTCTTTGGCTGTTTGTGTATCTCTATTACAAAACCAAGAAATCTGAAAAACAGCACCGAAAAATCGCCCAGGATCTTGTTCATTCTGTGTACGAGTCTCATAAAGTTCGAAAAGAAACTGAAACTCAAAACGAAAATCTTTCCTATACTGAACCGCAGGAAAATTTAAAAGACAAAACAACACGGGTTATTGCTGAAGAGGTCGCAAAAACAATTCTTAAAGAATTAGAACTGTTTGAAAGTAAAGAGCATTTCCTGAAAAAAGGGATTACGTTAGCCACATTAGCTAAAAAAATAAAGACTAACTCCAATTATTTATCGGAGATCATCAACACCCATAAGGGAAAAAACTTCAATGCCTATCTCAATGATTTACGTATAGATTATGCCATCAGCAGATTGGCAAAAGACAAAAAATTCAGTTCCTATAAATTAGCTATTATAGCAGAAGAATTAGGATATAATAATGAACAGGCATTTACTACAGCTTTCAAAAAAAAGACTGGAACTCCGCTTACTATTTACCTAAAAGAGGTTGAAAAAGAAAACCTGTAATATAAACCTATAAAATGTATTAATACATTGGTTTTAAGTGTATTAAAAAATATAAAATGGTCTATGGATTCATGAATCCATAGACCATTTTATTTCGTGGGTGTCCAAACTTCTTTATGTTTGCCCAGGAATTTAAACACCAGGGATTTATTTTTTGTATGCGCGCATTTACAAAAATAGAAAAGCAGAAAAATGATCATAAAAATACAATACCGCCAGGGATTGGATGATGCATTAATCGTTTTAAACCAAAAATCAAAATAAAATTTTTATTTCTTCGATGCAATTATAACACGACAGGTTCTGTCGCTATGAGGCTATACCTTTGCTTCACAAAGAAATTAAGAAAACTAGGTTATGAAAATATTATGTTTTGAAAGTGGATATGTATCCGTGAAATACCCAAATAAAATATGGGAAAAACCCTTATGCTGGGAAATAAAATTTTGTTTTAATTTAACATCTTAAAAATAAAACATAAATGCTTATGAGAAAAACTTACTTATGTGCGCTCTTTTTGTGCGCAATTACGAGCGCAAAAGCTCAGGAAATCGTTTGGGAGAAAAACATCAAATCCAGTACTCAAGATTTCTTATCAAAAGTCACCACTACTATTGACGGACAGTACTTAATTACAGGAAGTTCAATTCAGTCTGGCGCTTCGACAGGCTCAGCGACCACAAAGCAAAAAAACGGTTACAATTTCCACTTGATAAAACTCAATCCGCAGGGAGAGCAGGTCTTTGAAAAGTATTTCGTTGGAAATGGACATGACTACCTTTCTGCTAATGTACCCACACAGGAAGGCGGAAATTTATTAGCAGGAACTTCTTACAGCGGGAAGGGGCTGGATAAAAAGAACGATTCCAAAGGGGGTTCAGACATATGGATCATTAAAATTAATGAATTTGGCGATGAAATCTGGCAGAAAACCATCGGCTCTACAGCTGATGAAGAAGCACGAGCCGTTATTCAAACGACCGATTTAGGATTCTTTGTTGCAGGAAATGTACAAAACTCACCTAAAAATTACGGTTCAAAGGATATTTTGATTGTAAGACTCGATAAAAATGGAAAAGAACTGTCTCAGACTATTTTAGGCTCTAAAGCGCTTGATGAGGTGGAAAAAATGATTCCAACGAAAGATGGTGGTGCTTTATTAGGGATCTATTCACGAGGTGATATCGGAGGATCAAAAAAGACAGAAAACTTTGGCGAAGGTGACAATTATATCATAAAATTGGATAAAAATGGCAAGGTAGAATGGGAAAAGAACTACGGTGGAAAAGACGACGATCATTTGAGAACAATGGCTTTAACAGCTACAGGATTCGTCATTGGTGGTGAGTCAAGATCTGGGCGAACGGGAAATAAAAATGTCGGAATTGAAGATGGTACGGATCTATGGTTGATCTCGCTCAACGAAAGAGGTGATGAAATCTGGCAGAAATCTTACAATTTTGGTGGCAGAGATGTTTTAATGGGAATGAGCGTACTACACAGTTCCGATGATAAAACTACAAAAGGAGTGTTGATCGGGGGCTACACACAAGCTGAGGGTAGCATTGAAGCCGATGATGAAAAGTTTTATATGTTGTATTTAGATCAGAATGGTAATGAGCAGTGGCGAAAATATGTAAAAGGCGAGTCAAGTAAGCGTGAAGAAAGACTTTCAGACATCAAGCTCAATAGAGACGGCTCGATCATTTTAGCCGGAACCAGTGCCGAAACGCTTGGCTCTGAAAACTGGAAGATCATAAAATTAGGAGATAAACAAATTGACCAGTTGATTGAAAAACAAGACATCAAAATTTACCCTAACCCTGTCTCAGATTATGCTTATGTGGAAATAGGATTTGACTTCAAAGATGCTGAGATTATTTTGTACGATATGAGTGGGCGACAATTACAAAGTTTGAAAACTAAAAACAAAGTGACTAAAATCAATACTCAGAACTTGATTCAGGGGGCTTATTTGATTGTTATAAAAACTGATACGAATAAAACGGCTAACGCAAAATTGATTAAGAAATAAAACTCAAAATGAAGAAAAATATAATAGCTGTAATTTTATTATCAGCTTCTTTAAACAATACTTTCCTTGCCCAATCGGGTAATGATTTCAATAAAAATGTAGATGACATTAATAAAATGTTTCCTGCAGCACCTACTTCTAATAATCTGATGAAATTTGAAGAGGTACCGGTAAGTTATTATACAGGAATTCCCGATATTAATATCCCTCTTTTCAATATTCCTACAAGCAGTCCAAACGTTAGTCTTAATGTTCAGTTAAAATACCATCCTTTAAGTGCTAAGCCGGATGATAAAGCCGGAGAAACGGGTCTTGGATGGAATTTATTAGCAGGAGGTACTATTACAAGAACCGTAAGAGGTGGTGTGGCAGACGGTAAAATAGAATCTACTTTTATGTCTTCTCCACCAACCGCAAAATATGGTATTTACAGGCATGAAAATAATCCAACTTATAAATTAATATTTGACCAACTTACGAATTGGAATATTAATGAATATGCTTTTTATACAGGAATCGGTAAGTATGATACGGAATATGATCTGTATCAGTACAACTTTATGGGTAATACCGGAAGATTTATCATCAAAAAGGATCCTAGTGGAAATTTTATTGTTGAAAAACTGGATCGAAATAATTTAAAAATTACCAGTACTCATGATTCAGGAGGAGAAGTACAGACTGTAACAATCATAGATGATAAAGGAATTAAATATCTTTTCAAAGGGATGGAAAGTTCTTCAAAAGATGTCTCGACTGTAAAAATAGGACTTTTGAAGAATACCAGTAATATATCATCAAATGTGGGTGGAGGAATTTACTTTACAGCCTATCATCTGGAAAAAGTTCAGGATCAAAATAGCAATACTTTACTTACCTTCAATTATGACCAATCATCCCAAGTAGAATATAAAGATACTGAAACAATAACAACAAGATTTCCAAAGGATATTATTTATAACTATTTTGACGGTGCTGCGCCAATTAATCCAGATCCCCAAATTCCGGGTGCTTTAGAAGTTCAAACTGTATATAACACAGGAAGAACCAAACTTCTTACAAACATTACGATAACCGATAAAGGAAGCATCAATTTCACCTATGAAAAAGGGAGAAGTGATTCCAATTATTTAAATTCATCAGAATTATACAAATTAAAGTCTGTACAAAGTAATATTAATTTACAAAGCATAAACCAATTTGTTGACAAATACACTTTTGATTATGATTACTCAAACACATCTTTGTCTACACTTCCTAATCCTACTCCAAGCTTAAAAAAGCTTTTATTAAAAAAAATAACAAAATCGGGTATTCCTAGTAACTTAAATGAGTATAACATCAGTTATAATAGTCAAACTAAGATATTTCAAAAGGATAATTGGGGATATTATAAAGATACAGTATCCTACCAACCAGCAGACATCACACAAGATGTTATCAGCTCTATTACCTATCCCACTAAGGGAAAAGTAGTGTTTGATTTTGGAGAAAATATTTACAGTCATTTTGCTGGATTTTC
The DNA here is from genome assembly GCF_001648155.1 of Chryseobacterium glaciei. Taxonomy (NCBI): domain Bacteria; kingdom Pseudomonadati; phylum Bacteroidota; class Flavobacteriia; order Flavobacteriales; family Weeksellaceae; genus Chryseobacterium; species Chryseobacterium glaciei. Next base: position 4,803,733 of record NZ_CP015199.1, on the reverse strand, counting down.
ACAACCTATCGAACCTGTAACAGGAGAATGGGTGGACGAAGACAATAATTTTGAATTGATGGGAATCAATACATTCAGCCCAACTGTCAGAGGAGAATTTTTCACTATACTTTCTCCACAAACAGTAAAGCTACATCTGGATCTGGGAAGTTTAATTTATTCTAATTGGCAGTTTAATATTTATAAACAGCTTAGTCCCAATGTATTTTCAGCTCCCGTAACTAACTTTGGAATGAGCTGGCAATCTTGCATAAGTACAAGTGGTGCTCAATGCCCGGGTGCCGAAATTGGTGAAAACGGAGAGCCGGTTACAGAATATAATAAAGAAGTCACCTTAGAGCCTGGAACTTACTATGCATCTCTTAGCGGAAGTCATGGGATAACTCAGAGACCAATTTCCTATGTTCTTACTGCTTCTACAAAAGAACATCATTTCAACAGTTATTTGACTAAAAGAGGTGGTGGGCTGAGAATTAATGATATTAAGTATTTTGAATCTTCAACTTCAACATCACCTGCTAAAGAATTTATTTATGATTATCGCGATATAAATGATGCTCAAAAAAGTAGTGGAAGCTTAGTGTTTCCTGAGCCCGTTTTTAAATATACTGAAAGTATTGCCTATGAATATCTAGATGAAAATTCTGGATCCTATGCAAATTATAGTGCAACATCCAATACTACAACAAACTTTAATATCATCCCGGCAGAAAAGACGCAGGGCTCAGATGTAGGTTATCAATATGTAACCGTAAAGCAGATTCAAAAAGATACTAACAATGCAATTAGTGATAATGGTAAAACCTTATACAAATTCAGATCTCCAATAGATTTTCCTAATCCTGATGTATTTTCATTGGAAATGCCCATACTTCCCATTACTAATCATGATTACTTGAGGGGGCAAATGATTTTCGAGAAAAAATATGATGTTGACGGAAAGATTCTTTCAGAAATAAATAATGAACATACAACGCTTGAGTTTACTAAATTGGAGGGGATAAAGGTGAAAGATAATTATTACAACAATATCAAACCTAATTTTTATAAATACAAATATTATGATGGTTTTAAAATGTTCTTTCCTGGTATCATTTTGTCTACCCCCTACAAATACTATAATATATTCGGTGTCACTTTACCTACCGAGAAGCGTGAAACCTCTTATTTCTATAAGAACGGTGTGCAGAGTTCAGTAGTTTCAATCACGAATACAGCCTATAATACAGAAGATTATCCTTTATTAGTCACACAAATTTCAGCAGACGGAGTAACGAATGTTTCAGATTATAAATATGCAAAGGAGAAACTTAATCAAAGACTGATTACAGCTAACATGCTTGCAATTCCATTGGAAACAGAGACAAAACAGAACGGGAAAACCTTATCAAAAACAGAGACAAAATATGATAATTTGTCTAATCTGTTGCCAAGTTCTGTCGAATCTTCTGATGTCCAAAATGGTACTTCGTATGCAGAAGTTACCTATGAGAGATACGATACAAAAGGTAATCTGCAGCAATACAGAACTAAAGAAGGTATTCCTGTAACGATTATCTGGGGCTACACCCAAACTCAACCCATTGCAAAAATAGAAGGAATTACCTACGATCAATTGGCGAATTTGGGCATTATCTCAGGTATAGTTACAGCTTCCGATGCAGACGCTGCTAATCCAGCTCAGGAAGGAGCACTACTAACAGCATTTACTAACTTCAAAAATAATTCCAGTCTCAATGGCTTAAAGATCACTACCTATACTTACGATCCATTGATTGGGGTAACGAATATCATTCCGCCAACAGGAATAAGACAGGTTTATATCTATGATGCATCCAACAGATTGAAAGAAATCAGAGAAAGTGAGCCAACAGGAAAAATCCTGAAAGAATTTAAATACAACTACAAAAACTAACACACGATGAAAAAGATAATTATTCCAATCGGAGCTTTGCTTATCACGAGTTTAGCTCATGCACAGAATTTACCTATTACAGAAAATTATATACAGACCAGAACCTATCTTGAACCGGTAACTACAAGCAGCTCAACAGCAAAACAAATCCATACCGTTCAGTATTTTGATGGACTTGGAAGACTAAAACAAGTGGTGAATGTCAAAGCCTCACCTTTAGGAAGAGATGTTGTAACTCAAATCGAATATGATGGATTTGGAAGGCAGACTAAAGATTATCTTCCTGTCCCACAAGGAGGAACTTTGAACGGAGCTATTGTTCCGACTCCATTAGGAAATGCCCCAAATACACCTTTAGGAAACGAAAAGATCTTTTCAGAAAAGATACTTGAAAGCTCACCATTAGACAGAGTTCAGGAGCAGAGACAGGTGGGTAACGATTGGACGGGAAAACCCGTTAAGTTTACTTATGAAGCCAACACTACAGAAGATAAGGTAAGAAATTATGTAACCACAACCATTTGGGATGTAGCCAATAAGATGTTTGTATCTTCTGTTCAGACCTCTCAATTTTTCCAGCCTGCACAATTGTATAAAACTACCGTTACCGATGAAGACGGAAACAAAACCATTGAATTTAAAAACGGAAGAGGACAAACACTGCTCGTAAGAAAAGTTGTCTCTGCTACAGAAAATGCAGATACCTATTATGTATATAACGAATACAACCAATTGGCATATACCATTCCGCCAACAGCTTCAATCTCTGGTTTGACCGATCTGACAATTTTAAATAACCTTTGTTATCAATACAGATATGACAGTAAATATAAATTGGTCGAAAAGAAACTTCCAGGCAAAGGTTGGGAGTATATGGTCTACGATAAACAGGATCGATTGGTTTTAACACAAGATACCGTTTTAAAAGGAAAAGGACAATGGCTTTTTACTAAATACGATCTGTTTTCACGACCAATTTACACAGGAATAGTAGACACTTCTCTTGGTAGGATTCAACAGCAAAATGCGGTAGATGGGTTTGGTTCCAATAATGAAAAGAGAAATAGATTCAGTTGGAATAATAGCGGTATAGATGTTTTTTATACGAACACGGGAGCTTATCCTGCAATGAATTTTAAGGTATTGACGGTCAATTACTATGATACGTATCAAGCCTACAGCTTCAATCCTACATTCCCGACAAGTATTTTTGGAAAGCCAACATTGACCGATGATCCTTCAAGCTCCGGAATGAGTACCAACAGCCTTCCTGTCATGAATCTGGTTAAAAACATTGAAGATGATAACTGGACAAAGAATTACACCTATTACGATACCAGAGGAAGAGTTGTTGCGACAAACTCTATCAACCATTTAGGAGGTTATACCAAAACAGAATCCGATCTTGATTTTGCAGGAGTTCCACAGAAAGTTAATACTTACCACGCAAGAAAATCTGATGAAGTTGGAATAACAATAAAAGAACGTTTTGTATATGATTTACAAAACAGAATTTTACAGCATTATCATCAGGTTGACAGTAAACCCGAAGAATTGTTGGTTCAAAATGAATACAACGAACTTTCTCAGTTAACAAACAAGAAAGTCGGAAATAATCTTCAAAGTATTGATTACGATTACAATATCAGAGGATGGATGACAGGCATCAATAAAGACCAAATGTTATTACCTGATCTTGGAGGAAAATTATTTTCTTACAAGATCAAATACACCCAGAAAGAAGGAATCACCTATCCTAATTCCATATTTGCAGGAAAGGAGGTAAAAGCCAAATACAACGGAAATATTGTAGAAGTAGATTGGAGAGTAGTTGAAAATATTGGAAATAATCCTTCAACTACACCAAAAAGATATGGATATGTCTACGATAGTTTGAATAGATTAACAGCAGGATATTATCAAAACCCGTACAACCCATATAGTGCTGAAAACACAGAATCTCTGGCATATGACCTGAATGGAAACATAACAGGTTTGTACCGAAGCTCTGTTATGGAAAATCTAAGCAATACAGTTACAGCAATAGATAATTTAGAATATGTTTATGCTACAGGTGGTAATCAGGTAACCACTATTAATGATGCTACACAAAACCCGACGGGTTATGAAGGCGGAGGAGGTACCATTGGTTATGATCTTAACGGTAACATGACAACAATGCCTGATAAAGGGATTTCAACGATCAAATACAATTTTCTGAATCTTCCTAATAACTTGGGAATTAATAAAAATGGTAATGAAGATATTATCATTAACACCAAATATAGGGCTGATGGAACGAAATTGACAAAGGAAAATGTGACTAGTATAACAGGTGTTATAGGGGCAACAACCACAAAAAAAACTACAGATTATTTGGATGGCTTCCAATATTTAAAAACTGAAAATGTTAATGGTGGTGGTTCTTCAGAAATGCTGATGGCTTCTTCATTATCCCGAAGAGCAATGCAGCCAATGGCTTTTTCACTTGTTCCTACACTTCCTGATCCTACTATAGACCCGCCTTTCGGTGGTGGAATTATTGTTGATATAAAAACGCCAGATTTACAGTTTTTTCCAACATCGGAAGGATTTTATGATTATCAAAAAGATCAGTATATTTACAGCTACAAGGATCAACAAGGAAATACGAGGGTAAGTTTCGCAAGAAACAGCGCAGGAGTTCTTGAAATCACAGATAACAATGATTATTACCCGTTCGGGATGAATCATTTGAAAACAGGTACAGCATATTTCGGACAAGGAAGTTATAAGAATTACAAAATGCAGGGTCAGGAATTGCAGGAAACAGGGTTTTATGCATATAAATGGAGAAATTATATGCCGGATGTTGGAAGATTTTTTAACATTGATCCACTTGCGGCTAAATACCCGTATAACAGTACTTATGCATTCCAAGAGAACAAGTTAGGAATGGGAGTTGAGCTTGAAGGGCTAGAATTATTACAAAATCATACCGGATTTTTTGCTATCCGAGGAAATGAAATGATGGTAAAACGAGCACCTGTATCGCAAATAGATAGTAACGGATATGCTACCTTTACTCCAGGAGGTATTGGATTAACTACAAAAGGATATAATCCTGGTGGAGCTAGAATATCAGATGGATCAGCAGGATTGAAATTAAATTCGTATAACTACAGCGGCACTGTAGCAAATAGTGCAACAATGGAAAATGTAACGGAAACGCCGGAAAGTATGGATAGCCAAAAGTTTACCACCACAATAAGAGGGTTGGAAATGACAAACAAATTGATGAAAGGTTATGATAAATTAAGTACCGCAGCCGGAGGAGTGCAAGAGTTGGTAGGTCTACTAGATTTAGCTTCTAATATCCCTGATGCCGTTAAAAGTATGGGTAATTATGTCCAAGCGTCAAAAGATGTTATAGCAACTGAAGGACAAGCTAAGACTATGGATCAAGCTATCAAATATGTGGATTCTAGTGGAATTGAAATGAATCAGCAGACGAGAAACGATGTAGTGAATTTCGTTACAGATGGAACTTTACCTGATCCCAGTGCAGGGCTAATGCCGAATTCTGCAATAATCCAGAATGGTACACAGATAATGAAAGCTAATGGCATTCCTATTCAGCCTCTTAATGAACAATTAACAAATAAAAATATTCCACAATAATGAAACCATTTAAATACATCTCAGTAATTTTAATTCTATTAAGCATAAGCAGTTGCGTAAATCAGCAAAAAAAGGATGAAGATCAAATTAAAAATACAGTAAGAGCATATTGGAAAGCCGTTAAAAATAATGATCTACAAGCTTATAATAACTTAATATATGAGTCGCAAAATTATCCTGGAGTAACTGCTTCAGAATTGAATTTTTTGTATAAACATTACGATATAGTAAATCCCAAAGAGAGTTTATTGAAAAATATTAAAATCAAGGATACTACTGTTATGTTTGCTGAGAATAAACAAAAATATGTTCAGTATACTATAGTAAAAAAGAATGACCCGGATAATTTGAAAAAAGATCTCATCATAACTTTAATGTTTTATAAACCCATAGGATTTAATAAAATAAATAACCCCGTAATTTTGGAAAATCATATTGGTTGGGATAAAGATTAAATTCAAAAAATGAAAACGATAATTTTATTAATTCTACCAATTCTGTGTTTTTCGCAAAACAAAAAGAATGATTTTGAATATATGCAAAAAGCAATGATTGACATTAAAAATAAAGATTTCATTGCTGCTATTTCAAATTTGGATAAAAATTTACAAATATTTCCAAACGATCCCGCTACTTTGTATTTCAAGGGATATTCTCAAATTATAATCGATCAAAAAGAAAAAGGCTGTAAAACCTTAATTGACGCAATTTACTATCGAAGTAATAGCGCAAAAAAAGTTTATGCGGAAAAATGTATTGATTATGACCCTAACCTTAATATTGATAAATTTAAGACAGGAGAATTTTCTTTAGAAATTTTAAGTAACGAAAATTTGGTTTATAAGTTTAAGCGTAAGAATGATATACAATATGAGAGTTATAAAGATAAAATTTATACCGGAAAAATTGTATGGCTAGGAAGTGGCGATTATAAAATAGTTGCAAATCAAAAAACCAGAGAAATTATGCCGGAAACCCCTCAGTTTATAATTAGAGTTTTGAAGATTGAAAAAAATGAATATTTATATGAAAAAATTGAAGATACTCAAGTTCAATTTGGATTAGTTAAAAAACTTTAGTCGACTGGCGAGTATACATGTAAATATATTTTTCTTTGTTACGTGTGATTTATAGAGAATAATCGATAATGATTTTATAAAATAGAGTGATCGTTTATGGTCACTTTATTTATTTTAGCCGGAAATTAAAACCTTAATATGATTAAAATTTATTGATTTATACGGAATAGTATCGTATAAATCAATAAATTAATATTCATCATTGCAGCTAATACTAGAATAGCTGCAATGTTTTTTAATAAGTATAAAATTAAAACAATTGACTAAGAAATTCTTTCCCCAATAATGAAAACATTTAAATACATTTCACTTTGAGAATTAGATAATCAAAATTATTTCAGGTATGTGGAGACAAAGAATATACTGAACAAGCCTATAAATAAAAGACAAATAAAAAATGGAAAAATTTTTGGAAGCTCTTAAAGAACGAGCGGGCTTTTTTTTAATAGAAATGGGTGGATTTAAACCTTTTAGAGCATTTGTACTGGATAATGGAGAAATAAGAGATATTGTAAGTAGTTCTGAGATCTGTTCGGTAGAAGAAATGTATGACTTGTTTCTGAAGGATGTAGAACAAGATTTGAATAATATTGACATAAAAGTATCGGCAATCGTTCTTAGTGGTCAAGTAGATGGCTACGATGTAGTAGTGATAGAAATTTTTTCACATCTCCAGGAGAAGTATCAAGTAGTATATCCTTATAATATAAGTGGTGAAACTGTAATCTTCGGAGTGGATGCAAATAAAGAATATCATACAAATATCAGAAGATGAAGGATTCTATTACTTCCTAATTTACTCCGAAAAACACGAATTAATTGATTGGCTTTTTCACTAATGAAAATTGTCTAGATAATATTTCCTGTTTATGATAAGACCGGGTTTGTTGTCGATTTGAACTGGAGTAATTTCATTTGAAGAGCAAATGATTATTTGGATATTTACTTTTTATTATCAATCAATGATCGCAATTAAGAATGTATTTATTAACAGATACTGATCTATTTTTGGATGGTAATAGAAAGGTATTTTTTAACGGAGCAACTTCGGGCTCTAATATTCCAATTTCGGATAAAAATAAAAATATAGTAAGGGAAACTTTTCTTTTTGATACAGATCTTATAAAAAAGAATGGAAAGAATTATTCCGGTTTTATGCTATTTAACTTAAATTCTAAAGGAAAGTCTGTGTATCAAAATAGATTGTATAATATTAAAGTCCGAGGAAATGGAGGCTTTTTAAGAACAGATTTTATGGAAAACAAAAAAATTATCAATAATGGAAGAAGTGTTATTAAAAAATAGAAGATTTATGTATAATCAAATTACGTTAATCTTTCTACTCCTTATGTCAAGTTGTAATAAAGACAATAAAGTAAAGGATAATGTTAATACTAATGAGCTTACTATCCAGAGTTTTATACCAAAAATACTGGAAGGACGACAGCATAAAATTATTCCTTCAATGTCAAACGTTTTTGAAGACAGTACATATTTAATTAAACAGTTTGATGAAACTACTTTTGTGGTTACAAATAAAAATGAAAAAGTTCAGTACGGTATTAAATATTCGGGGGGGACAACATTTATTTGAACAAAAATCTAAAACCTGCTGCTATTTTTCTTCTTGATAATGAATCTTTGCCTCGTTATGGTATTTTTTGGGAGAAAAACACTTTAAATAAGGTCTGTAGATTATTAAAGTTTGAATATTCTAATAATAAAGTATATAAATTAAGTTCAGTAGAAAAAGATAAATTGGATATTTTCTCTATAAAAATTTCTGAATTAAGAAATTTTTTTGACAAAATTAAAAGTAATAATGTTGAGTTTATTGAAAAAACAGAAATGCCTGGACAATTTTATAGAACTCCATTATGGGAAATTAGTTGGTAATTTTTCAGTAATTCTGCTGTAAAAAGCATATGGTAATTTAGTATATCTGACAAAACTATAATAATGAAGGAGAATAAGAAGAAAACTGAATAAAGTCATAAAGGGGAAATTTTATGAAACTTCATAGTGGATTTTTTGACAGAGAATGAGAAAATAGTTTTTGATGGACCACTTGTATTTGCAAGTGGTTTTGTCGATAATATTACAGCTAAACAACTTTCTTGAATTTACCATTCGGGGAAACATTTGTAGAACAGCAGATCCAGAACAAATATGAAAACTCGTATAAGTTTAATGCGAAGGAATTACATTCTGAGACAGGGGTTTTATTATTACCGAGCAAGGTAGTCGATATTGAAGTTCAATTTTCTATATGTTTAAAAGTGTTATTTTATGAACAATAATTTTGAATACCCAGATGATTACTTATCATATGTAAATAAATTACAGAATAATGAGATATTTACAGATAGCGGATACATTGAATTATTTCAATTTGAGGAATTGGACGAGATTAATAAAGAGTATGAAACGGAAACATATGTTCCTGATTTTATAAATATTGGAACAAATAGCGGGGGTGTTGGAATTTTTATAAATAAAAAGAATGGCCACATTTATTCGATTCCATTTGTAGGTATGGATGAAAAAGATGCTATTCTGCTTGGCAGTTCATTTTCTGAATTTATATATAAATTTGAAAATAATGAATCGGAGATTATATAATAATTATTCTATCAGGGCTGTTACACACTTCTCTAGGTGTGTTAACAAACCTCAATAAGGAAAATCAAAATAAAGCCACAATTATGTGGCTTTTCTTTTTAGAGTGAATAAGGATACTTAAAGTATACAGAATATTGGGGTTTGTGATCTTATACATATACCAGAGCAAATGTACTTATATCAAGAGAGTAGATACGTTACAACAAGTAACCTTATCAAAAAATGTCACTATTACCAATGTTATTAATTCTCAATAACGAGAATTAAATTTTGCATTCTGAATAAAATAAATTACATTGTCTTTTTATTTAGTTTCTCTCTAGACTAAACAACGAGCTCATGAATATCTTCTTACTGTCTTTAATAGACAAAAGTATTGGAGGTGCAATGGTCAAACTTTCACAGCTCCCTGCACAATCACCAATATTAAGTCCTCAACACAAACAAATTCTGGCGAGGCTAACGGAAATGGTTGTAAATACCTATGTCACTTTTTTCAAAAGTGTCAGGATAATTCCTGCCGGGTTTGAATTAGGCAGTAAAATAATGATCAAAAAGTTGAGTAGTGTAGATTTTACTAGCGATAATCTCGACTTTATTGAAAAAAAGCTTGTTGGACTGATTGATGTCCCTAATCCGACTTCTGTGATTCCTATCCATGCTCATTTAAACCGTTCGGGAAAGTTTTTTTTGTTTACGGGAATTGCAGTTTTAGAAGATAGTGATCAGTACGTAGAGTTTTTCCTGTGTAAATTCTCGGTTAATGCAATGTCTATACGTTTTAGTTCAGGCAGTCTGCATTACCTTGATCAAATTCTTGAAAAGGGGAGCAGCTCGGAATTGGTATCGCCTCGGAAACTGGCAGCGTACTATGGCATCAACTATAATCAGTTTCAAAAAGATTGCAGAAACCATTTCGGAGATACTTTCCACCAGTTTCATAATAAAATGAAAATGCTTGATGTTGTAGGAGACGTCCTATTTACAAATTATAGTCTTAAGGAAATTGCATACAGGAATAAATTTTATAACTACAACAGTATGTATAGCCTCTTTCGAAAAAAGTATAAATTTCCCATAGATTCTATACCCAGATTATTACCAGAAATCTAAAAGATATTAGTGCTTTTGAGTGCCTTGATACTTTTATCAATATCCTCAATACTATTATCAATATTTTTTATTCTATTCAACATATCTATTATACTACTTTCAATATTTCTTATCTCTGAATCTGAGAACTTTACTTCTGGAAAACAAACAAAACAAATCCATGAGAAAGTTTCTTCAAATCTTGCCGGTAGTTTTTGCGTACTGCTTTGCGCTTCTGTTCTGCTATGCAAGTGTTAGTAAAATACTGGACTTCGAGAATTTTCAAGTTCAATTGGCGCAGTCACCGTTATTGAGTGCTTACGCCGGATTTATTCCTTATGCTGTAATTATTGCAGAACTTATTATCGCGGTATTACTTTTTATTAAAAGCATCAGGCTTGTGGGGTTGTATCTTACACTAGGTATCATGGTCAGCTTTACAGTTTACATCTATCTGATCCTAAATTATAGTGATTTTGTGCCCTGTTCCTGTGGCGGAATTTTGGAAAAGCTTGGTTGGAGAGAACACCTCATCTTTAATATAGTTTGTGTTTTGCTGGTCTTAGTTGGAATTTACATTGTAGCACGACATGCAGAAAAGAATGTATTTAAAACCATCATTTCAACAGTATCTATCAGTATTGTATCTGCTGGTGTAATCATTGCATTATTTTTATCCTCAGAAAACATCATTAAAAAAGAAAATAATTTCACCAGGCGTTTTCTGCTACATCCAATTATCGAAGATAAAACTTTAGACCTTGGAATTAATTCCTATTATTTTGCAGGGGTTGAGCATGATAAGATCTATTTGGGTAATCTTACAGCACCATTGATTCTAACATCAGTTGATACAGCACTGACAGGAAATTCAGAAGTAAGGCTACATCTCGATAAGTCAGATTACAAGTTCCGTAATTTACAACTTCAGGTAAAATCTCCATACTTCTACCTCTATGATGGTAGTGTTCCAGTTATTTACAGAGGTTCTTTGGGAGATTCTTTAGCCCGAACCATTAGCTATAGAGATGCTTACTTTACTCAGCTGGTGGTTATTGATTCTTCTCGATTCGCAATCCGGACACAAAGCCGTCAAAACCAGCAATATGTGTTAGGCAGTCTGAATCTGGGTCAAAATCCTAAAGTAAAATTACACACAACTATCCTTGAAAAACAAATAGACGGCGTTTTTGATTCCGACGGCAAGTTGATTACAAGCCTGAAAACCAATAATCTTATCTATACTTTCTCCTATCGGAATCAATTTTTGGTTGTGGATGAAGAGCTCAATGTATTAAAGAAGTTAAATACCATTGATACTACGAGTCGTGCTAAAATACAAACGCGACGGCTTTCTGACGGTAAGCATAAAATGACCGCGCCACCGCTGCTCGTGAACAAAATAATGACCGCTAATCGCCATCTTTTGTTCAATCAGTCTAACTTGATAGGAAAACATGAATCTTCAAAAGCATGGGAAAAAGCCTCAGTCGTCGATATATACAGAACCGATAAACAGGAATATGTCGGGAGTTTTTATATACAAAACCGGACAGAAAATACAATGTCATACATGCTGGCAACGGACAAATACCTGTATGTGCTGATTGGAAATGAACTCGTCAGGTACAAATTCAGGACAGCATTACTAGATCCTAAATCAGGGGAAGCCGAAAACCTTTAAAAGAGTAGGCAAAAAATCAACCTTAAATTTTTCAATTATGAAAAAATTAATTCTTCCTGCATTCGTTATATTGATGGGTGCAGGTGCCGCTTTTGCAACAAAAGCAACAACAAGTAAACGTGCAATTGTAGATGCATATCGCATTGATGCGGTGTCGGGTCAATGTATTGATGCAGAACAAAAGTGTAGTACAACTTTTGGAGAAACCTGTCTCTGGTCAGCAGACAATGCCACCCCTTTGCATCAGTTATCTGAGACTATGTGTGGTGAAGAGCTATTTAAAAGCAATTAACCAGACAAAAGCTAGGCTGCCTCAGTGAGACAGCCTAGCTTTTATTGTTTATCAATCCATGGCACATTCCTTTTGTTTTTCAAAAAGTAATCCCACCATTCGAGTACTTTTCGGTGCAGATCCTTTTTCTCATCCGAACTGGCACTTAATGCATGTCTACCATTTTGGTAGAATAAGGCGATGACGTGTTTGTTGTATCTTCTCAGGCCTAAAAAGAATTCCATGGTCTGATCCCAGGGTACATTCTCATCCTGCTTTCCGGTCCAGAGTAATATAGGCGCATTCACATTTTCAACAGCGAGTATCGGATTGTTCTTTATATATGATGATTTGTCGATAGTATATGACTTCATTCCAAATTGCCCGCTTTCATATTGCCAATAGAGTGGGCCCGTGAAATGATTGTTGTACGAAAAATAGGAACGTATAATGTCACTGAGCCCAGCACCGGATATATATGTGGCGAAGCGATCGGAATGGGTCGCGATAAAATTAGTTTCATATCCGCCAAATGAGTGACCAATAAGTCCAACTTTACTCATATCAATACTGGGATTGCTACTAACCAAGTCAAGTGCTTTGTTTACACAGTCCAGAGCGGATAATCCCGCTCCGGTAGTTCCCACAAAGGTATCCGGCAAGAGTACAAAATACCCTTTTTCCAAGAGGGTACGGATATCCAATTCATCACGATTGTGGTAACCGGGGGTTAAATATTGGTTTGATTTACCATTTTGAATCTGATAGATGTGTACCACCATCGGGTATTTTTTTTCAGGATTAAAGTTCACAGGATAATATAAGAGTCCTTTCAAGGGCATTCCATTGTGAGTTGTATAGTGAAATATTTCTTGTTTTAGAGCAAGTGTAGCTTTATCCGTTGTACTTTCAGCTGTCAGCAGTTGCTTCTTTTGTTTGCCATTGCTGACAAGGAATAATTGAGGCGCTCTGTTGTAATTCTCTTCCAAAAAGCAAAACCTTTTAAATTGATCGTCAGGAACAATGTTTCTAACAAAATTTTCTGTCGGAGCTATAATTTCCTTTTGTTTACCCTCTTTCCAGATTAAGTAGGATTTAGTAGTTGTTGGCTGATCAAAAACTTCTATCAAGAGAGGTTTTGTGATATCAATAGTATTGACTGAAAAATTCCATTTATCTGATATTTTTAATATGCGGGCATTCCTAATCTTTGTTGATTTTCCGGACGCTACCTGTAAGGCTATCAATTTTTTGGTCTTAATTTCATAGCGCCAAAGGTCGCGTGGACTTTCAAAGAAAATATATAGACCATCCATCGTAAATGAAGGATTTTGTAATAACTTATTATCAATAACGCTTTTTGTCATTGAACCGATCTCCAATAGTGTCCATTTTTCCCCATCTTCACTTCCGAGCAAGAATTTTCCATTATAGGAACAGATAATCTCAGCTGATCCGTAATTTATACCTTTTAGATCTTCTATTCTGCGGTAGCTGTTTAGTAGCGCATCATATATCTGTATATCCTTTAGCTGTGGCTCATAGGTTAGATAATCATGATCTTTTGTAGGATGAAAGGCTAAAAAATAGCGGTCATTATTTACCGATGCAAAAACAGGATATGTATCGGTAGGAAGTTCCTGCACTTTATTTTCATCTGGTTTACACAACCAATATCTATTTTTGGGAATACCTATTTTTTTGGTTTTTAGATTTTCGTCATTTCCATACCAAATATCCACGATTTTATTCTCTGACCTTTCTGGGCTGTGAAGGCTTACCAGTAAAGCCTTTCCGTCTTGAATTTCTGTAATTTTATAATAACCATCTTTTTCAATATTGATTGAAGGAAGCTCATTTACTTTGCCATTCAATGTGTTGATCAGTATGAGTTGAGATCTATTTAATACTTCTTCAATTTCTGTGCTGATAAGATATTTTCCGGAGCTTGACAGTTCCATTTTTTTTATGGTGTTATTCGTCGACCTCAATACCTTTATGACGCTTTCGGAGAGATCAATTATTTCATAACCTTTAGCATTTTTCCTGTACACGTACAATTTTTCCTTTCTGTCCGAAACAGGGAATTCCAGTACACCATTTATATGCTGCAACATTTTATGATCGTTGGTGTATAGGCTAAGGTTTGCTTCTTGATCCAATATTGCATACCTGCCTACCAAAGGAAGTGGATTGGCTACTTTTACGTGGTTATAGATCTTCCTCTCATTGGTTTTAAGATTCCAAAACTCCGCTTTTCCTTTACCAAAGACCAAGATTTCATTTTTTATGAAGGTTGTTTCTCCATTAAAGTCTATACTGCCTGCAGAAACTTCAGGCTTTTTGGTATCCACTACCAATAGGGTATCTTGGGTAAGATCATAACGTTTCCGTACAGCTACCCATCTTCCATCTTCGGAATAAATAGGATTTGCAAGCCTTGAGAATCCCGAAATCCAGCTTTGTAAGGTATCCTTCTTGTTTTGTGCATGATGAAAATTGCCGATACCAAACATTATCAATAACCAAATCATTTTTTGCATGTTAGTATCCGGTATTTTGAGGATTCAAATTCGAGTTTAGTAAGAGCTCCTGCTGTGGTAGTGGCCATAAATTATGATAAGACTTCCAGTTAGGTTTTACTGTGACTAGGGTCCCTAGACGATCCAAACGTTTGAGATCAAGAAAACGATGCCCCATTTCGGTAAAGAATTCTTTTCTGTTTTCCAGTACAATCTCACTAAGAAGAGCAGATTGTGTTGTTGCTCCTGTCAAAGCACTAAGGCCTGCACGTTGCCTTGTGGCATTGACATAAGGCAGTGCTTCGGGTAATTTATTCTGTTGTACCAATGCTTCTGCTAAGAGCAGATAGACTTCTTCCAGACGGAATACAACCGAATATTCGGTGGTATTATTCGTTCGGTTCTTATATTTATCCGCGCGATACCAGGTATTTCCGTTAAAAGTTACCACTGCCATCCAGTTTTGTTTGCGCAGGTCTCCGTTTGAAAATGTACCTACTAAATCCTGTGATAGTGCATAACTATGGGGCGCGGAATTATTGAAATAATAGGTAGATGCTTCCTTAGTTCCGTCGCCTTGGTTTTTAGGTCTCAACTGCCATAGGATATGCGTTCCGGATTTTAGGAATACTTTGGCCGTATTATTCTCGAACTGGTACAGTGGGCTTTGTACAATATTTTTCAAAAGTAACTCTGCGTTGCTCCATCGGTGCTGAACCATATAAATTTTAGCCAACATTAACTGTGCTGTCTTTTTATTGGGGTAGATTCGTTCTGTATGTCTGTATTCATCGGTTAACAAATTGGCTGCCTGACTCAGGTCGTTTTCCAATCTAGTTAGAACCTCTAAGGACGGTGTTTTGGCTAAAGATAGGTTGACCTGATAATTCGTTGTAACCGGATAGGGAATATCACCAAATATCTGCTGTAAATATAGATATGAGATCGACCTCACAAGAAGAGCTTCACCTTTAATCCGTCCCTTTTCGTTTTCAGATATTGATGATGAATTTTCTACCCCTTCTACGATGGCATTGGCTGTATAGATGTTCTGATAGGCGGAAGACCAATAGGAATAAATAGTTGGATTGGCAGCAATCTGCTGATTACGGTAAATATCGAATACTCCGTTAACGGATGTGGTGGCATAACTATCTAGGTCATCGGTATAAGATCCGAAAAGTTCACCTGCCTGATTTCCTGCTACAGGTGAGTTATCCCTTATCCCTGCATATAAACCGGCGAGTGCCGCATTAGCGGTTTGAACGTCTTCAAATACTTGGGCCGTGGTGATCTGATTATTAGGAATTTCTACTTCGACCAGTTTCTCACAGGATATGGCAATTTTCAAAAAGGAAAGTATGATGATTATAAATAGTATTTTAAGTGTTTTCATAATAAAGGATTTTAAAGGTTAAACTGAGCGCCAAAAGAGTAGGTTCTGAGCGGGGGCAGGAAGCCCATAAATGTAAATTCAGGATCAATACCGAAATATTTAGTCCAGGTGATAAGGTTTTGTCCCTGAAAAAAAATCTTTATATCCCTAAAAGCACTATTTTTTATTGGAATGCTGAATCCCAACTGTAGATTTTTAAGACGTATGAACGATGCATCCGAAATGGCTGCCGTACTGTTCTGGAATAAATTATGTGCTGTACTTGTACCTGATCTGTAAGGCATATAAAAGCCATCAGGATTTTGAGCAGACCACACATTCATAACTTCCAGTGGCTGATTGTTCATACTACCAGGTACCGGCATGATGTTGTTATAATTTCGATTTCTCTGTTTGACAAATTGAAATAAAATAGAAAGGTCCCAGTTTTTATATCGCAACGTATTGTTCCAACCTCCGAAATATTGTACTCCTATTTTTTCGATAATTTTATTATCATCTGGTGACGATATTTTTCCGTCTCCATTAAAGTCTGTAAACTGATATTGGCCTGTTTGTGAATTGATCCCTTCCAGTTGATAGACCTTTACAATGGTTGTAGGTTGTCCTATGACATATTGGTTGGCGAAAGTAGAACCTTCCAATCCCGGGAAAGCGAGCAATTTGTTTTTGGGAAAACTGATGTTAAACCCTGTTTCCCACTGAATGGCGCTTGATTTAAAAGGACGTGCATTTAGCTCTAATTCAAAGCCTGTGTTTTCCACGGTAGCTGGTAGATTGGCCAATACGGTTGTAAACCCAGTGATTGAAGGCAGCTGGATACCCACCAATTGATTCGAAGAATGGTTACGATACCATGCAGCGGTGAGATTGAGGCGGCCTTTGAAAAATCCCAGTTCTAAGGCTGTTTCGAGTTTAGTAGTTTTTTCCCAACTGTAATCGGGATTATACAAACGTGAAGGTAGTAAACCCGTAGTGGCGTTGTAGATGGACGAAGAAACAGTATAGGTGTCTAAATACTGATAGTCTCCAATATTATCGCTTCCTGCCGATCCGAAACTACCACGCAGTTTTCCAAAACTCAGCCATTGGCTGTCTTCAAGTAAACGTTCTTTCGAAAATAACCATGCAGCACCAACTGCACCGAAATTGGCAAATCTTTTATTAGGTCCAAAACGGCTGCTGCCATCTCTTCTTCCTGTAATATTCAGGATATATCTATTTCTATATTGGTAGTTTAATCTGCCGAAAACTGCCGCATATCGGTATTCAGAGTGTATCTGATCTGAAATTGTTTTGGTTTGGGCTGCTCCGATATTTTCTATAAACACATTGCTTTCAAATCCAACACCAGTCATGGTGCCTTGTTGATTCACTTCTCGCTGGAAAGTTCCTCCAGCCAGAATATCAAATTCATGTTGGTCTGTTTTATAAGTCCAATTGATCTGAGGTTCTATGATAAAAGAAAATCGATCCTGATTATTTTGTGATGCTCTGGAAGTAGCGCTCGATTGCCCCAAGGCAAATGATGGATTGTACATGGTATTGGGTTGCAGTGCAAGCTCATCAAAGGTTTGGTAATTGATTCCTCCATTTAGTTTAACTCTAAAATTTGAAAATAGCTCGTATTGCGTATTAATGTTCGTAAGAAACTGTTTGTTTTCATTGGAATACGTGCTGTTGTAAGTCGCAACGGGATTTGCAAAGGTATTGTTCTCCCAATTCAGGCTTCCGTCCTGACGATAGAGGTTGGGAGCATTGGGGGATAAAAAATACGATTGTCGGGTTATGTCAGATCTCAACATATTGTTTTTCTGAATGGAGAACATATTGGAGATAGTAAACTGTAACTTTTTATCTAACGAACGGTGAGAAATGTTACTGGAAATGTTATTGCTGTTATATTTAAAACCCTCTCCGAACACGGT
This sequence comes from Chryseobacterium glaciei, assembly GCF_001648155.1. NCBI lineage: Bacteria > Pseudomonadati > Bacteroidota > Flavobacteriia > Flavobacteriales > Weeksellaceae > Chryseobacterium > Chryseobacterium glaciei. The sequence continues at coordinate 4,785,564 of NZ_CP015199.1, read as the reverse complement.
GGTCTGCTCGTTGTGTCCAACACTTAATAAAAACGTAGTCGTTTCACTACCTCCACTCAGTGAAAACTGCGAATTCGATGAGGTTGCTGTATTTCCAATGAGTTTTTTAGACCAATCTGTATCTCGGCTCATATCCCATGTACCATTGATATCATAAGCGGTGGCAGGATAAATAGTGATGCCGTCATTAGAAAAAGCCTGCTTACGCATATTCAAGTACTGCTCGGTATTCATCATTTTCAACTTCGATGCAACCTGACTGAGTCCGTAAGTTGTGCTAAAACTTAGTCCGAGCTTTCCTGATTTTCCTTTTTTAGTGGTGACAAGTACAACACCATTAGCCCCTCTTGACCCATAGATCGCTGTGGCATCGGCATCTTTAAGAACCTCAAAACTTTCTATATCATTTGGATTGATACTATTGAGTGGATTGATACTGGCACCAGGCAATACAACACCGGAATAGGGAGAGGTCATTTCGCTTCCCATAGGTACACCGTCAATAATGTAAAGCGGAGCATTACCCGTAGTTCTCAAACTGTTCTTTCCCCTGATCTGAATGTCAAAACCACCTCCTGGAACTCCTGAGTTTTGGGTGATATTGACTCCTGACATTCTTCCCTGCAAAGTAGAAAGTACATTGGTAACAGACTGGTTTTCGATGTCTTTGGCGGTAACTTTGGAAATACTTCCAGTACGCTCTTTGTCCTTTACGGAGTAATAGCCTGCATTCAGCGTAATTTCCTCGATTTTTGTTTCCCTCTTAGAAAGCCCTATAGTATCTTTTCTTATCTGCTGTGTTGCTACTAGGGGAACATTTTCCACCGTATCTGGAACAGCAGATACTTTTCGGATTTTCTGTCGGATAAAAATTGCGTTATTAAAGATAAGCGCCTCAAAGGGTAAGCCCTTTAGGATTTTATTAGCACAATCCAGGGCGCTTTCATTGCTGCATTTTACCCCCTGAATTCTGTATTTTTCCAGCTCATCAGGAGAATAAGCAAAGGATTTGATCTTATTTTCTACCAGAAAATCTTTAATGGCATCCACGGCAGAAATTTTTCCTGCGGAATAATTAACCTTCATTTTAGAAAGGTTCTGTTGCTGTCCGTTGAGAAACGTTATTCCCAATATAAGGAATAGGACAAGTGTGCAAATATTTTTCATATTTTTGCATTGTATTAAAATTAGTAATTCAGTGAAGATTTTGTTATTAGTTTAGTACGTGACCGACGGTCGCACCCGTCGGTCGTTTTGTACATCACTATAACTATCTATCAGGAATTAGGGCTGGTGTCATCAGACACCATAGCCTATTTTTCCAGTTCAAAAATTGAATCATTGTTTTGTTTTATATTTAGATTAAACTGTGTTGCAAGCGATTGTATAAGTGCTTCAGCTGTAGCATTAGGAAGGCTTAAAGTAATTTTAGCATTTTCCAGCTCATCGGGATAGTGTATTGTTATCCCATAGGTTTTTTCTATAACCTTTACCGCATCACTGATCGGGCATTTATCGAATGTAAAGGCTGCGGATTTATCTTTTATTGGAGCAGACTTCTTGTCCATTGTTTGGGTAACAGAAGCAACTTCGGGAATTCCCAAATTGCTAAAAGTCTGTTGAGGTTTCAATACAATTGATTCTTTAGAATGCCCTTTTCTATACACCAGTACTTTTCCTTCAAACAGGTCAACATTGAAAGTAGTGCCATTTTGCGAAACTTTAAAAACAGTTCCAAGCACCCTTGTCTCATACCCCTGACCATGCACGATGAAGGGATGTTTTTTAGATTTGGTAACATTGAAAACTGCATCTCCTTCAAGAAAAACATCTCTGGTATCTGCTGGAAATGATTTTTCAACGGTCAATTTAGCTCCTTGTGAAAGGATGACAACAGAGCCATCGGCAAGTTTAATTTCAGAACTTTGTGATCTGGCGAGGTAAACGTCCGGTTTAAAAAAGTTGTTATAACCAATTAAACCGACTATAGTCAATATAATTGTTGCAGCAACAGTACTGTATATCCTTACTCTCCTCTGTTTCTTTTTTCGTTCGTACGTATCTATCTGACGATACAGGTTTTCTAAAAAAACGTTTTCTTTTTCAGGTGTAAGCGATTTAACAGGATTATTGAGTATGTCCTCCCAAATCTCTTTATCTTTTTTAAGATCAAAACGCGGCAATTGTTTGTCTTTTTCTTCCATAATATCAGTGGCTATATTATATACTCTGAAGAAATGGGAAAAAGGATAGTGATTTTTAGTAAAATTTAACTGTTTTTAATAATGTTTAACTTTAATTAACAGTTTTATGGTGGTTTTTTAGAAAAGTCATGGCCTCTAATATGTGATATTTGACCGTGCTTTTTGGAATATCTAATTCAAGGGCAATCTTTTCCTGCGTAATGCCTTCGAGCTTATGCATTTTAAATATTTTCCTGCGTAAAGGAGGGATTATAAGCACAATACTTTTTTCAAGTTCGGTAAGCAAACGGTCTTTTTTTTCAACTGACTTTAGGTCATCAAATGATGTATCTGCAAAATCAGAAAAGATATTTTCAGCAAGAGGCTGTTTTTTGGAAGCTCTGTAGAATTCGGCGATCTTATCCCTGCATGTGGTAAAGATGATGTTTGCGCTATTGGTACTGTCCAGGCTTTTCTTGTATATCCAAAGATGCATAAAGACATTTTGTAGCACATCGAGTGCATCTTCTTCATTCTGTATTTTTTTAGAAATAAAGGAAAATACCTGATGGTTGTATTGGCGAACAAGGTTTTCATAAGAACCTAGTTCCGTGTTGATATGTCGACCCGACAGTTTCACATGATGGTTTTTAGTGTTACAAATTTATATTATTTTTCAATACGGAATCAGTACTCTGCCGTGAAAGGGTATTTTACTGTATTATATGTTTTTCAATCCTTTTAATATCTTCTTTTAAGGAAAGGAACATCTCTTTTACACTATTGTCGGCAAAATCCAAAATATCATAATCCTTAAGCAGGCTGTACTGGTATTCCCAGACTTGAAGAAGATCATAGGAAGAAATTTCATAAGGCTCAAAATAGGTATTGTCTGATTTGACCCAGATAGAATTTTCTCCAATGCTTGTCAGTTTTTTATAAACAAAACCGCCACGGGTTACAATCAGGTAGTTTTTACCTGCTTTCATTTCTGTAATTTTTTCAACATACCTGCCAATGATATAGGTGCCGTCCTTAAAGGGGGGCATCGAATCACCTTCTGCCGGAAATCCCCGATATATAGCATTTCTAAGGAATGGTAGTGAAATGTGTTGAAGCCCACCTATATATTCTGGATCGCTGAACCCGTTAACATAGCCCATCTGTGCTTTATAGGGAACTATTTGTATTTTATTCTCGCCCGTATTGTCCACGGTAATGGGAAGCAAGATTCGGTTATCGGAAAGCTTCATCAAACTTTCTAAGGGATATTTTCTTAAATCAACCGTCAATAACAAATCTATACTCACCTTAAAATATCTGGATATTCTGACCAGTGTATCATTTGGAGGCTGTGCATGGTCACTTTCATATTTCTCATAAGCACCCCGTGAAATCAAAAGCGCATCAGCAACTTTCTGTTGAGAAAGTTTAGTCTGTGCCCTGAGATGCCTTAAGTTTTCTGATAAAATTGACATTGCTATAAATATGAGCAACAAAGTTAAATCATTTTGCTAAATATATTAGCAATTTTGTTGAGTAAAAATGAAGTGAGATGGAAAGAGCGATTGTACATATGGATTTAGACACCTTTTTTGTTTCGTGTGAACGGAAAAATAATTCGAAACTAAACGGCATGCCTATCATTATTGGTGGTGGTGACCGCGGTGTTGTTGCATCCTGTTCTTATGAAAGCCGATATTTTGGAGTTCGCTCTGCCATGCCTATAAAAATGGCCTTGAAACTCTGTCCTGAAGCTAAAGTTATTAGGGGTGATATGGATTTGTATTCCAGAATGTCCCACGAAGTAACCGAAATTATCGAAGAGAAAGTGCCGGCAATGGAAAAGGCGAGCATAGACGAATTTTATCTTGATCTATCGGGCATGGATAAGTTTTTTGGATGTTATCAATGGACACAGGAGCTGGCAGCGAATGTGGTGAAAAATACAGGGCTTCCGATCAGTTTTGCGCTTTCCAACAATAAAACCGTTTCAAAAATCGGTACCGGGGAGGCTAAACCCGATGGTCATATGGAGATAATAGATACGATGATCAGGCCATTTTTAAACCCACTGTCTGTTAGGAAAATCCCAATGGTAGGTGCGGAAACCTATAAATTGCTGTCCCGAATAGGCATCAGGACTATTCACACACTTTCAGAAATGCCGACAGATGTTCTGCAAAAAATACTGGGAAAGAACGGACTAGAGATCTGGAAGAAAGCCAATGGGATTGATGACACGCCTGTACTACCGTATTCGGAAAGGAAATCCATTTCTTCTGAGCATACCTTTGAAAAAGACTCAATTGACATTGTAGGAATCAGATCCCTGATTACCGGAATGTCGGAACAGTTGGCACATCAACTCAGGCAAGAAAAGTGGCTGACTTCAACCATTGTGATTAAAATCCGTTATTCGAATTTTGATACCGAGACTAAACAATGCCGTGTAAGCTATACCTCGGCAGATCATACCATTACCAGGTATGCATTGGAACTATTCAACAAAATTTACAGCCGTCGGATGCGAATCCGTTTAGTAGGATTAAAGCTTACAGGATTGGTGCACGGGGAATATCAGATGAATATTTTTGAAGATACCCAGGAAATAATGAACCTCTATCAATCGATGGATTACATCAAAACAAGGTTTGGGAAAAATGCCGTTGGACGTGCTTCCGGATTTAATTTTCACAACACTCCCAGATAACAGCAGAAATGTACCTCAACTGCCATAGCTACCACAGTCTTCGCTACGGAACACTTTCTGTAGAAGAGCTGGTACAATCTGCCTCAGAATTGGGTATTAGTACTTTATGCCTGACCGATATCAATACCGTAACTGCTATTTATGAATTTCTAAAATTATGTAAAGAAGCATCTATAAAACCTGTTGTTGGCATGGAAATCAGACAAGATAATGAACTGCTATATATTGCATTGGCCAAAGATGCAGGCGGGATAGGGGAGATCAACAAATTGCTGACTGAATTTAATTGTGAAAATATTCCACTGCCCAAAACGAATCCTGTTTTTAAAAAAGTAATCACCATTTATCCAATTGAAAATATACCTGAAACCTTCTCTGACAATGAATATATCGGAATGAAACCCGATCAGCTGAACCTGTTATTCCGTGAAGAATGGAAAATGCTCATCCCCAGAATGGTTATTTTGCAGCCCGTGACTTTCAAAACAAAAAGGGAGTATAATCTTCATCGCGTATTGAGAGCCATTGAACTTAATACGTTAGGCTCGAAACTTAAGCCCCATGACTACTGCAAAAATGATGAAATTTTAAAACCGCTACATGAATTACTGAACCAATATCAACAATATCCACAGATTATTCTGAATACTCAAAATGTACTTGAGCAATGTAGTTTTGAATTTGAGTTTTCCACTCCAAGAAATAAAAAATACTATACAGGTAGTAAAGAAGAAGATCTGAAACTCATTAAACAATTGGCTTATGAGGGTTTAACAGAAAGATATGGACTAAATGACGAGGTCGCCAAAAAAAGAGTTGAAAAAGAACTAAGGGTCATTGATGAACTTAATTTTTGCGGGTATTTTCTCATCACCTGGGATATCATTCAATATAGCAATTCAAAGGGCTTCATGCACATTGGAAGGGGGAGTGGTGCTAACAGTATCATTAGTTATTGCCTTGGTATTACCAATATCTGTCCTATAGAACTTGACCTTTATTTTGAACGGTTCCTGAACCTGAACAGGAAAACACCGCCCGATTTTGATATTGATTGGAGCTGGCAGGAGCGTGATATGATTCTGGAATATATTTTTAAAAAATACGGTAAGGATCATGTTGCTTTTTGTGGTACCAATGTTGAGTTCAAATACAGATCTATTTTCAGGGAAGTAGGAAAGGTATTCGGTCTGACAAAAGAGGAACTGGACGCACTGGCTACGCAGCCGATTGGGAACCATGATCAGAATTCCGTTGTACAACAGGTTCATAAGTATGGGAAAATGTTGGAAAAGTTTCCAAACCAAAGGAGTATGCACGCCTGCGGCATCCTGATTTCTGAAGAACCGATTACCAATTATTCGGCACTGGAAATGCCGCCTAAAGGTTTTCCGATCGTGCAGTTCGATATGCACGTTGCCGAAGATATCGGTCTTGAAAAATTTGATATCCTCTCCCAACGGGGCATTGGTACGATCAATGATGCTGTAAAACTCATCAAAGAGAATAAAGGGATTGATGTAGATATCCGTGATAATCACCTTTCGAAAGACGAACAGCTTTGTAATAAATTTTTAAGCCAGGGCAAAACCATTGGTTGTTTCTATATTGAAAGTCCTGCCATGCGTGGACTTCTGCGACGTCTGAAATGCGATAATTATAAAGTGCTGGTGGCTGCATCATCGATTATCCGACCTGGCGTTGCGCAGAGCGGAATGATGAAAGAATATATATATCGCCATAATAATCCCGATCAGTTCGAATATTTTCATCCGGTTTTTGAGCAGCAGCTGGGTGAGACCTATGGTATTATGGTGTATCAGGAGGATGTAATCAAGATCGCGTTGCACTTTGGAGGGCTGCCAGCTACAGATGGCGATGTCTTACGCAGGGCCATGAGTGGCAAGGGAAGGTCGCTTGCAGCACTGCAAAAAGTCAAAGACCACTTTTTTGAATCCTGCGAAAAGCTTGGACATCCCGAAATGTTGAGCAGAGAAGTGTACCGCCAGATTGAGTCTTTTGCCGGATACTCTTTCTGTAAAGCACACTCTGCATCCTACGCGGTGGAAAGTTACCAGAGTCTTTATTTGAAAGTTTACTACCCTGTTGAATTCATGGTTGCAGCGATCAATAATGGGGGAGGCTTTTACCGTACTGAAGTGTATGTTCATGAGGCAAGAATGTCCGGTGCCCATATCCTAAACCCTTGTGTCAACAAAAGTGATTGGGAAACGACGCTGTACGGAAATGATGTGTATCTGGGGTTTATGCACCTACAAGCGTTGGAAGCAAAAACAGCTTTATCGATTACAGCAGAACGGCATCGAAATGGTGATTTCAGATCACTGGGGGACTTTGTTAAACGGATTCCGATAGGAATAGCCGCAATGCAGATCCTCATATTTATCGGTGCTTTCCGGTTTACAGGAAAGCAAAAAAATGAACTCCTGCTTGAAGCCAGAATACTGCTCAACGATTTCAAGCCTGAAAGAAGAATGGAGACCCTGTTCGAAGAGCCGATAAAAGAATATCAGTTTCCGGAGCTTAAGAGAGAAGTATTTGAGGATGCTTTTGATGAAATTGAGCTATTGGATTTCCCTGTATCATGCAGTCCTTTCGATCTTTTGGTAACTAAATACAGGGGATCTGTAATGGGCAATAACCTTACAAAATTCCATAAGAAACAGGTTAAGATGCTTGCCTATCTGATCTCACGGAAACATGTACCGACCAAAAGGGGAACAATGTTCTTTGGGACGTGGATTGATGCCGAAGGCAATTATTTTGACACGGCACATTTTTCCAATTGCCTCGAAAAATACCCATTTAAGGGCGGTGGCTGTTATCTATTGCTGGGTACTGTAGAAGTAGATTTTCACTTTCCAACCATTACCATTATAAAAATGGAAAAAATGCCCATGATTCCCGATCCCAGATACGCTTATGACAGTGATAAGCAATATGAGGCACACCAGCGGATCAAAGAAGATGTAAGTATGACCCACAGGTTACCGTACCCACAGGAGCATGAGATTGGATTACCTAGAAACAAAATGCAATAATCATGAATTGTTGCATCAGGCAAATAGTTAACGTTGGAATCACGTAAATTCTTTTATTATCCGTTCGACCCTGATCTGAATGCTACTTCACACTACTGCCAGTTATGGATCTGATCCAAAATTCTTCCCCAAAAAGCAGAGTAGTAAGTCCATAATAGGAGGAAAATGCTACAATGGCTATGACAGCTATAATAATTATCGTCAGCCATTTTGGTTTAGGAAGAATGCTGAAACGATCTTCATCTTTTCCTTTATCTATTTTCCTTTCAAGATATCTGCTTACCTTATGATAAGCCTCTAACTCTTCAGATGTAGGTTGCTGATTATCCATAAATGCAATATAGCAAAATATAAAATTTAAAAAGGGTCCAATTTCCTGGAGAATAAGTCGTTGCTAATTTGTTAGGTTACTAATGCCAACAGCTATGATTTGCCAAAGATCCAAATTAAAAAGGTGCCAGGATTGCAGATTAGGCTGAATACTGAAAGAATGCTAATTTTGAGCAAATTTTTATGAATGCCTGGAACAACATCGACCCCATCCATCACAAGAGGGCTAACAACAGTAATCAATAAGAATCTGGCCCTGCTTCTTATCTTGCCTACACTTTTGGGCGGGTGTGAGCAATTTGCTACACTCTGTTTAAAATCATTTACCCTCCTTTTATATTATTCTCCAACACAGGTCCCCATTGATGGAATATCTATATTGGTCAAAGCACCCATATTTGTGCTCGGTGTTTTTATTAACATGAAATATCAACAGGCTAGGATAAATATAAAGGCAAATTGGGGGATTCTTGTATTCCTGTCAGCGTTCATTCTTATGCTGATCGCATTGATGGGTATATTATTTGTCCGTCAAGACTATAAACTGCTTGGAAAGCTCACATATCTTATAATTGCCAATATAGCTGTAATCCTCTTGCTTCAAAAAGATAAAACAGTTTTACAGACTTTTAGTAAGAAGGCTACATACGTTATAGCAGTTTCAATTGTGCTCGCAACCTTCTACAATATCATTACTAAACCGGACTACAGTGAAATCAGTAATATCAACGATCTAACGTCCAAAATGAAGATAAAATATCCACATGTGAAATTGCTCTATTGTAATGATAAATACTTGTTTTTTGATAGAGATACCACTCAATTGAGTACGGTAGACAGGTATGAAATCGTCCCTACAGAAAAGCTTTTTTTAGAATCTTATAATCCTGAAAAAACCGAGGCAGAAGGAAAGGACGGGAACAGGTGATTTACATCTTTATAGCAATTAAGCTTTTAATTAAACGAAAAATTTATTAATTTTAACTTAATACTGACTAATTCAAATTATGAACCCCGCTTCCCAGATAAACGAAAAAGAACTGTTACTTAGGTTGCGGGACGGGGATTATAGTGCTTTTGAAATAATATATTCAAATCATAAAAAAAAGATAGCCCATCGGCTTTTAAGACTGCTCAATTCGGGGGATCTGGTTGAGGATGTTTTACAGGAACTTTTTATCAGATTATGGAATAACAGAAAAGGAATTGATATTGAAAAACCAATCGAAGCTTACTTGTACCGTATCGCTACCAATCTTGTTAACGATTATTTTAGAGAAGTTTCCAGGAATAAGAAACTGGCTGAAGAATTATGGTACCGCATTTCCGAACTATACAATCCTTTTGAAGAAGTATCTCAGGTAAGTGCAGACAGCGAACTTTTCCGTTCAATTGACCGACTTCCCGAACAGCGTAAAAAAGTCTTTCTTCTGTGCAAGCTGGAAAGAAAAAGTTATTCTGAGGTCAGTAGACTCTTGCAGATTTCAGAAGCTGCGGTCAATGATCATATTACTAAAGCAAACAGGTTTCTAAGAGATAACTATGATAAGGCTATTCCATTTGCCGTGGTTATCTTCTGCAATCATCTGATCGGATAGTTTTATTTCTTCTGTTCTCGTTTCCCTCTTTTTTTTCATTCCTGTTTATGTTTTCTATGACAGGATAACAATAATTAATTTTTTTTAATAGTACAGCTATTGGTTTGGCTCCCATCTCCGTAATACTATTAAAAAAAGAAAAGATTTGGAAAATTCTCACGATATCAAAAGCCTCTTTGCTAAATACCTGAACAAGAATATCAACAGGGAAGAGTATGATGCCTTGCTTGAATATTTTAGGAAACAGGGTAATGAAGGTGAACTGAATGAACTTGTTGCAAATGCTTTATCAGAAGATACTCCGGTAAATGATAATATAGAATTAAATGAGATTGTAGATTCAGTGGAGTACAAACTTAGGCAGAAGTTAAAACCAACAAAAAAACTTCTATTAAAACAATATATTCCGTATGCAGCCATCATTATCGCTACTTTATTGGGTGGTGGATACCTGCTATTGCACTACCATACCCAAAAAACAAAGGATGAATTCATTGCAGATGTAAATCCCGGGCATAGTGCTGCAACGCTTACGCTTGCCAATGGAAAGAAGATTTTGCTTAATGAAGTTTCCAATGGCAATATTGCCAACGAAGGAGGCATAAGTGTTTTAAAAAATAAAAATGGAGAGTTAATTTATACCGTCACCGAATCAAATGAGGGTGTAGATAACAGAGTAAACACACTCTCAACTGCTAAGGGGGAAACCTATCAAATTGTGCTGTCTGACGGCACCAAAGTGTGGCTTAACGCCGCTACGACTTTACAGTATTCTGCCAACCTGAGAGAGCAGGGAAAGCGGAAAGTAAAGCTGTTAGCTGGCGAAGCCTACTTTGAAGTAAGCAAAGATAAGCAGCATCCTTTTATTGTGGAGGCCGCAAAACAGGAAGTTGAGGTTCTGGGAACCCACTTCAACATCAACAGCTATGCTGACGAAGGACGTACTGTGACCACCCTTGAAGAGGGTTCGGTCAAAGTTTCGCCGCTGAACAATCATAATGTAAAGGATAATATCATCTTAAAACCCGGGCAGCAATCTTTATTTGCTGACGGAAATATAAATGTCCGTGAAGCTGATTTGCAGACTGCACTGGCATGGAAGGAAGGCGAAATTTATTTCAGAGATGCACCGATTCAGGAAGTGCTTCGACAGGTTAGCCGCTGGTACAATATTGAAATCGAATATCAAGGCAGTCCAACCAAAGAAGTATTTAATGGTGGTATTAAGCGCAGTTCAAACCTGTCGACAGTACTTCGTATTCTCGAATTGAGCAACGTTCATTTTACCTTAAAGAAAAAAAATAATATTACAACCCTAATCGTCCGGTAGGAAAATAAATGTCCGATATGTCAAATTTAAACTGCAATTGCCTATGAGATAGTTTTTTTAATTTTTAGGATTAGTTAATGAAGCCCACAAAAATAAACCGGAGACATCGTTCGAGGATGCTCCGGTTCAAGTGGGTTTTGTGAACAATCGGCACTAACCAATTTTATCAACTAACTGCAAGGCATCTTACACGCTCTCAAATGGGATAACCTTGCAGTAAAACCAAAACAAACTTATGATTTTTTCAGCAAACAGGTACTATCCAAAAAGGCATAGTGCAACAGTTTTCTGGTCTTTTCTTAAAAAGACCATTCAAACGATATTTTTAAATTCCACTGTCATGAGGTTACATTTAATCATCTTTCTGATGTTCCTGACTGCCCTTGTTGCAACAGCGGCAAGCGTAAAGGCGCAAAATGTAACCCTGGAAGCAAAGGCAACCCCGTTGTATCAGATTTTTAAACAGGTAGAAAAGCAAACGGGGTATCGATTTTGGTATAGTGGCAAAATGTTGGGTAAAAATACACCCATAACCACAAGCATAAACAATTTACCACTCAAAGCGGCATTAGATAAAATCTTTTTAGGCATTTCCTTTACCTACGAAATTGTAGACGAAACGATAGTTGTCAAAGAAAAAACTGCTGTTCCAGAAAAAACCAAGGAAAAACAGAACAAACAAACCATTACCGGAATTGTAACTGATGAAAATGGTCATGCTTTGGTTGGAGCCACTGTTACTGTTAAAAATGCTAACCTAAGTTCAGTTACAAATACTGAAGGAAAATTTACTATTGATAATGTCGCTGATAACAGCATATTAGTTATATCGTATGTAGGATACGAATCAATAGAAGTAAAAGCCATAGCGAATAAAAGTATCTCTGTGAAATTACAGATGATTAGTGGAAGGCTTGATGATGTTTCGGTCGTTTCAACTGGATATCAAAATATACCCAAAGAACGAGCAACTGGTTCTTTTGTTCAGATTAATAACGAGCTATTTAACCGGAGAGTGGGTACTAATGTCCTTGACCGATTGGATGGGATAACGAGCGGTTTAATCTTCAGTAAATCTTCGGGTTCAACGGGGCTATTGCCTGCCAATGAAAAACTAGGTATAACCATAAGGGGTAGAAATACGATAGATAGTAAGGTCAATGCTGATCCCTTGGTTGTAGTGGATAACTTTCCCTACGAGGGTGATGTAGGGAATCTCAATCCTAATGACATAGAAAGCATAACAGTTTTAAAAGATGCAGCAGCAGCATCAATTTGGGGCGCTCGGAGTGGTAATGGTGTAATTGTCATTACTACAAAAAAAGGAAAGTTGAACACCCCGTTAAACATAGAATTCAATAGCAACTTTACCATTGGGGAAAAACCTGATATAAAATATTCAAGGAGATTTCTCAATTCGGAGAGCTATATCGAGATACAGAAATATCTATTTAGTCAAGGGTATTACAATGCAGATTTGACCAATACCACTACTTATCCGGTTATTTCACAAGCTGTTCAAATATTTGCAAAGCAACGGTCTGGTACAATCAGTCAATCAGAATCCGAAAGCCAGCTCGATAAATTAAAAGGCATAGATGTGAGGGATGAGATAAGTAAGTATTTCTATCAACCAAGTATAAAACAACAGTACGCACTAAACTTTAGAGGTGGTAGTGACAAGATAACTTATGCAATGACTTTCGGTGTCGATAAAAACCGCAGTAGCTTAATAAACAGCGATTATACTCGTGTCAGTTTTACATCTACTAATACCTATCGTCCAATCAAGAATTTAGAATTAACTGTCGGAATCATCTACAATAGAAGTAAGGAGGTTTTAGGTTCTTCATACACTTCTAACTACCCGTATAATTCTCTTGCTGATTCAGAGGGAAATTCTCTTCCTGTTCCTTATATATATAGTAAAACATATACCGATTTGACGAGTTCCCGTGGATTTCTGAACTGGGAATACCGCCCTCTTGATGAAAGGGGCATGACAAGCAATACCACCCAAACAAATAGTGTTTTATTACGTGGTTCTGTAAAATACAATTTTGGTCAATTTTTAAATACATCTATTCAATATCAGTCGGAAAGACAAATTGGTGAAAATTCTAATCATTATAGTCCAAAGAGTTACTATGCAAGAAACCTTGTGAATACTTATACTCAGTATAACGCCAATACAGGAGCATTATCGTATCCACTTCCTTTAGGGGGAATTTTGGGGACAACCAACACGGAACTTAATTCAGATAATTTGAGGTGGCAATTTAATTATAATCAGGAGTTTGCAAATAGACATCTTATTTCTGCGATTTCAGGGGCAGAGCTTAGAGAAATCGTTACAAGTGCAAACACAAATACTGTATATGGTTATGATGATGATCTGGGGATTTCGGTAGCAAATTTGAATTACAATACTTATTATCACGTGAATCCAACGAGTTTTGGCACTCGTCTATTACCATCACCCAATGGAGATGTTGCCCCTACTTACATTACCACAAGATATGTATCATATTACGCTAATGCCAGCTACACCTATCTCAATCGTTATCTTTTATCTATAAGTGGAAGAAAAGATGGGGCAAACATTTTCGGTGTAAAAACTAATGATAAAGTTACTCCTCTGTGGTCACTGGGCTTAGGTTGGGAGTTGAGCAGAGAAAAGTTTTATGATGTGGATTTTCTCCCTTATTTAAAGCTTAGAGCTACCTATGGCTACAATGGAAATGTTTACAATGCATCTGCTTACCTAACTGCAAATTATAGTACGAGTCAGTTGACAGGCGCAAGAATTGCAACTGTTATCAGTCCGCCGAATCCGGATTTGCGTTGGGAAAAGATTAGAAATACCAATATTGGTGTAGATTTTTCCTCGAAAAAATCTAGGTTGAATGGCTCTGTAGAAGTGTACCAAAAATTAGGGAATGATTTGATTCAGAATACAATTTTGGCACCCTCAACTGGATTTTCGACTTATATGGGAAATACCGCAAAAGTTAGAACAAATGGTGTAGATCTTACATTAAATTCAAAAAACTTCCAAGGGGCATTTAGTTGGGATACAGATTTTATTTTGAACTTATTAAAAGACAAGGTGCTGTCCTATGATTTGAAATATAATAATGCTGAATTAGCCGGATACAATTCGGTTTTGGCATTTAATGGTGGCGTTTTTCCTGTGTTAGGTAATCAGTTATTTGGAATTTACAGTTACAAATGGACGGGACTTGACCCCATAACGGGTGATCCACAAGGATATTTAAATGGCGTGATAAGTAAAGATTACGTCAGTATTATCAATAGCGCAAAAAATGAAGATCTGGTCTATAACGGTTCATCCAGGCCTAATGTTTTCGGTTCTCTACGTAATACTTTTTCATATAAGAACTTTTCCGTTTCGGCAAATATTACCTATAAATTAAAGTACTTCTATCGAAAGGTTTCGACCAGTTTGAACTATACTGAAATCCTCAGTAATCTTAATTCAGATTATAATCAGCGCTGGCAGAATCCAGGAGATGAACAGCACACAACTGTACCTTCATTGGTATATGCAATTAATGCGAATAGAAACAATTTCTACCAAGGTTCAGAGATATTAGTGGAAAAAGCCGATCACATCCGTTTGCAGGATATTAGTCTGTCATATCGCTTCAACAACTCCTTTATTCAGAAAATTGGGTTCAGGGGCTTCGAGGTTTATGGATATATTAATAACCTTGGGATCATTTGGAGAGCAAATAAATCCGGAATCGACCCGGACTTTAATCAGAGCACATTTGCCGGGTATACTTCAAATATAATTTCACCTCGTACTTATGCCGTTGGTATAAGAGCTAATATAAAATAGCATTATGAAAATAAGATTTATTATTATACTAATTGCCCTTAGTATAGTGGCATGTAAGAAACAGGATCAATGGCTTGATTTTAAATCAAGCAAGTCTGATGTTGTTCCATCAACTCTTGAAGATTATCAAGCGATCCTTGACAACAACTCAATTATGAATGAGAACTACCCTGCGATGGGGATGGTGGCAGCAGATAATTATTACCTAACACCAGCTGTCTGGAAGGCTTTAACAGATATTCCTCGAAAAAATGCTTACATATGGCTTTCCGATATTAATGAAGGATCTGTCACTGCTTTAAGCCCTGATTGGGACAACCCCTATAAAATGATAGAATATGCAAATATCGCATTGTCTGGTTTACAGAAGATGGAGGTTTCGAGCGAAAATAATGCGGTTTACAATAATATCAAGGGTAGTTCTTTGTTTTTTAGGGCATTAGCATTTTACAATTTGGCGCAAATATACGCGCCTCCCTATAATGCAAATACTGCCTCTATTGATAAAGGAATAATTATTCGTTTGACAGATAATGTGGGTGAAAAGTCCGTGAGATCTAGTATTCAGGCAACTTATAATCAGATTCTAAGTGATTTATTGGCGGCGCAGGATTTATTACCAGTTACACCATTATACAAAACACGGCCGTCAAAAACCGCTGTTGCCGCACTTTTATCTAAAACATATCTATTGATGGGGGATTATAATCATGCAAAGACCTACTCTGACCAGGCATTAAGCCAAAATAATAATCTTCTTGATTTCAATACCCTCAACACCCTACCGACCTATTCATTTCCAACTTTTACGGGGAATAATCCAGAGATTATTTTTTATGCTGTTAGCCAAAGTTATAGTCCGGTGAATGCTGCCCGTCTATTAATGGTGCCATCTTTTTATAATTCGTACAATGTGAACGACCTAAGAAAAGCCATGTTTTTCCGTAGCAATAGTGGGGGTTTCTTTTTTACAGGTAAATATACTGGTGGAAGTGGCTTTTTTAGCGGATTGGCGTCGAATGAATTATATCTTATACGTTCAGAATGTAATGCTCGATTAGGAAATATGACTGCTGCACTTGCAGATTTGAATTTGCTGTTACAAATGCGATGGAATAAGAATGTGACTTATATACCTTACAATAATTCAAATTCAGATCTGGTTCTAACTAAGATTTTAGATGAAAGAAGAAAAGAACTCCCATTTACTTCAAATACTCGATGGGAAGATTTAAGAAGGCTTAATACAGATCCGCGATTTGCGATTACTTTGACCAGAAGTATTGACAATGTAATCTATTCTTTATTGCCAAATGATTCACGTTACACTTTTCTAATACCACAAATCGAAATTTTGAAAAGTGGTATCGAACAAAATATAAGATAATATGAAAAAGTTTTTTTTAACGGTAAGCGTAATATTTTTTTTTCTCACTGCATATTCTCAAAAGTCAACAGATATTTTGATTGAGGTTTCGTATAGCAGCCTGCAGAAGGATACCATAACCATGTTGTATCAGAATAATGCATGGGCTGCAACCCCTATCAGAAACAAAGAATTAGCCGATCCAACAGCTAATAATCATTTTAGCATTCAATCCGATTCTATTGGTAAATTCATTTATTTTTCATTGCAGAAGAAAGATGATAGTTATCTCTTGGTAAATTATATTGCAGAACCCGGTGATAGTGTGAAAATTTTCGTCAATCGCGATGGACTCATCTTTCGTGGTAAAGGCTCAGCTAAGTATCAATGTCGATATGATATGGATAAAATAGCCAGAGCTTTTCCATTCTTTAATTCACCGCGAAGCTATCATACAGAAAATAAAGATGTTGTTTTAGATTCACTTTACTCGTCATTTTATCCTGTCAGCGCTAGTAATAGCATTAAGCATGTAGAAGGAGCTAAAAACTGCAGTAATTTTGTGCTTGAAGCCTATCGAGATCAAATATCTTCACTATCATATTATGTTTTGAAAGCTGATTTGTATGGGAAAAGCGAAAAGCAAATTTTAAGTTCGATAAATTCTTCGTACAATGTATTTGGTAGTGATGTTACTTTAAAAGAAAAGAGAAGGATTCAAAACACTCTGGTTTCTATTTATTTAAAAAAAGATAAGCAATCTTTTAATGAAATTCCTGATTCACTTTTAGCGTACTCTGCAGGATTTTTGGATTTTAAAACCTATCAATTGGGAAGATCAGAAGCTAATTTTTCTGGTGCAATATCGCCATTGCCAAATCCCGATAAAATTTACTCTGGAGTTGAGGAGATATATGAAAATTACGAGGGTATATTAAGAGATAGATTGGTTACCCACTATCTGTTAAAATCGCATAAACGTTTAAAAAATGGGTCTGCGGAAATGGCTACAGCACTTAAATTTGTTAATGATTTGGAATGTATTTCGCTTTTAGGTTCTCTAAACAATTCGACCAAGCCCGGGAGTCAAGCTTATAATTTTTCGTTGTCTGATATTACTGGAAAAATTAGAACAATGGATGGGTTTAAGGGAAAAGTAGTGTTACTTGATTTTTGGTTTACGGGTTGTACCGGATGCAAGGTTCTAGCTCAAAGAATGAAACCAATTATAGGGAGCTATAAAAACAACAAAAATTTGGTATTCATCAGTATCAGCGTTGATAAGGATACGGTGCTATGGAAAGAGAGCGTTAGCAAAGAAATATATACAAATAAGGGTAGCATCGATCTTTTTACAGAGGGTTTGGGAACAAACAACCCGGTAGTAAAACACTACGGTGTAACTTATTATCCTACTCTTATTTTATTTGATAAAAAAGGAAGAGTGGTCACCACTTCTGTACCTAGTCCAGAAAATCAAAAAAGTAAAGAAGCCTTATTATCCTTGATTGATAAACAATTATAAAATATTGGTTTGACCATAAGGTCAAACCAATATCTTGAGTTTGGCTATTTACTAGTCAAGAAAAAAAAGTAGCCGTATATTTGGTTTTACGGTTATTTTTTTTGATTTTTACATCTAGTTATACAACTAGATATGGGATATCCAACCAAAGTACAGGTTATAAAAAGAAAGACAAGCGAGCAGTGGTATGTTAATTTCCCCTCAGCTGTCGCCCAGGCAATCGAGTTCAAGCAGGGCGAGGTTGTGGAGTGGATTATCGATGACAACCAGCGACTGATCCTTCAGAGAAGTGATGAGTCCGTTGAGGACCTTAAAAAAAAACTCCCCAAGAAACCCTGATCGGATGCTTCAGATCGATTTTCGAAGGCTGCCTGCCAGCCTTCAAGCAGTCCAGAACCTTTGATCGCGCAAGGTCATTGGCCTTGGGTGTGTTGGGATGCCTTGGCCGGTGTACCATTACCGGCATGCTCTCGGCCAATGGTAGCCAGTTCAAGGACTGGTCTGCGGCATACAGACTGTTCAAGGACGACAGGATGAACCTTGATGGGATCTTCGGGGCTGTAAGAAGACGTGTACAGAAACTCAATCTTTCCAGTGAGGATACGAACATCTATGGCCATATGGACGATACCCTGTTTCGTAAAAAGGGAAGAAATGTATTTGGGACCTCTTGGCTAAGGGATCCATTGGGGCCACCTTTTGCAAACAATTTCGTCTGGGGCCAAAGATTTATACAGGTTTCGCTCTCCTTGCTGGAGAATGGATCCTCTGGTCCTTCAAAAGCTATACCTGTCGACCTTGTCCATTGCCCCGCCACCAGGAAGCCCGGTAAGACTGCCTCACAGGCAGAAATTGATATCTTCAAAGAAACCCAGAAAAAAGCCAAGCTTAGTGAGATCGGTGCCCAGCGCATTGTTAAGTTAAGGACCGATCTGGACAGCGACGGACACGCGGAAAGAAAACTTGTCATAAGCGTGGACGGAAGCTATACCAATGAAACAGTGATAAGAAAGCTCCCGGATAATGTTGATATGATAGGCAGGATCAGAAAAGATTGTAAGCTTTATGCACTTCCCTGTGAACAGCCCCAGGGATCTGGCAGAAAAAAGTATTATGGAGAGGAACTTCCCACCCCGGAAATGATTCGCCAGGACCAGCAGTACCCATATATGGCGGTGAGGGCTTGGGCAGCAGGAAAAATCAGGTCATTTGATGTCAAAGTGGTTAGAAACGTAAGATGGAGGAAATCTGGACCGAAAAACCTGATGCTTGTCATAGTAAGACCGGTCGGCTACAGGCTCACAAAAAAATCAAAGCTACTTTACAGGAACCCAGCCTATCTGATATGCACCAATCCAGAAATGGAAATAAGCATGCTGTTGCAGGCCTATATAAGAAGGTGGGAAATAGAGGTTGGTTTTCGGGACCAGAAAACTTTGATCGGCTGTGGCCAGGCCCAGGTTAGGTTAAAAGGTGTTGTGGAAAAAGTACCCGCGTTTATTTCAGCCTGCTATGGGATGATGCTATTGGCAGCGCACGAAACCAACCTGGCCGAAAAGATTTCTCTGCCTGGAACAAAATGGTATAAGAATGCGTTGAGGACAAGAACAACAACAGGCGATATACTAAACAGATTCAGAGCAGAAAAATGGCTGGAAAGTATCAGAATCAATTTTTCCGACTTCGTGAACATAGAGAAAAAAATGGCAAAGTTGGAAAAATTAGCCAATCCTATCCTGTCTTCACTTTTTTACATGAGAAATTAGCCAAACTCAAGATATTGGTTTGACCATAAGGTCAAACCAATATTCAATTGCATATATACAAGCTATTATGGCTCATATCTTGCGTTAATTGTATGGGCAGAAAAATTTGCAGGATTTTGAAACTGATCAGGATATTGTTCTGTAGTTGCAGAACCTATTTTTGTATAGTCACAAACTTCGCTAGGCTCTAACTCACAAGTACCGCCATCTTTCAGTTCCCAAGTATCTCCGTCTTTAACATACTCTCCTGCTACAGTTTTGCTGCTAGCAGTAAATGCACTCCCTACAGCGAACAATACAGCTGTAGCTAATAATAATTTAAAATTTTTCATGATAAAATAATTTTAGTTTGGTTGCCTACTCTAGGAAAAGGTTTTCGGCTACCCCTTCTGAATTTCTGGCCAGAAATTTTTCATGGTTATTGTATGTTATAATTCAATTGTGTTTTTTTAGTCCTTTGGTATTTTATAGCCATAAATGTTATAACTACAAAGAATGAATTAAAAACTAAGTGCTGCGGCCAGCTTAAATGTTTTATTACCCCTCCGCAACTGCAGGGTACATATTCAAAAACATGAAAAAGCACGAGGGCTGTGTAAATAGTGAACATCGACATTAATACCAAGGATGCATACAAACCTATAATCCTGGTTTTCTCAAACATAAGTGTACCCACAATCGCAATTTCAGATAACGGAACCGCCCATTTCAAAAAAGGTGTGAAACTGTTTGGAAATGGCTGATTATTCAGGTCATAAGTGAAGGTTTTAAAATCCACTAACTTACTTATTCCGGTATACAGGAACAAAACAACCAGTAATAGTACTACGATTTCAACGATGAGTATTTTGTTTCGCATGATTTTATTTTTGATAATTAGTTCTTTCGCGCAGCACAATATCCTACGGATAAAGTTATTCCCTATTTCTCCATTGATCACGATCTTTAGGTGGAGGATCGGTTATTGTAGTGTCGTCATCGAAATCTTTTGACCCATTAAAAGCTCCCGGAATAGAGGCAGTGTTTATGGTATCGTTGCCTCTCTGTATTTCCGTATCAGATTTGCTGACTTGGGTTTGTAGATCGGCATCTTGTGCTTCGTCTTGTTGCCTACAGGAATGCATGGTTATCATTCCTGCAATGATTAAAACTGATGAGATAATCGTTTTCATTGTTTGATTAGTTTTGAGATTATCCCGGCCGGTTTGATTAGAATTCTGAGATCGAAGGTATAAGTGTTTTTATTGGTAAAAAACTGTTGTTTGTGCTTATTGATAAATAAGTACGTACTTATTTATCAATAAGCACGGCTCGGAAACCCTTGTAACCCGCACTCATCTTGTGTTTGTTGAAAATTTTGTAAATACAGGTTGCCTGACTCCCAATTGGGTGAATTTTCATAATTTTGATAAGCAAACTTAACCATGGCCATGAATATAAGATCCCGTCTTTGTATTCTAATCTTAGCAATATTTTTATGTGAACCTCTTTTTGCACAGAAAGAGGATACTACGGATTATTACCGGATAAAATTGAATTATGAAAACGGGCTGGAAAATGATTCCAGTATGCTACCATTAGTGGGAAAATATATTCAGAAGGCAAGAATCGAAAAAAATTACCCCCAGCTTGTGGAAGGATATAAAGATGGATTATTATATTCTGTTTCGCCTGATGATAAACTAAAATATGCCGACAGCGCAATTTGGGCCGCAAAATTGACAAGAGATGATTATCTGATCGGAAGAGCTTATACAAGCAAAGGCATCGTGTATTATTTTAATTTAAAAAAATACAAACTGGCGTTGAATGAATTCCTGATTGCGTACAAATATTCTCAGAAAAGTAACGATCCCTACTATAAAAACAAGGTGTACTATCTTCTTGGTGTCGTTAAAAGTTATATTGGTAACTATGATGAGGCGCTAGTATTATTAAAACAGACTAAAACTTTCTTTGAAGAAGAATCAAAGAAAGATATACATCCCAATCTGCGGTATGGAAATAAACGTGGATATTACAACAGTCTGCATCAGATGGCTGTATGCTACCGCAATTTAGGTAATCAAAAATCAGCAGACTCCCTGACAAACATCGGACTTTCCCTAACGTCATCAAATAAGGACTATCAACAGGAGTACGGTTATTTTTTAAAAGAAAAGGGTATTGGCCAGTTTTACAAAAGAGATTACCATAATTCCATAAAATCTCTGGAAAGCTCCATAACCTCAATATCGGGTGTTAATGATTTTGCATGGACGAGCGTCTGCTATTCCTATATTGGAAAATCATATCTCGAGCTAGGTAATATGGATAATGCAATGCCCTTTTTTCAGAAAGTAGATTCAGTGTTTCAGAAACATCATTTCATATTACCTGAGCTTAGAAATAACTACGAGGTATTAATCGATCATTATAAAGAAAAAGGGGATATTAAAAAAGAGCTTTATTATACCAAACAACTTATAAAAGCTGATGAGATTATTCGTCGTGACTTTGGATACCTTTTTTCCAAGATTCATAGAGAATATGATACCAATACTTTGCTTGATGGAAAAACTCGGTTAGAAAGAAGAATTTCACAAATCGTCTGGATAGTTTGGACTTTGGCAACTATCGCCGCCGCACTGATGATAGCTTTATTCTTCAAACATAGGAGTGAAAAGAAAATCCGTAAGCAGTACAGGCTTTTAGAGCAGAAGATCCTCAGTAAAGATGAGCTGATCGCACGTGAAGGACAGACAAAGGGAAAGGAGAATTATAAGCTGGACATTGAGCAAAAAATCGTGGATGATATTCTGCTGAGGTTAAGGGACTTTGAGGATAGTTCTGGTTTTATTGAAAGTGGTCTTACATTAAATAAACTCGCCGCTAGGTTCGTCACTAACCATAGCTATCTCTCACAGGTGATCAATGATTATAAAGGGATGAATTTTAACAGATATCTCAGCGAACTACGAATTGCCTTTATCACTGACAAACTTTATAAAGAAAGAAAATACCTTCATTATAAGATAGAAACTTTGGCGGAAGAATGTGGAATGGCTTCCAGAACTAATTTTTCAAACTTATTCCAAGAGATCAACGGGATTCGTCCGACGGATTTTATTAAACAGCGTCTCCAAGATACCGATCAGAAAAGCATAGAAGAGTAGTGCATAATCCTACAGCAATAGGCTATTCCCAAAAAGCCCTCATATATCCTGTACCCTCTTTGTGTTCGCTAAAGCTCACTTCGTAACTCTTACCCATGGTTATTCCATAGTACACTTTAATATCAGAATTTTGGCAAACCTCCAGAATTCTCTTTACGATATCACTTGGTGTCCTTGAACCAATGTAAATGGCTTTGATGTATTTTCTTTCAATTTGTATAAAATCCGTATTGTTATTACTTCGCAAAATCACACGACGTTCTTTTTCATAATTCCATTCGGATTGTTTAGTAAACATTATTTTTTCTGCTATAATATTTAGTTTATCTAAACCCATTACTGAGGGTGGTGTATCAGCGTAAATTATATTTCCAATTCCAACGAACCCGTCCAGTGTTCTGAAAAACTCAAATAGCTCAGGATGATATTCTATACAAATTCCTGTATGGTTGGCTGTGTAGTGCGACCACATCAGATTGCTGTTATTACCTTCTGTGAAGGAACATAAGGTGATCGACTGTCCTATTTCATTTCTTATTTGCTGTTCAGCATACCAACTGTAACCATCATGTTTTATAGCGTGTTTTTGCCAAGACAAAAAATCTTCTTCTGTGTCTGATGGGTGATTCTTAAAATATTGTTTGCGGTGTTCCTGTGCAGTAGGATCAATAACCAAATTGAACTTTAATTCGTATGGATCATTAAGATTGAATGCGGAAGAAAACTTGATGCTTGCAAGAGATCCTGCGAGGTTTTCTATAAGATCTGCACATGGTACTGAGTAAAATTTGAACACGTTGTATTATTTTAGAGGTTAATTATTTATTTTATAGATTATATAACTATAAGACCAATTTATGTTTTATAAGTTCATAGGTTGGCAATAATAGTTCAAAATTTGTGATCACAGTGTCTGCAATGTTCTGCGTGGACAGTCTGGGATCATCGGGCGCAAGGTCAATACCTATAATGAAATACTGGTTGAAATCAGCACTTAATAAAAATTCTGTTAACGCCTGTTCATTTTCAAATTCTTCAACAAATTTCGGCTGGTTGTTAAGTTCGATGAAATAGCCATATGGCAAATTGCTTATCACATTAAAAAAGGTTTCTCTGTAAACCTTGTCTGTCCTTAATTTTTGTTTCAAATTATCTCTGTCGATCTGACTGCCTTTATCTTTTCCTATCCTGTTCCATATTCCTACATTGTCCTTGTGGATAATGACCTGCAGACGCATATATCCAAGTGGCGTTTCTTTTGGCCCATAGGCTTTAATTTCTTTTTTGTCCCGACCATAATGTAGCCAAATTGCCTGAAGATCATTTGCAGTGTATTCACCATGTATTGCCGATGAAACAATGTCATTAGAAGTATAATGTTCTGCGAGCTTCCATTTTTTTGCTTTTATTTTTGGTAATACCTTGTCATGTAGCCTATACAATTGATTCCTTACTTTCTGTCTTTCTTCATTAGATTGAGGTGACCTGTCAAACGGTTTTCGTCCTTCAAATGCTTGAAAATGTTCTTTCTTGAAAAATTGGTTGGTAAAATCTATCTTTTCGAGATTTATGGGGGTAATCTCCTCAGAAAAAAGAATTTGAAGCTCTTGTTGGTCATTCTTTATTCTTTCCTTGCGGTTTTTAAACAAAACTTCGTAAGACAGTAAAAAGTCTTCTGTAATGATCCGGGCATTTTTATTCGTAGCATTATACCATTCCAGTGACTTTTCGCAGAAGTTCCTTTCGTCTATTTTAGCACCTATCTCGATATTTTTATCTAACCCGCCATCGGTACAATTACCCGAACCTACAAAGACATGGAGTTTTCCTCCAGTTTTAACGATGTAGATTTTTGGATGGAAAAATTTGCCTGGTTTATGGTAGATCCTGCTTTCGACTAGCCCATTCCCATCTAAGTTCATGAGCTGTCTTAGAACGGTTGGTGAAGTTGGCAGCTCTATTCCAACCAAATAATTTTGTTTAGCAGATGGATTAACGTTTTTCTGGATAAAATTAAAACCAGCATCGGATATCATGGCAACTGCTATCCAAATTTCTTCGCAGTCCGTCAACAATATTTTAAGTTCGTTGGAAAGTCTTAGTTTCAGTTCTGTCATACTATATAGATTGTTTCATTGAATAGGTCGTTTTCTGCCAAATTGTAATTTACGATCGGAAGTTATGAAAACTATCTGTTCATCTATTACGTGTTTTTACGGAAATCCGTAATCATCACGTCTTTCTCCTAAGTATATTTTGGAAATGAAGGTGGAAGAAAAAATAATAAAACTTACCGATAGAGATTTAGATGATTTGTACAAGGCCTTTGTTATAGCAATGAAGGAACTTGACCGTTATGAGAAGGTTGCTGACAGGATACTTTCAAACAGGTTAGAGGTTCTGCTTAAAAAAATTGAAAGGCAGTCTCATTTGCATTCTGCCAAGATCTAAGAGTTACGTTAATGAATTTTAAAAATTAAGATCAATAACTTCTGACAATTGGAAACTTTAATATAGTATAGCAACAAATCAAACCAGGGGGAAAATTTTATGATGTGGAAAGTGTAATCAACTGTTTCCCCTTTATAATTTTAGTAAATTAGTTTCGCCAAATATTTAACAATGAGTACAACTAATCCGTTCCCTCTTTTAGAAAATATAGAGAGTATTATTGCCAAAACACAGCAATATACTGGACGAAATGGTAAGCGTGCCATGATTGCAGCTTATTTTCAGATCGGTAAAATGATTGTTGAAGATGAACAGCAAGGTTATGCTGAAGAAACAATTTTGTTGTTAAGTGAAGAGTTGAGCAAGGAATTTGGTACGAGCTATTCTATGTCCAATCTGGAATATATGAGAAGCTTTTATATCAATTACCAGCACCGAATTCCTCGACCAGTGATTGGGGTTTTGGAAACGCGATTTAGTTTAAGCTGGACACATTATGTTCAACTTTTAAAAATGAAAAATGAGGATGAGCGTAACTTTTACGAAACGGAAGCGATACAGAATAAATGGTCGGTACGGGAACTACAGCGACAATATAATTGTGCCCTATTTGAGCGTTTGATATTAAGCAGGAATAGAGATGCAGTCAAAGAACTTGCAGCCAATGGTCAGCTCGTAGATCATATGCTGGACTTTTTCGGAATAAAAGAGGATAATAAATATTCGGAAAATAATGGTAAAAGTGTTATAATAAATAATCTGGAAAATTTTATGCTGGAGCTTGGCAAAGGTTTTTTGTTCGAAGGGAGACAGCGCAGGTTTACCTTTGAAGGGGGTAGTTTTGTTGTAGATCTTGTATTTTACAACAGGTTGCTGAAATGTTTTGTACTGTCAAACGTAATGATTGGTAAATTTACCCAACAGGACATTGGTCAAATGCAGATGTATGTAAATTATTATGACCGAAAAATTAAAATATCGGATGAAAATCCGACCATAGGTATTATTCTTTCTAAGGACGCAAATCGTACCGTTGTAGAATTTATTTTACCGGAAAATAATAAAAAAATATTTGCCAAAGAATATAAAGCAGTTTTACCAACCAAAGAAGAACTTACAAAACAATTCGAATAATTATATCCAAAAGCTATCCATTTGTAATATGCGGCGTTCTTTTGCTTCTTTTCTTTGGCCGCTTATGCGGAAAGAAAAGAAGTCCATCTAAATATAATCAGGGATATTTGGAATATCCCACGCAAAAAAACCGCAACTGTATTCGGCAATTTTGGGGAATCTGGCAAGAAAAATTGATGAATGGTGTTGCATCGATTTTCCGCGCAAAGACGTCCACGAACAACGTGAGTGCTTGTCTTTGCGCCGCCCGAATTTTCGGGCTTGGCATTATCAGACTTTTATAGGTTGTGAGCGAAAATCTTTTAGGTTAAGAAAAAAGCCCCTGTTTTCGGTCATTCCATTGCGGAATAAGTTCCAAAGTAAAGAGCAACCCATCTGAGCCAATACAGAATTAATATACAAATCCTGTTTTTCCAATGCTTCGGCTAAAGAACAGCTAGGTGTGTTGTCTTCTGATTCCGATTGTTTTAGTAAATCTCCAAATTCTTCGGTAACAAATGGCAGTTGTGCGACTGTTTCGTATTTCTCAGATTGGGGCTGTTTTAAGTTTCCTATGGTGGAGAGGATTGCCTGACCTGTAAATTTAGCATTTCCAAAATCGAGCCAATACTTAGGCGTGTTTCGATATGACAAGCTATTATGAATACCCCTTAAAATTTCGGCCAATTCAAAACGTGCGTTTACCGTGTCTACGCAGGAAATGTAAATGTTTGCCTGTGTATTTTCGGGTGCTTTTCCCAATTCATTTTTTTGAAATTTTACGGTTTCTGCTTTCCAATTTGTTCCTGACCACCGGTTCGCCCTGTTAATCAGGGCAACCGATTTATACAGTCCTACCTCACTTTCTGCAAATCGTTGTCTGCCTAAATTGGCTTCGGTGATGATGTCATCATCCCATAGTCTAACCGACAAACCTGCGTGTCCCAAGTCAATTAAACTGTGGTTCATTTCAAGCAGGGCAGTCAGCACCTTTGAGCCTGTACCGCCTGCGCCAATAAGGTTTACTTCAATGGGATTGGTTGGATTGATTAAATAATCGTCCGTAAAGTGGATTCTTGTTTTTGGTATCATCGCAGTACATTTTTAAGGGTTCTGTTGGTTTTTACTAATTTTTCTTTTGGGAAAGGTTTATCCGTATTGATTAACTTTTTAAAAAGACTGACCAGATTTCCTTTTATCGGGTTATGACTAAGCATTAAATGACTGAAATAAGAGTTGAAAAAATAATTTTCCCAAGCGGTTGTAAATTCTTCTAATGATGCGGTTTTCTTTATGCTAATGTCAACGGTTCCCATACACACCGCACCATTATCATTGACGTTAAAAAATGGGGCATGATAGAGTGGCGTTTTTTCTGTTGGTCTATTGCACGTATTCATGGCATAGACCGAAATTTTGTTTCGATTAGCAACCCAAAGCAGGGGAGGGATATTTGCCTTTCCATTGGGAATACCTAAATTTTCTATAAAAAGCAGATTTCTTGATTGTGCTTTGCTGTACCATATTACCATACCATCATGGGCGGGGTTAACCTGTAAAATATGACTGCCCATAATTCCCTCTGATTTTAAAAAAGGCTTTTTTTTGTCAGCTTCTATTTTTAGGGATTTAGCTAAGGCGTTTGCTTCTCTATGGGTTAATGGATGGGCGTTAATTAAGTTGCCGTTTTGATCCATATCGAAAGATTCTACGTAGCAATCAGGATTTGTCGTTAATGTCTGATAGAAAACCAACGCCGATTTAGGATGATAAAGTGTCCCGAAATTTTCTGTAAGGTCAGTTAATGTGTCCATTTTTTTCTTTTTTATAAGTGTTAAGCAGATAAATTAATTCATCCAATACATTGAACAAACGATTTTCAAAATTCAGATTGTTGCCCGATAACGGGCTTCCGTCAAAACGTTTGGAAATTTGGGGCTCCTGCACATCGCCATATTCATTAAACTCGTTGTTGATACATTCTGAAAGGCTTTCAGACAGCCAACCGTCACTATCAGCCCAAAAGGAAATGTATTTCTCCATTGGTATACATTCCTGCTCGTATGCATCATAATCATTATTATCATCGTGAAGCGGTTTGGCATTTCTAAAAATGCTTTCAGCAGGGTATTGGGTATAAAGTTCAAAGGCTTCTTTTGCCATTTTCAGGCACTCGGTATCAAATTCGTCTAGGGCTTTAAAATGGGTTAAACGCTTTTCAAAGACTGTCAAGGTTTTGCGGTTATAGATTTTTTGTTCCACAAGGTCGCCAATGCATTCTGCGTGTTTGAGTTCGTCTTTGCAGTTTTGATCGTCTACGTCCACTTCATCCTGTTCAATCCAATCGCTCATCATTTCATATTGCCAATACAGGTATGAATCTTCCTGTCTGAAATATGGAACATCTACAATATGGTATAAGTAACTGCAAACAGAAAGGAGTAACTGTGCCGTTTTGTTTCTTCTTTTATCTTTTAGCATTGAAAAAAGTGGGATTACAGGGATATAGTATAAGGTTAATCCCACGTTACATGATTCCTTTGTCATCAGAAAAGTTTTCTTTTTTTCTTTTATTAGCTGTACATTCTCCAGATGATTAACTTTGTTTTTTAATTTGGTTTTAGCATCCCAAAGGGAAAGTGCTATATTATAAGGATATGATAAGTGCTTGGTTTCAAGTATCTCAATCCCATAGTGCTTTGCCAGATTGGAAAGGGACTTATAGAAATCCCTTTCCAATTTACCTGCTTCCTGACCAGCTTGTAGGGAATTATCTGTTTTCAGTTTAGGCAGAAAAGTTGTTTTTAAAAAACCATTGGAAGCATGGCTATCGGTACAGATTGGCGTTTGTCTTTTCGGATTTCCTGCGCATCCCTTGTCCGTTCCATCCATTTTGAAAACTCGCAGAGTTGCCTGTTCAACTGCTGTTGCCGTTTTTCTTCGGGTGTTTTTATTGTTCCCGATATGATAGGTTGTTGCATGGTTCATTTTTTTAATTTTAACCTTTAGTGCCAATCACGCTTTCAAACTGATATTGCACTTTATCATCCTTAATTTTAGGTGCTGATATTT
Organism: Chryseobacterium glaciei; assembly: GCF_001648155.1. Lineage (NCBI taxonomy): Bacteria > Pseudomonadati > Bacteroidota > Flavobacteriia > Flavobacteriales > Weeksellaceae > Chryseobacterium > Chryseobacterium glaciei. Next base: position 4,756,035 of record NZ_CP015199.1, on the reverse strand, counting down.
TAGCAGTAGTTAAAATGGGGTAGGTGTTGGCATAGAAATTCAAAACACTTTCAACGCTCCATTTTGGTTCAGGGTCGTTCAGGGTAATTTCCTGTTCTTTTTCTTTGAATACAAATACTCTGTCGAGTTGTGTGGCTAGTAACATAATAATAGGTTTTTGAGTTAAGTAATTGTTTTACTCCCCAAATAAGCTTGGGGCAAGAAATTTTTCGAGTTCCGACATTCTTTTGCGGATGGCTTCGTTGTGCTGAGGAAAGTCTGTGATTTTTGGCAGTGCCGTCCACGCTTCCTTGTATTTCTTTTCTTTTTCAAGGTCAGTTGATTTTGACATAGCTTCCTGAAATTTTTTATCTTTTCCCTCTTTTTCTTTTTTCTCCTTATCGGTTTTTTCCTTTTCCATAGCTGAGTGTTTTTTGGCTTCTTCCATTTGTTTCATAAAGGATTCCATGTTGACTATTAGTCCCGAAGCGGTTTCGAGTGGTGAGGTAATGGTTCCAAAAAAATCCTCGTCCAATTCCTGTGCTGTTCCCCTTAGTGTACAGGGAACAATTATGTGCTTGGCATTGTCGCCACAGCTTTCGTTTTGAAGCAATACCGATACTATCCAATTGCTTTCTGCGCCCTGTTTGATGGTGATTTGTAAATCACCTGTGATATTCATTTGGGCTATCTGATTGAAAAAATTAGTCGATTCCATAGTTAAATTTTATTTTTTTGTTAATCATCTGCTGAATTTCTTCTTCGTCATGTCCGATTGCACGGAGGCGTTTTTCGTAGCTTGCCATATTTTCGGCATATTCTGCTCTCCCTTCTTCTCCTCGGAGGATAAGGAGATGGGTATTCCAATCTGGAAAAGCATTTTTTACTATTCTATTGAGCTTTTCAGCGTATTGCTTTTCTTCCTTTTGGTCTGCTTTGGGAAAGCCAATTTTTGCATATTTTGCCAGTACGCTCCAAAAATGTCTTGAAGTACATTTGTCGGCTTTTCGGTGGGCTTTTACATATTCATTAAAAAGCCAGTTTGCAAATGCGTTATTTTTTTCGTTTTCCATTTCAGTAAGTTTTAGGGTGTTCGAATTCATTTTTATTGATTTTTTAATAATGGTTTCTTGTTGTTACCATTATAATTGACCTTATATCCGTTCGATTGGATAATGCCCTCCAAAAGATTTCTAGCCTTACAGGAATCCGTGTCATCATTTTTGGTCATGTTCAAAAAATGAAGTCTTTCAAAGTCTTTGACCATTCGGGCAATGATGGATAGTGCCCTGTATTCTGTTTTGTCTGCTAATTTGCTCATGCCCGTATTTTTGATTTTAGCGTTACTAACTTTTCGTATAAATCTTTCCAATATTGCTGTCGCTCTTTATCACTTGGGACGGGTGGGTTATGGTGTAAATCTTTTAAGTTCTTTGCCTGTTTAATGGCTTCTTTAAGGTCTGTGACCTCGATTTCGAAGCCGTTCAAATCTGTTATTTGCATGCCTGTTGATTTAATTTGTGGTTGTCTGAATTTAGCTTTGCTTCACTGAAAAGGAAATGTATTCCCTGTTTAAGCTTGTGATTACACTCTGCTGTTGTTGCATATTCTACAAGGCAATGAATGGTGAATAGCGCATTGTAACTATCAAATAACTGGTCGGCAAACCATCGGTGGTTTTTGTGCAGTCTGCTACCGTATTGTTTTATAGCCTTTTCGACATCCTGCACAAGACTGTACCAAAAATCGGCTGTTATTAGAGTACCTGTCCAACTGTTTCTGATTGGCTGTTCATCGCTTAGAAAACGTTGTATTTCCTGCTCAATAAATCCGGTTATGTTGGGTAATTCTTCGGGCAATAAGTCAGCAAAGAATTTTCCTTTTTCAACGTTGTTCATTCTTTCTAGAGGTTTCATTTTTTTGTTTTTTAGGTTAGAGGTAGCGTTTAAGTTTTTCAGCATCAGACCGATTTATAGGATCTAAGGGTTTCCAATGTTGAGCCATTTCACACAGGATAGCATGATATATAATCTTGGCTGTCCTGTAACTTTCTTCCTCCTCATTTTCATAATCCAAAACCCCGCTTTCAACCGCCCTATTGAACAATAGCCCGATTTCGGAATTTGGCGGATTAATGGTCAAAAGTCCTAGAAACTGTTCTTTCAATTGTTCAGTGGTCATAATGATTATTTTTAAAAGGCTACCACCTTAGCGGTAGCCCGTTGTTACTTAATTAAGACAGAATATTTCTGCACCATCGACTGCAAAAGCTGTACACAGCTCAAATGCTTTTTGTGCTTTTCCCTGCGCTGTACCGCCCATGACAATGGATTGTACTTTGGCTTCGCTGTCCTTATAACTGCGTACATTCTGATAGTAGCCTGTCACGGCATTGTAGGCTCCAAACAAAGTTCCTTTTGTGGTTTCCATTTGCTGGGTGTCGGACAGCATAGCGTAGGCGAAGGCATCTTCGACGGTGTTTTTGAAAACCGTGGAGATTTCGTCTTCATTTCCCTTTTGCAGATGCTCCAATGTTTCTTTGTTGGGACATAATGCGAGTTGGATAAGGCGTTTTACTTCCTTGTCGTTGACACGGACTTTTGCCCATTGGTTAAAAATTCCCTCTAACTCGATACTGATTCTATTGGCAAGTCCCATTACTTTGTGAGCATCTTCCAACCGTTGTTTTGCCCCTGCGGTATGTTTGATACGCACGACATTTGACATACTGCGCAGGGAAGCATTAAGGGTATTCTGACAGACGATTCTGATAGGGGTAAATGCGGCTGTGATACTTCCGCTACCATCATGAGAGGTGGTTAAAAAGATATATTTCTCGGTCACGTCATCCCCGTTGCCAACGCGGATATAGTCGGGCAGTTTGGCGGTTATAAAAATACGTTCCCCATTGCCCAATGCTCCTGCTGTCTCGTAGAGAATCCCGTCACCACCGCCTACAATGGCATCAAAGAAAGAAAATGCTTCACTGTTCTGCACGATATGATAATCTTTGCCCACTACCCCCAATGCGGTGTTAGTGTCGGTGCGGAGAGTTGCAAAATTATTTGGAAGAAGGATATTATCAGGTTCAATAATTTCACCCTCGTTTCCAATGCTCATTGCCCTGCCCTGTGTGAAAAGGGGTGCTTTGATGACTTCGTAGTCTAGCCCTGCGTGTTTGATGGCCTCTTCACTTGTGGGATAATCTTCGACAATCTGCCCAAGCCCGTGCCATGCTTTTTCTTTAACACTAAAAAATGAATACTTTCCAGTATGGTCGTTGAAATTTAAATTGTGTGCCATAATGTAATATTTTAAATGATTATTGTTGAATTGATTTAGTGCCCGTTAGAACGGTAGGTCATCATCCTCACCTTTGTTTGTAGCCTTGCCGTCTTTTGCCTTTGGGGAAGCATCGGCGGGTTTTGAATCCTTGCCACCTCCATAGAATTTTATATTCGAGGTATGAAAATTGAGCCCTGCGTGTGCTTCGCCATCTTTTCCTAACCACGACCTTACCGATACCCTGCCCGAAAGCTCCACCAATGTGCCTTTGGAAAGGAATTTTGCAACTTTGGCACTTAGCCAGTATGCGCAGTCGAAGTAAGTCGTTTGCTCTACGCGTTCGCCCTGCTTGTTTTTGTAGCTGTCGTTTGTAGCCACTGAAAAGTTAACTACCTGTTTGTCATTTGACACTGTGCGTACCTGCGCATCCTGTGTCAGTCTTCCGATAATGTTCATGATTTCTGTATTTTGGTTTTTTGAATTTCGAGTTGATTTTTTTTCTGATTTATTCGGTAATGAGAGGAGGTGCTGTTTCGTTTCACTCTGTTACCATTTCCAATGTTTGTATTTTTCATTTCTGACATTTTTTTTATTCGTCTAAAGAGCCAGAGTATGCTTTGTTTCGTTTCACGAGCAAAACAGGTTAGTGTTTAGGAGGTGCAAGTTTTTGGGAAATAAATACGACCCGCATGGGTGGAGATTTTTTGCCAAATCCTTTAGGAGTCAACTTTCACCTGCGTTAAGAACACGGATATACCTTTGCTCTTGAAATGGAACAAAAACAGCATATCCGTTCTTTCTATTAAAAAAAATTAAGGGGAAGCAATGAAAATGAACATTAAGGAAATGGTCAAAAATGTGGTCGGAATCAGTACATCCTTGAGTACTGAATTCTAAAGGGTTTTATATGTTTTTTTGCGAATTGGGAAGGTCTAAAAATGATATTTAATTGCATTTTATTAATTTTTGTAGAGGTCGGTATTGTAAAAAACATTATTTTTAGAAAAACTAAAACGCTCTTAACTATGAAACTACAATTGACGCAAATTGTCGATAGAGGCACGCACAATTCTGAAAAGGTATTAATAGATGTTGTAGAAGATGCAAATCTTGAATATTATATCATCCGTGACACAACTTTCACTAACGGTAGGATTTCCAATAAATGGGTTCATGTATATGAGTTTCTAAACCAGCCTGTAAAGAAGGGTGATAAGGTGGTGCTTCACACGAAAATCGGAAATACTATCAAAAAAGAATTAGGAAATGGAAACACAGAGTACACGTATTTTTGGAACTTAGGCAATAGTGTGTGGAATAATGATGGCGACGCTGCTCTTCTTTATGAGCTTAATACCTGGCAAATATTATCGGTAAATAACACGAAATAGTTTAATTTCTTGCAGGTCCAGATTTTAAAGGTTCAGTTTGCCTTACAAGGGATTATTATTTAATTTTTGCATTCACTAGCTATATGAATATTATCAGGCACTTAATATTACGCATGGTGATTGTTGCTGTCCCATTGCTGGCATGGTATCTATATTCAGTGATAGCGTTTAAAGAAAATAAGATGAAAGAAAATCCAAGCGATGTTGGATTCGGTATGGCGATATTGCTTGTGTTGATATACTAAGAAAGGAAAATCGTGAAATTGTTATAGAGGATCGCACAATTGATGCTGGTTACCGCTGCAAAAAAGGATGCCAAATCTACTGCTACTTCAAAGCCCAGGTTTAATATTGTTCTCAGAGCGATTCAGACACCCCAATACTAACAGAAAATGATTAGTGTAAATTTTTTATATATAAACATCTAATTATTATTTCATCAAAGATGATTATAAAAAATTAATTTATGCTTACTCAATATCAACTGGTGAAATGACAAGTTTTACAGCAAATTAAGATATATCCAAGCGGGATATTACTCTCAATTTTTAACGCTTAATGGAGAAGTAAAACGGAACTTGATAAATGATGAAATTTGTTAATTAATAAAGCTCAAATAATATGGCTAAAGCTAAAGAAAAACGTTGTCTCAAGACACCGAAAAAAGATGGATACGATGGATGAAAACCAGTGGACATTTTTAGCGACACCCCCAGTAGTTTGAATACTGATAAACACTGTCAAAATAAGATCCTGCACGTAGTGTTAAGATAAAAACTAGAGTCGGTTCGGTTCTACATTTCAAAACTTATTATCTTTATTGTTATAATTTAAATTAAAGCCCTCATTATATATGGATCAAGAAAATGATCAGTTATTAACCAAGCTTTCTGTACGCCTGATTAATTTGACTTCAGAGCAGACATCCGGATCAGGCATAATATACTGGCATCCGTCGTTGCAAAATCGCATTTATGTATTGACCGCGGCACACTGTCTTTTTGAAGATACAGATTCTTTTCAAAGACCTTTCGAAGTGATTGGACTACAGTTTTACAATCCAGGTAAGGATATGTACGAAACCTTGGAGCATAAAATCAATCATAATTTAGTATGGGCAGATATTGATAATGACGTTGCTATTTTGCTCCTAAAGCAAAGTGATGTTGAGGCAATTTCGGGAGAGCTACCCGTCGTGAATATGGTTATTGATAGAAGCCACCATTCTAATTTTGTCGCAAAGGGATTCCCAAGTGCAACGGATGGTAAAGAAATTATTGCTATTAATCCAAGCTGGTCACAACAATTACCTGAGAACGGGCAGTTTCAACTGCACATTAATCAGGATTTTAGTGATGAATTCAGTAGTCAATACAGGGTCGATGGGTTCTCAGGAGCCGGTGTATTTTTGTACGATCATCATGAGATATACCTATATGGGATTTTTACTAGATTTTTGGATGCAGGCAAGATTATGTACTGCCAACCATTAACAAAATTTGTAAAACTATTGAATGCAAATTATCTGCCCTCATTCTCGTATACTTTTTTTGGCTCGCATGGGATATCTTCGGAATTCTTCAATAGCAATGCGATAAGATCACTGATTGAGCTTGGACCAAGGTTCAATGCAAAACTTAATTTTCAGCTACCTATCGCAGGTTATTTTAACGCTTTGTCGAAAGACGATTCTTTTAGGCAATTAATAACCAGGATAGTGGATAAACAATTGTCTGCACCAGTGTACGGATCAGGAGAAGCAGAAATTGAAGCCATTAAAGCAAGTTATGATGAGCTCAACCATGCAATAAAGTTATGGTATGAAGCGATTTCTTGGCGTGGAAATGATCCTATCATTGTAGATGATATAGTTAATAGGGTCAATTGCTTTGAGGAAATTGCTGAGCGAAAGCAAAGCGAATTATATGAAAAAAGATATCAATTGGTGGAGGGAGAAGAGAGGAAGAGAAATGAAACTCGTGAAGCCTTTTCCAGCGAAATCTCGCATTTGGGCAATATGATACGTAATTTATCTAATTTTAAGGAAGAACTCTATAGCAGTCATATTTCATTGTCAAATTCTCCCGTTCTATTAATAAAAGGAGATGCCGGTGCCGGAAAGTCGCATTTACTTGGTGATATACTTGAAAAAAGAAACGGAAAGGGGTTTCCCACAATACTTCTATTGGGACAACTTTTTGCAGAAGGAAAATCTTTATGGGAAAACATCTTGCATCAGCTTGGCCTTACTTGCACCCAGCAAGAGCTTCTTTCGACGCTCAACAGTATTGGCGAACAAGCGGGAACGCGTGTCCTGCTAATGGTGGATGCTATAAATGAAGGTGCTGGCAAAACACTTTGGCATGATGGTCTTGCAGGATTTATTCACGATTGCAGCACATATCCAGCGATGGGTCTTGTACTTTCGATCAGAACAACTTACTGGAAAAAACTAATACCAGAAAGCGTTAAAGCTGATGGCAACATAACAACTATAGAACACCAGGGTTTTAGAGGAAATGAATACGAGGCGGTGAAGCTATTTTGTGAATATTATGAAATTCAGCAACCTAATTTCCCTCTGATGAATCCAGAGTATTCTAATCCATTGTTTTTACATCTCATCTGCCAGGGCATACAAAGTTCTGATGAAAAAGTATTTCCACAGGGATTTCAAGGGATAACAAAAGTCTTTAATTTTTACCTTAAAGCTGTGCAGGAACGACTGATTAAAAAACGCGATGAATATGATTACGTTCCAAATTTAGTAAGGAATGCCTTAAATAGCTTTGCTAAAGCCTGCTTTACAAAAGAACGTCGATTAATGTCTTTGGCTGATGCTGTAGAGCTTTTCAATGCTGAGTTTCCGCGTTATCCAAATCTGCTGGGAGATTTGATAGAGGAAAGTGTATTGGTCAGATCACTACCCACTAGATTTCGCTGGAACGAAAGCGCTGTGGACGATGAGGTTCTTTATTTCGCTTATGAGCGTTTTGGGGACTTTTACATGGCAGGCGACTTAATCGAAGGTATTCCTAATAGGACAGAAGCACTCGAAATTTTTAAAAAGGAAGCCTCATTAGGGAAATTGATTAACAATAGTGGGTATTATAATTCAGGAATTTTAGAGGCTTTGACGGTTTTGCTGCCAGAGAAGTTCGATCTCGAAATTTTCGAGGTTTTTGAATGGGTCTTCGCAGAAAAAGAAAACTTTCGATATAGTTGCGATTCAATATCCATTTGGTATCTCAATAGTTTAAAGTGGAGAAGTCCTGAAACCATAGATGGCGATAAATTTAATGCATGGGTAGAAACCGACGAGCAGTTCCAAATCAGTGATAACGAATATTTTAATTTTCTCTATGAAATGTGTGCTGTTGCGGACCATCCATTCAATAGCGACCGACTGACAGAAATTTTAATGATTCACACAATGGCGGAGCGCGATGCTTTTCTACAGGAATATTTCCATTATTATAACGGAACTGATGATTCCGGTGTAGCTATGCCCGTAAATAGGCTTATAGATTGGGCTTGGAGACCTAACATATCCCGCGAAACCACACATACTGCGGCTAGGCTCGTTTCACAGGCTCTTTGCTGGATACTTGGGACCACAGATAACCGTTTACGCGATCAGACGACAAAAGCTATGGTCAATCTTTTAAAGGATCAAATACCCGCACTGATTGAGGTTTTTAGTAAGTTTATAAATATTGCTGATAAATACATTGCAGAAAGGCTTTGTGCGGTTGCATATGGCTGTGCATTACATGCAAAAAAGGCTGATGATCTGAAAATGCTTGCACAAACTGTTTACGATAGTGTTTTCAAAGATGGTAATCCTCCCGAACATCTTTTATTGAGGGATTATTGCCGGCATGTAGTCGAATTTGCTTTATCGAAGGAAATTACACTTGATCTTGCAGGTAGTAATTTTAGACCACCCTACAACGCGGCTCTCCCTGAACAGTACCCGACAATTGAGGAAGTGAAAAAATATGAAGAAGGAGAAGATGAAAAGGGTAGTAAAAGCCAAGGTGCTCGTGCTAATGGGAAGATTATCCATTCCATCCTTGCTTGGGATTTTGGAAGATATACGATAGATTCTGCAATAAGAGATTTTGAATGCATCGAGTTTGGTTTCGAAAAGGAGATTGAGCACTTTAGAAAAGAATTACCGAGGGGTGGAAAAACATTATTTCTGAGACTTAAGAAAATGTTTCGATTATATTCTATTCCTGTTGAACGACGTAAAAGATTCCGTTTTAAGGATGAAGATCAGCTTAATTGGTATTGGTCTGAAGTAGATGAGCTTTGGGCTAAATTTGAGGGGGATCTATTGGTAAAGTTAGATGAACAACAGAAAATATTTTACCAGGAAAAACTGCTGCCTTACTGGAAACTTCAAATAAAGGATAAAAACGATAAGGATCTAAACATTGATAAGGCAAAGATTAAGATCTGGATTGCTAAACGGGTGTTTGATCTTGGTTACGATGGGGAGATTCACGGGCATTTTGACAATAGTAAAGACAGTTATCGACGTTCTGAAGAGGCAAAGAATGAACGGATAGGCAAAAAATACCAGTGGATCGCGTTTTATGAAGTACTGGGGATCTTGGCTGATAACTATAAAATTAGGGAGAAATACTCCAGTGATAAAAAAACTTATATTTATGATGGCCCCTGGCAGCTAACGTATAGGAATATAGATCCATCCTTTATTACAAAAAGGGATCGGGAAAAATATAACGAGGACGATTTTGGTTTAATACAGGAAGACGTTGAATGGTTTTTTCCCGAAAGATACATTCATTGGAATAACCTTCAGGATGATTGGGCGGAAACGACTGCCGACCTCCCTAATCCTCTCGATTGCATACAAATGACAGATCCAAAAGGTGTTGAATGGCTTTATTTATTTTCATCCTATACATGGAAAGCACCGAAGAATGTAGGGGAAAGCGGTTTTGGAGCAGGAAGAAAGGAAATATGGTTTATGTTTCAAGGTTTTCTTGTACCGAATTCGAAATATAATAAGACATTAACCTGGCTAAAGAGTAAAGAGTTTAGTGGGCGGTGGTTACCGGAAGCAAATGATGTAAGCAACCTGCTAGCAAGAGAATGTTATTGGTCTCCACTAAGTAAGGAATTTGAGAAAGAGCGCGAGAAGTGGGAAATTCTCGATGGGAGCGAGCTAAAGGTTATGTTGCCAACAGCAGAAGCAATTGGGAGCCTGGATAAAGATAATTCTGGTGCGCATTTTGGCTATCAGGTACCAAATAAAAAAATCTTTGAGTACCTCGGTCTTAAATATGCAGACCTTGATGGAGAATTTATAGATGATAATGGAGAAATTTTATTTAGTAATATGAGCCCTTTAGGATCTATGATCAGAAAAGATTCATTGCAAAAATTCCTTGATGAGAATAACTTGAGAATCATTTGGACATTGTTAGGTGAGAAAAACTCCTTTTACGATAGGGATGGTCTGGAAGATATACGTAAATCTTTAAGCGCAGTCTTTACCATGGAAAATAATTCTTTACAGGGGGCAACAATAAAAGTAACAGATTGGTAATGAGGGTCTATTTTTATAATGCAGGATGCGGTGATGCGTTTAGGGTTGAATTTCAAGGAATCAGTGGTAAAATCAGGAATATTCTGATTGACGGAGGATTTCAACGGACTTTTCGGAATATACTTGCTAACGAAATAAAATTAATTGAATCTAAGAAGGAAAATATTGATTTATGTGTTATCACACACATACATGATGATCATATCGGAGCATTAGAAACCTATGTTAACGCAATAACGGCAAGTCGGGCAAATGACATAATATTAGAGTGGTGGTATAATCCCCCGAGAATCAATAATCTACAGCCAAAATTGCAAAGACTCTCTAGTGTTGCTCAAAGCATCGGTCAGGCTGATGTGGTAACATCATATCTACAATCCAAAAATGCTTTACCAGAGTCTGCTATAGTAAGTAGTATAATTCCTTATGAACTAGATGGAATGAATATTTATATTCTTTCGCCGGATCAGAAAAGTTTAGATAAATTAACAAACAAATACAATGATCCAAAAATTGCAATTGAACGCATAGAGGATGAAAAGTCGAGTAGGGCTGTAGCTGCAAAAAGTAGAGACTATCACAAAACTGTTGAAGAATTTAGTTTTAGCGGGTGGACGGAAGACCGGAATATCGAAAATGGAAGCAGTATAGCTTTATTAACAGAGTTCATGGGAAAAAAGATTTTATGGTTAGCTGATGCTTTTTCAAGTATTGTAGTGACGAGTTTAGAAGGACTTGGGTATTCGAAAAGCAATCCCCTCATATGTGATTACGTTAAAATCGCGCACCATGGGAGTTTGGGTAATAATAGCAGTGCCTTATACGAAATGATCAAGTGTAACAAGTATATTCTCAGTACTGACGGTTATAATGTGCATGGATTGCCATCCAAGGCATGTCTGGTTCAAATCCTGAAAAATCCCTGCAGGGAAAAAACTGATCATTACACTTTTTACATGACCTCCACCGATGCTGTTCTAGAAACGATATTTGAAATTGACGGTGAAGAGATCTTTAAAAAGCTTGACTTTGAGATGGTCTACCCAATAAAAGGAAGTGGTTTCAGCATTGAATTTTGAATCGATTAAGGTTAGTATGTTTTGATAATATTACAAAAATAACATCGGTATGGGAAAACGAATACAGCCAAGTATATTTGATTTTTTTATATTCAAGAAAAAAAATATGATATTTAACGAATCTCTTAAAAGCTTTCAGTAGTAAATTTAAAGTTCCAAAGGGTGATACAGTCGAATTTGTATATTATGAAGATGGATCGCCGAGGTTCTTTAACAAATGCTAGTTAGTGATCGATCACTTGTATAGCCTGCGGAGCTCTCTAGGGTTCACAGTAATTTGGACATAAACATATTCCCCGCCGACTCTGCACGTATATATTTATATGATGAGCCTGATTATCTACAGAAATAACTTTAAATACATCAGCAGCAGAGAAAATTAGATTCGTAACGTTCATTAATTTCTTACGAACAGTAGCCTTAAATTATCATAAGTACCACCAAAAGTGGGGAAGAACCACTTTTAGCGAAATCCCCAATAAGTCTCATTAATGTTAACAATAAAATATTTCTCTGTTAGAATTCGATAAAAGTCTAATTATCAAAAAAATAATAATAATTCGATAGAATTATTATTTTATGTATTTTTACTAGAGACAAATAATAATAATCTCTTTTGTAATAGAGAAAAATCAACCCAAGATTTTTGTTGCTATGGTTGTGTAAAAGCGACTATTAACAGTGATACATGGATAAACGAAATCATTATAAACAGCTGTAATACATTCGCAAAGTCATTTTTGAAAAAGAATGGTTTCGCAAATAGAAGCGTGTGTATTATTAAAGCTAAGAACTACATATTAAGCTTTTTAAAAATTACACCATGATAAAATTACACCTAGAAAATCTAAATTCAGTTCAAGAAATGAAAAACCAGTTGCTTCCTCTGGAAACTGAAAGTGATTTTAACTGGCTCATGCCTATAGTAAATTTTAGTTTAGATGAAAGCGTTATTATTTATCTAAACAATCACGAGCCAGATTCTTCAAAATTCATAACGTTAGATTTGAGAGAACACATGACTGAAGCCACAAACTTGATAAATAATTGTGTTTCTAAAAGAAATGAAATTTTTGAAATTGAAACACAAGCCTTAACTTCCGCAATAGAATATGTTCAAATTCTTAATACCATAAATGATGATAAAACTATTAGTGATTTAAATTTAAAGGCCATTTTCAATTTAAGTAAAGAAGATAAAATTGATGATTTTGAATCTGCAATGCAATCAAAGTTCACTAACATCAACCTAATGCTTAAAACGAAGCTGGGCTTTCACAACCAGAAAGGTAATCCCTTAAATTATGGTGAACGCACTAAATATTTGAGGAAAATATATGCTGATAATATAAAAAACATTTACGAAAGACTTATAGCAATTAAAAGAATTCTTAAGTATTCCTTTAACCAAGAAACCAAGCCTTTACCTAATTATATTGAGGTTTCAAATAATCTTGACAAATTAGTTTGGTGGATGAGAGATACTGTATATAAATTTGAAAAGCTTGAGCAGTCAGATTATATTATTCAAAAATCTATTTCATTAGTGAATTATGCTATTTCTAAAGGTATTATGGTTAATGTTCTTTTTAACCAGTTAAACCTAACGGGCGAGATAGAAATTAATGTATCCGAACAAGATTTTATCAAGTCTGGAATGCAAGAAAGAGTTAGGATTTTAGGCGTTGCCGCAAATGTTATTGGCTTTCCTTCTTGGCTTCCGACAAACTCTGAAGATGAAAAATATATTGTAAATAATGCTCGTGCAAACTCGGAAAAGGAAAACATCGAAGCAAATAAGGATATTACTTTATATTATTGTGAAGTTATTCCACCTGAACAATTTCCAAAAATAGATTTAGAATTACTGTATGAATCAAGTACAGAAGAAGAGGAAGAATTAATATTATCGCTTAATCAAATTGATAGATCTAAGATTCTTAATGATATTGTTGATCGAATTGAAAGTATTCGGATTAACCCTAATGGAAAAATCATTACTACTTATAAGCCTATAGGAATTCCTATTGATGATGTAAAACTTCCAAATAAATTAATTTTTGGTGAACTGTATCCAATTTATAAATCATCTATAAATACAAACTTGAATTTTTCTACGGAAAGCTCAATAAAAAATGCATCGCCAGAAGGCATTTGGAAAATCAAATTGAAAAATGTAAGTAATCCTGTAATACTCGGACCTTTAGATTTAACCCAAGTTAGGGATTTTGTCCTAACTTTTAATTTAAGCGTTAGAAGATTTTAAATTGGAATTATGGCAACAAATTTTGAAACGCATGATTTCGATAATGCAGGTCAGGGAAGTATTTCTAGACCAGATGGTAAAGGAAATTTTGAAAATCGGAATGGAGACACTAGAGATAGAGCCGATAGAGAATATGGCAGAGAAGGTCGTGACAATTCAAAATCTGCCAAACATGAGAATTTGAAAAATTCAGATATCAACATTTCTAAAGGATTAATCAAAAATGAAGGTAGTAGAGAAATCAATGGTAGTAAAGTTATTTCCTCTACAATTGGAATCAGTTTAAGTGCAATAGGAATAACCTCAATTTATACATCAGCAGCAGAAATCGGTGCAGGGGCAACTGTAATTTCTGTCGGAACAGGCATAGGACTTACTGTTTCAGCATTTGCAATTCCAGCATTGATCCTTGGAACTGTTTCATTAGTTTTAGCATTAAGTGGGGAACAAAATGAAGATGCATATGATGGTTTGGAAATTGCAGGTAATCCTTTAATGGTATCAGCATTATCAGCTTCTTCAGTCTATGGTAATAACACAAAAACAGCAATACAACATTCTAAATATGCATCAACTGCTTTAAAATCAATTATTTCATTACAAAGTCCTAAAAGCTATACAAATATGCTAGAGCTTTCGGAAAATATCTTTCAAAAAATGGATGCAATTGATAGTATAAAAAATACTAAGGATGACTTAAATAAAATCAGAATGAGCAAGTTGCCGTAAATGGTAATCACTTAACAAAGTTTGTGCAAAAGTGAAAGAAATACACATTCAATTGTCACGGTTACGGTTCAGATATGGAGCTATATTTCTACTTGTTAATCGAGATTATTAAAAACATATTTTAATAATCTAAAAAGATCCTTATAACTCGTTGCCTTTTAATGGAAATTTCTTATATTTGCGTATCGAAACTAGGACGTTCTTTAAGTTTATCAATAAGAAGATAGGTAAAGATCCTTTTTTATTATTTAGCGGTAGTTCGTGGCAATATCATGGCACTCAAAAATATTTGGATCGTAACTAGCAGTATATTAGTGGTTTAGTGGATGTGGTTCGAATCCCGTCCATTCCGCAGTAGCTCAGAAGAGAACTGAAAATTGATTTTTTGAAAATACACAAAAAGAATGTGGCAATATCGTGGCAAATTACATTCTTAAAATAAAAAAATCAATATCAATCGTATATTAAAGGGGTAGGTGAGAAACCCTCTCTCTCCGCCAGTTGGGAGACCAAAATAAGCTAAAACGCTGTAAACATCAATGTTTACAGCGTTTTTTGTTTTGCGCTAGAATCAAAAAAAATCAAAATAGGTCACGATTTATATGACCTATTCCGTGACCCATCCTGAAAATTTGAAAATGGGTCACGAAAAATTAAGGAAAACCCGACCAATAGGCAGTCTAACGATTGTACATCTTGCAGAAAGTGGTAACAAAAAGTAAATTATTAACAATTAAAGTTACCACACTATGAACAAAACATTCAACCTATTATTCTTTATAAAAAAGAATAAAATCAGAACCAACGGAACCGCTCCTATCTACTTACGAATCACGATAGATGGCAAGGCAGCGGACATCGCTGCTAAAAGGTACATCGACCCACAGAAATGGGATGTTAAAGCACATAAAGCAGTTGGCAACTCTCAGGAGGCGAAAACGCTTAATGTCTATCTTAAAACTTTGGAACAACAAGTTTACGATTCTCACTATCAGATGCTGAAAGAAGAAGATTTTGTAACATCTGAAGGTTTAAAATCTAAACTGCTTGGAACCGATGTTTCCACACGAATGCTCCTTCCTATTTTTCAGGATCATAATGATAAAGTGGAAGCACTGGTAGGTCAGGATTTTGCGCCCGGAACATTGGAGCGTTATAAAACATCGTTAAAGCATACGCAGGAATTCATAATCTGGAAATATAAAACTTCTGATATTGACATTACAAAGATCGACCACGCTTTTATTATGGATTATGACTTCTGGCTTCGCAGTGTGCGTAAATGCGCAAACAATACCGCGGTAAAGTATATCAAGAATTTCAAAAAAATCATTCGGTTATGTATGGCAAATGGATGGCTTTCAAAAGATCCTTTTCTAAGCTACAAAGCAAAGCTTAAGGTAGTGGAACGTCCATATCTTACCAAAGAGGAAATTCAGGCGATTTATGAAAAGGAATTTGCATCAGACAGATTGATTCAGGTGCGTGATATTTTTCTTTTTAGTTGCTATACAGGTTTAGCGTATGTTGATGTAAAGAAATTGACGAAATCTAACGTCAATATTGGAATAGATTGCGATCAATGGATATTCACACATCGTCAGAAAACCGACACCTCAACCAGGGTTCCACTATTACCTTTAGCACAGGAACTGATTTTAAAATATGAAGACCACCCAGAATGTGTAAATTCAAATGTCTTGTTTCCCGTACTCAGTAATCAAAAAATGAATTCCTATCTCAAAGAAATTGTGAACGTCTGTGGAATAAATAAAGAGCTAACGTTTCATATCGCTAGACATACTTTCGCTACAACTGTAACATTGTCCAATGGTGTTCCTATCGAAAGTGTAAGTAAGATGCTTGGTCATACTAATATAAAAACCACACAGCATTATGCGAAGATCTTGGATAAGAAAGTGAGTGATGATATGTCAGTTTTAAGGGGGAAACTTCAAAGTAAAAAGGAAATAAAAGGCTTAGGATAGCAAAAGGTAATCAAAGATGAACTTTGAGAACTTCTCTTAATCAATCTTCAAAAAATTTAATCCCAACTTTAGTTGGGATTAAATTTTTAAGAAACAAAACTTATTTCGAGTCTCCTGGCTTGTGCTTATGAGGTTTCAAGTCTGGATGTTTTGGTTTTGTTTCCGGATTTACTCTTGGTCTTTTGTCAGGTGTCCCATCTTCTTTTTTAGGTTTTGGACCAGGCTTAATTGCTTCAACTGTTGTACTCATAATAAATAATTTATTGTTTTTATAAAAGTAAAAATAAGCTGGTTCTGAATCGTTTCCTTACGGATTTCCGTAAAATCACAAAAAAATCCGACTAGTCAGGATTTCCAATTCTATTTATTTTCTCCTCGGGGAGCTTCTGGTATGTGGAGTTACGTAGGTTCCATCTTTTCTTGTGTAGCCCTTTACGTGAACTGCTCCGCCGCTAATCTTGCTGGGGGTATAATTATAAGAGGGTGTAGACGTATTATAGCTTTTAGCTGAAGTGTAAGAACTATAAGAAGTATAACTTGGATTATACGCCCAGCCGTAATAATTGCCCCATTTTATCTTTTTATAATTCTTTCTGTTTGCTTTATTGGAAACATAGACTTGAGTGTCCTTGGGAATGGTAGTGACAATATTTTCATTGTTGCTATTCCCGTATATATTTGTGTCTTCTGTTAACAAAACGGTATAATAATTTGTACAAGACACTACTGATAGTAGAAGTATCAAAAAGAATGTGATTTTTTTCATGGATTTATTATTTAGTTTAAAATTGAGATTTGTTTTGGATTGAAGTTGTAAATGTATTTTTTTATTTCTTCTAAATTTTACGGATTTCCGTAAAAGGCAAAAATCCTTGACTCTTATTAGATTTGTATTAATCAAAGCTAAAAAGTTATATTCTGTTTATAGAAAAAAATTGTTGCTTAATAGCAGGAAGAGATATAAACAAGTAACATTTTAAGATATATTTACTAATTGTAATTTAGTATGCAACAATTAAGTTTATTGACTGTCATTACTGTACAGATAGGATTTGAAATAAAGAGTATGGTCTTTATATAGGGTTAAATGTGAAATTTTAATATTTTTGATTATTTTAAAATGTGTAAGGGGTTATATACAGAATAATTTAAAAAATGTTGAAAATAAATTATATTTTAAATGATATTTTAATAATCGAATCTGTAAAAAGTGATGTATTATTATAATTTAGAATAAATTGCAAATAATAAACCCCAAATATCTTACTACTTACAAATATCAAAATATGAGTTTTAAATTACTTGCAATAAGACCTGTAAAGGGTTGTAGTGGAAAATTTCTTAAAAACCTTCAAATAAATTGTATTTATAAGTTTTACGAAAGTGCGAGGTTTTTGTCTGATGGAAATGTTGTTGATTCATATAGCAAAATCTTTACCTACAGCGTAATTGATGAAATAATTTTTGATGACACTGATTTATTACCGGCAGATTTTTTTTATGATGAAAAAATTAGTGTTTCTGCTATAGTTGGTAAAAATGGAAGTGGTAAAAGTAGTTTAATTGATTTACTTGTAGCATCAATTAATCAGCTGGCCGTCTTCAAAAAAAAAGAACAAAAACTTAATACTACTGCAGTTTTAAAATCTTTAAATGGAACTGAAAAAATATGCTGTGATATTTTTTATAAAAACGGAACCGACAATTATATCTTGACCGTCAGAAATGACGGTGTTTCCTTAAAGAATTTGATAACGCAGAGTGATGTTTCAATGGATGAATTTTTCTATACCAGTATTATTAATTACTCAATCCACTCTAATAATTCAAATGAAATAGGAAAATGGATTGATAAGCTGTTTCATAAAAACGATTCCTATCAAATACCGGTTGTAATTAACCCAAAGAGAGAAAGTTCGACCAAAAATATGTCTGGTGTTATCGACATTAATAACGAAAATTTTCTGCTTAATCAACGACTTCTTTCGCTAATAATTACCAATCCGGATTTTCCAATCTCAGAGAATTTAAAGGTTGATAAATTATTATTTAAATACAAAAATTCTAAGCACTTTACAACAATCAGTGTACTAGATTCAAAACTTTCGAAGAGATATTCAAACGAACTGATAAAAAAAACAGAAGTTGAAAATTATTTAAGAGATGATGTAGGCATCGCTTTCTCAGTCGGCAGAAGATCTGATATTACAGAGTATTATTATGGTCTAGCTTCAGTTTTAAAAAAATTCAAACGTGAGTTTGACATCGAAGATATTAATGTGGGAGACGAACAATATAGATTTGACATTTATATCATTTACAAAATTACAAGCATTAGTACTAAATATCATTATTTTAAAGATGTACAAAAGGTAGCAAAGGCAAAGGGCAAAAGTGATTACGATCGAATAACTTTAGACTTCGATCTATTTTTAAAGAAATTCAGGGATAGTGATAGTCATATTGTTATTAAGCTTCTACAGGTTATAAATTATTTAAAGAATTATGATCTCCTATGGAAAAACATAATGGTTAGGAGACGTACAAGTATAAAATTACTATCCGAGCAAATTCAACATTCGAATATTTCTGGAGGTTCTCTTATCAACAAATTACCACCACCCTTATTCGAAATTAAGCCACTGACCGCACAAAATATTGATATACTGACTAGAATTAGTTCTGGAGAAAAACAGTTAATTCACAGTATCAGCTCGATCCTGTACCATTTATCAAACCTGAATTCTGTTGAAGAGAAAGAAGGCATAATAAAATACCAAAGCGTCAATATCATTTTAGATGAAATAGAGTTGTATTTTCACCCCGAATTTCAAAGGTGCTTTCTGGATAGATTATTGAAAGGAATTAAACAAATTGACACAAAAAAAATTACGGGCATCAATATTTTGATAATATCTCATTCACCTTTTATTCTGTCAGATATTCCAAAACAAAATGTACTGTTTTTAAAATCAGAGGAGAGTAAATCAACACCTGTTAGATATCATGATGACAATACTTTTGCAGAAAATATTCATGAAATTCTGAGTAATGGTTTTTTTCTTGAGGACACTCAAGGGGAGTTCGCTAAAAATAAGATTAATGATTTGTTAGATTTTTATTTCAAAGCTGTTGAAATTACTCAAGATTCACCAGAGTTTGAAAATTATCAATCTAATTATCGTAAAAATAAAAAGGATTATCAAAAGTTAATTAACCTTGTAGGGGAAGATTATATCAGGACAATATTAAAGAATCATATTTTTGAGTTAGACAGAATATTCATTACCGTCAATGAATTAGTTTCTGAAAAAAAAAGAATAATCGAAAAACTTCGAAAAGAGATAGATTTGCTTAATAACAATGGCTAAACTTTCATACCCACAGCTTACTTTACCAGCATTTGAAAAAGAATATGCTGACGAAATTATAAGATTATGCTCTAAGCAAAAATCTGATATAGAAAGTTTCCTTTTACATTCCGGTATTATTGTACCTATGGAGGAATTTTTCACGCTTCCATTTGAAAAGATTCTTTCACACGCAAAAATCTTAAAAAGTAATCTTAAAAAAGACATGTTTACTTTTAGCCCGCATTATTCTAAAACCATAAGTGAGTACAAAGATATTTTCGATTATTCACGATTGCTGCAGTCTTCAATATCACCTTTCTTTATGAAGAACAGCGTGTCTATGAATATAAGAACTTGCTGCTACTGCAATATCGACTTTGTTAATTCATATATACCTTTTAAAAATGATTATCGGGATTTTTTAGATTTAATAAATGTAAGTAATCTGGATGACTTAAAAAAAATAAAAGGTATTACTTCGGCTAATGCAAAAAATATACAAAAACTTTGTAAGGGACATGTTAAAACATTAGCAGATCTTACAATGCTATTACAAAGCTCGCGGTCAGTACTTAATTTATTATTAAAAGCAAAAAATAGTGATGGCAGTATAAAATTTGACAGCCTGAAGGATAAGAAAAATCACTATACTTTGGATCATATTTTACCCCAAAGCAAATTCCCATTCTTCTCATTGTGCTTATACAACCTGGTGCCTTCCTGTTATACTTGCAATTCTAAACTAAAAGGAAGCAAAATGCTCACAGATGACTTTGATATGCTGTCTAAAATATCACCCACTAGCAATTCATATGAAAACCCTCTCAAATTCAGATTATTGTATAAAGATACATTTTCCAGAAAAAATTTACCTTCAGAATCGAATCAATATAATATCGAACTTGAAACAAAAAACAGTTATACCGAGTTGCTCAATTTACAAGGTCGCTACAATTTCCACAAAAATGAATCACTTAAACTTATAAAACAACGGAAGATTTATTCTGATTCTCAAATAGTAGCATTTTCAAAATTTTTAAAAATGGATGTTATTGAAATCAAAAAGCATCTATTTGGCACATCATTGTTTGAAAATGATTCTAATGAGCCATTTGACAGGTATAAAAAAGACATCGCGAAAGAACTTGGAATTATTTAATTTTAGTCACAAAGATGCTATGTTGAAAGCAATATGCAAGACTTAATTTTTATATAAAAGAACTCTCATGTGGACTTTTTTCTTTCATATAATTTTAATTTTTAAAATTATATAGTGAACTCATTTCTAGATTTATAGTAGCTCAACAGCTATATCGACCAAGTGATTTTATTAAAATCACTCAACATTTTTTTGCTAGCTTCTTTATCAACCGAATTTATATAACAAATGTGACCATATAGCCAATCATGAAATTTCAGAGAATTATAAGTCGGAAATTGTTCAATATTTTTTAGTAGGTGATTTTCTACACCATATTTCCTGCAAAAATAGATATGTCGAGCAATTTTTTTTCGATATTTTTTTGAGGTATGAACACCATTTGTTACTGTTAAACCAGTAACATATTGTTTACTGCCACGATGCATGTAAGTTATTTTATCCTCATTAATATAGAAATTTTCCTCTTCAATAATTTTTCGTATTAGATTTAAAGGAGGTAAGGTACCAATATGATTTATTGAAAAAGTTAAATCATCAGCATAACGCGAATAAGAAAATTTTAATTTTTCACCCAAACCTTCAAATCTCTTGTCCATTTTAGTTGCTACTATATTTGCTAGTGTAGGACTACTAGGTGCACCTTGAGGCAAGATTGGAGGTTTGAATTCTAAGTAGTAGGATAGAATTTTTTTGTCATTTTGATTAAAATCAGACCAATATTTATCATGATGTTCTGCGGTACAAAGTTTTGCTAATGAATATGCTAAATTTTTGGCATACCCAATTTTCTCAAAAACACCGTAAATTCTTTTCTCAGTAATTGTGTCATAGAATTTTAAGAGATCAACTTTTAAAATTATTTTTGCATTACTATGGATAGAAGCGTTATCATATATTGAAATACCAGAACGAAAACCTTTACATGATTCTGCTAAGGGAACTTTACTTAAAATATTAAATAGTAGCCATTTCTGAATATATTTTAAATCCTTGTGAGGAGCCATAATTTCTCTGTAGCTCCCTCTTTTTTTCTTGATGAAAAAATGATTATATTTTTTGAGCTTAACTCCTTCATTTTCGTACAAATATCTGCTATTTTCATTTTCACCAATCAGAGCAGTCAAAAAGTCTGATTGGATACCAATAGCCATTGCAAGATGCTGGATTGAAAAAAAAACTGGATAATCTCTATCTTCTAAATTGTGAGCATATTGAACACATGCCTCAATAAAATTCTGTGTTCGACCTTCACTATTTGCGTTTTTAATAAATTGTTCAAAGGGGAATGACTTCATAGTTACTTCTTACTTGGGTGTATGATATGTATTCTTCTTGGAGAATTGTTATTGGAAGGAATCCGGCGGCTGCAATGATAATTTTTCAAGCAGAATGTAGACCAATATTGGTACTAAAGGATCCTTAAAATCTCTCGGCACAAGGCACCGAGAATATCTGTTTCCAGATAACATAGCTAACTCTTTAGGTCAGCCCTTTGAACATTTGTGGCAAATATAAATGTTTTTTAATTGTTAAATTATTTTCTGTCTCATTTCTTATCTTTTCACTTTTGGTAACCTTATTTAATTCTAAAAGTAATGCTTTACCACTATTGGTTATTGATTTGTAATCATTTGTAACTAAACCCTTATTCCTTAATTCAATAAAAATGTATTTTAATTCTTCTCGTGTAATGCCCAAAATTTGACAAACATAAATGTTTTCATAGCTTTTATTTTTCAGAAATAGAACTGTAATTGCTGCTTGATTCTGTTCACGCATTCTTCTTGTAGTCTCTTTCCTTCTATCAGGCATTTTATCAATTAGATTAATACCTGAATTAATATTTATACCTAATTTTTCACAAATGCTCAGGTAATAATTTATTTCTTTTTTGAGTTCACGAGCTTCTGACATTCTTACATCTACTTTTCTAGGATATAAAGCTTTCCATTCTTTAGTTTTCCCCCAAATTAATGAAATAGTATTGTTGGGAGTACCATGAAAAAAAGCAATTGTACTTTCACTGTTTCCATATCCAAATGGTAGGAATTGATTTGGTGGTCTGTTTACTATAATTTTCTTTCCATACTTATTCACAATATTTTTGACAGATTTATATGTGTTTTTTGAAAATGCTTTGTAAGGTGAAAAATTTTCATCAAAAAGCTTATGTCTAACTTCTGAAACAATTTTGATTTTAGAATAATTTCCTTCTATTTTTTTCTTTCCTTCATTCATAATAATTGCAGAAAGTAAATAAATTTTCTCAATATTATTATCTAATATCCAATCTTTCACACCAGAACCTTCAAATTCATCACAAAAAGTCTTTCCACTTCCGATAAAGTCATCTAAAAAAATAATATGTTTATATTGTTCTGAATCTTTTATGTATTTAAAATCGTGAGTAAGTAATATATTCGCTTCTCTTCGCTTAAATGCTGATGTATTTCGAAGGGGATAAGTAACTAAGGTTCCACTTTTGCCAATTTTACCATAAGGAAAAATGATTATCTTATCTTCCTTGGGTATTTTCTTAAGTAGTTCTTTTAGTAAACTATCTAAACGAAACATGAATTCAGGAAAACTAATGTATTCAAATATTCTAAGAATATCTATAGCGAAAGGCACATCAGGGCCATCAAAATTTTCTAACCACTGTATTATTTTAGTTGGATACAAGGAATATTTAAGACGAGGTATTAAAAACTCAATTTGTCGAATTGAATCCTCCGTATATTTATATGTGCTACCCATTTTTTAAAATTAATTAATTTTCCTCCTCATAAAAAATTTTATAATATTTTCTTCCATTTTCATCAATTCCTTGTGTTATTAAGTCAGCATTACCGTGAATATAAATATGAAAATTTTTATCTAGCTTCAATACATTTTTAAAAACTCTTGCTTGTTTTTTTACAGCCTGGGTTGATATATCAAAGTTATCATATAGTTCTATTTCATTTTCTTGTCTATAAGCTTGGTCAAAGGTTCGGAATGACTCAATCAAACCTTTATCTTCAAAAACCAATTCTTCAAATTCTTGTTTATCAAAACTTCCATGACTTTTAAAATAATCCACAGAACGATTTAAATAATCAATTTTATCTGCTTTGCTGATTTTAAATTCTTCATCTAATTGTTTTGTTACAAATTGTTTAGCAATACTTAAAAACTCATTTGTTTGATGATAATCATTTTTAATTGGTCTAATACTCAAAAAATCATCTTTCCAATAAGAAGCTTCATTGGCTTTATTTAGATTATCTATAATACAAACCTTATAACTTTCATCAATTTTGAATACTAAACAACCCTTATCTAATTTATTGATATTAGTACCTTCATCATAATTTACAAAATGAATTTTTTTTTCTAAATCTACTTTTAGATAGTTTTCTTTACTCTCTGATTTAAAAATACCAATCGCATCCGTATTAATATTATCTATTATAATATTATTAAAATAGACTATAAATAAATCTCCATTTTTAATTTTAGGATGAGTACTACAATTATATAAATGTTGAGCAATTATCTTACTTTGTTTAAATAAATCATCAGGGTTTTCAAAAATTCTTTTTATTAAAGTATAAATTTCGTTTTGTTCAATTCCTACTTCATTAAAGAAATCATACATCTCATTTCCAGAAAATGAAGAAAGAAAATATTTTAAGAATATTCTTACTAATCTCTCATCAGAAATATCAACTAGTGTATCTGAGAAATTCACTTGCTCATCAAGAGACTTATTACCTACCTGATGAACCGCTACTTTGTTGACTTCTATATTTAGAAACTTTATCATTATTTATTTTTTCTTTTTTAGTTTTTTCAGAAGAAATTGAGTGAAAATATATAGGAAATTTATAACAAGTGTATGCTAACAATAAGTAAAGTATAATTATAGTAGGGTACAATATTTTCAAACTTCTTTTCCTATCTTTTAATGAATTTTCAATATGTTTCTTAAAATCTTTTTCAGGAATTAGCTCTTTAGTGGTAGCTTTCCAATATAGCATTTCATTTTTGGAAACTTGTACATCGGTAATATCAACTATTGCTTGTATAATTGCAGATAATACGTAATATATAGCTAAGAAATAAAATACATATTTTAACAATGATATTTTATCTAATAACAAATTGTCTGAAAATTTAGTAAAAATTGTAAAGCCAACTAGCACAATTGCCGCTAAAACATCTCTAAGAAGATTATTTAGTAGCGTTCTTATCTTTTGAGAATATAGATCAGATTGACTTCTAACATCTTTTAATAAATCTTTTAGTTCTGAAATATATTTATCCTTTCTTTCTAAAATTACAAAATTGTATCTTTGACTTGCTTGTGATAATGAATTCTTTAAATGAATGCTTAAAGCGTTAATATAAGTTTTAGATTCATCTAGCTCCAGACTTATCCTATCATTAAATAGTTTTTGACGAGTTATAGTTTTTTCTTCATATATCCACTTAACTACTTTTAGAAGATCGTTATAAAATTCTTTTTTATAAATATCATGATCATCAAAAAGTTTAAGGTTTAAACGTCTTATACCATCTACCGTTATAAAATCGTCCGATTTTATTTCATTTACTATACTAGCAGATAAAGAAATACTTGCAAGTTTATTTAAAATACTGATAATAGTTTCATTATTTGATTTTGTTTGATATACAAAACTTAAAGGACTAATTATTAGCTCTTCGCTTGTAAGAGAGTGAACAACTTCATTTATCCTATTTAAATCAGGAAGTGACTCTCCAATTACAAAACTCTCAATATTCCCATTAAATTTATACGGTATAATTTTAAATTTATCACCTAAAATGACATGATCTAAACCATTAATTATTAAATTATTTTTTTTGTGGAAAGGATTTTCTTTTTCAAATGGTGAGAGTCCCGAAAGCCATTCTTGAAATTTTTCAATACTATAGAAAAAATTTTGTCTTACATCAATATACCCAGTATTAAAGAAAGGTATTTTATTGATATTTATCTCCCAATTAGATGTATCATCTTCCAAATAGGAATCCAAATCATCATCATCTACTCTAGCATTATCAATTTTTATTGATATAGAATTAGGAAAGCCTTCACCACTCAAATAATCCTTTAAAAGTTTTATTTTTTGTAAGTTTTCTCTTTTATTTATATCACAACTTATTTCAATATATCCCCATGACTCTTTTACATTTATAGAATCGTATGAATCAATAATTTCTATTAATTTATCAAAATCCATTGTAACTACTTAACAACTTTAACATCTCTAGTTTTAATTGTAATATGATAAAATCCATCATTACTACTTGGAATATTTGGAATGTCAATATTTACATCATTCGCATCTCCTTGCCACTCAATTTTAATCCCTTCAGCAGTTTGTCTTATATTTTTCTTTTGAGCTGTATTAAGCACACTTCGACTGGGTTTAAACGACTGTCCATATAATCCAAGATCTTCTAAAAACTCTTTGAGTGATTTTTTTAATTTTCTTTTTCTACTTGAATCACTATCATCAATAACTCTATCAATTAATTTTTTAAAGTCCACCATTGAGCAATTAGTTAAATAATCTATTACTCGATTTTTGTATGATGAAATCTCTTGTACTGGATCTAAATCTGCTCTATTTGATATAGTCCAATTAGTTATAGCCTTAACAGTATTAGTTGTTAGTGTGGTTGGAGTTTCCTTTTCATGTACTACTAAAAAATCTCTAAAGAAGTCACTTATTGTTTTTCCTACACCCGGACTTCTATCATAAGCTAAAACATCCCATTTATAATAATCGGTAACGTCAATAATTGCCAATTTTTGAATTGACCTTTTATCTTCAACAAATGTGTTTTTAATTTCTTCTAAAATAGCTTTATTACCTGTTCTCTTATATTCAAAAACTTTCCTATTATCTAGTTTCAATAGAAAAATTAAGTTATTACTATCATTTATAGAAACTAATGCTGTAATAAAAACACCATCATTCATATTTTTTTTATGATGAGATTTAAAAGAAGCTGTTAAATCTTTTGAAATGGTAAAAAAATTCTCACTAGGGTTTTCGATAATTTTTTCACAGTTTTTATAAACTTCTGAGGTGGAATTATCATTAAAGTCAAACTGAGTTCCTTCTGCTGCTTCCAAAAACTGTAATCGAAAAAAATCCAATTGTTCATCAGTTAAATCCACCTCATCTAAAAAAAAAGGATTTAATTCAGATTCAATTATAATGTGAAAAATAAATTTTTCAATTTTAGCAGAGGCTTTTTCAGCTTGGGTAAGAACACTTTCTTTAGGCATATTATTAGTTTTTAATTTAACCCTATCAAGGGAAAATCAAATATAGTAAATATCTAATAATTAATTTCTTACCTAAAGAAAACAATTTGAAATAATTATATAGAATGCTTTTCACTAATTGATTAAAAAAGTAAAATCCTGACGATGAAATGTCAGGATTTTACTTTTTTATGTTTTGGAATAATTCTTCTAAGGTTACTTCTTTTTTACGACAAATTTTAGCTATCGTTTTCACAGACATATTGTAATCGGTCTTAGATGTGCCTAATGCTATATTTTTTATTCTCCTTACCGTACTTTCTTCTATATCGCATTTGGAAGCAAACTCCCTCTGTGATTTTGCTTTTGAAATCCAGTTTGTATAAACATACTTACAAATAGCAATAATTACTTCTTTCTCTTCATCCATTACGGCAAATTAAAAGAAAAAGAAAAAAATAGTGCGGTTTTCTGTGCGCAATAACAAAATATTGTTATATTTGTAAAATAAGTTACTGAAACGTAACTTTGCGATACTTCAAGTAAATATTAGAAGCTATTGCTTAGAATCTCATTCTGAAAACTGGTAATTTAAAGCAACGAGATGATAAGCTAGAAGCTCACGACCTAGGCGTGGGCTCTCTTATCTGTTGCAGGGTATACCAGTACCTCAGAGTGGATAATGTAGAGTTCCATGCCGTTTTATTTTCAAATGCAGTCCTTATTCTCTACACTCTAAGCATCTTCAAAAAGCATAGTATCAGATTACACGATACAATGAGGTGTACAACTCATTGCGGCTTTACAGCTTTCACGGGACACAATTTTCCTTCATATTAATTTTTTTATGATTGTTTGGGCGGGAGGATTTCCTCTATTAAGAAAGTCTCCTCCCAAGCATATCATTTCAAAAAGCAACTAAAAACAAATATTGAGACACAGATAATTTACAGCAACCATTTTAAAAAAAAAAGCCCTTTCCTCAGTTTGCAGACCACAGGAAAGAGCATAATCAGTCATTAATAATCATTAAAAACCTATTCAAAAATATGAAAAATATTTTTTGCAGGGGGCTTATGTCCTTTGTTTTCATAATCGTGTTTACGACTACATCGTATGCACAGAATAAGTCTCTAAAAATAGGAGAATCTCTTCCCGAAAGCATTTGGACAAATCCTTTCCCAGTGGTCAACCACTCCCGGAAAGCCACTAATCTATCTGAAGATAAAAACAAATTAATCCTAATCGATTTCTGGAGTACTTGGTGCAGCGCCTGTCTGATGAGTCTTCCTAAAATTGAAGCTTTACAGCAAAAGTTTAGGGACAGGGTAAAAATACTTCCCGTAAGCAGTCAAGATAGATTCGCTTTGGATAAATTCTTCTCTTCTCCAAATGGAAAGAAGTATAAGAGTATGATGTCAACCTACGAAGACAAGGCACTGCACGAACTGTTTCCACACGCAGGCGTTCCGTTTATCATATGGATCAAAGATGGAAAATTTTTCAATTCCACCGATGCAGGACAGCTCACTGAACAGACGATCAATGAAGTGTTAAGCGGTGATAAATCATCCCTTCAGACCATTATCCAAATGAACAGGGAAAGACCATTGATGCTTTCCGATGATTACGACCGTCAGAAAAATGTCCAACTCCTCAATTATTCATTCTTTGCCAAAGGAAAAATCCCAGACATTGGTGCAGGAGGAACTTATCGTAAAACAGCAACCGGAAAAATTCACGGCAGACAATTTACCAATCTTCCCTTATGGGATATGTATTATGCCATAGGATATGAACTTTTCAAGCGACAGGATAAAACATCTTTCACCGAAAAAAGAATGGTTATAGATGTCAATCAACCTGAACAGCTAATACCGATAGAAAAAGCAGACGGTTCAAATGATGGAACAAACCTTTATAACTATGAGTTTATTATCCCCGAACAGAAATCTGATTCTCTCTACAATTATATGCTGGAAGACCTCAATCGTTATTCAGGCTATACGGTAACCCTTGAGAAAAGACCTGTAAAATGTCTTGTGTTAGTAAGAACAAGCACGAAAGACAAACTGGCGACCAAAGGAGGAGAAAAGCGCTCCACCTTTCCACGAACCCCATCCATTCTGAGAAATGTACCTCTTAAAAATATGGTCAATATGCTGAACGGTGAAATTAATATCAAGGAACTTTTTATCGATGAGACAGGATACACAGGCAATGTAGATCTTGAAGTTTCGGGAGTCAAAGATATTGCCACCTTAAAAAAAGAGCTTCAGAAATACGACCTTGACCTGAGACCAGAAGAACGTCAGCTTTTGATGATGATTATCAAAGATCAGCTGAATTAAACATTCCCATCGTTCGAAAAACTATTGAATTTACATTAACGCAAAACTATATCACACTATGAAGAAATTATTAGTGCTTCCCATCCTATGCTATTGTGTGCCTATAATGGCACAGCAAATGTTTACGGGAAGCGTTATCGACGAAACTACACGCTTACCCGTAATGGGTGCGACCATCGCCATACAGAACTCGAAGACTGTGACCACGACAGATAAAAATGGAAAGTTTAGTCTCAGTACCAATGACAAAAAAATCAATCTTGTTATCCTTGGTAAAGGTTATGAAGAACAGGTCATTATTTTGGAGCTCCCTTTGAAAGAAACATTAAAAATTAATCTATCTGAAAAGATAGCCCAAATTGATGAGGTAGTACTCACGACAGGTTATCAGAAAATCCCCAAAGAACGTTCAACAGGTTCTTTCTCATCGGTCAGTAATTCTGCCCTGAATACACAGGTATCAATCAATATTCTTGACCGTTTAGCAGCTACAGCCAACGGTATTGTCATCAATAAAGGGACATCGCAAGGCGGAGCACAAATTATGGTTAGAGGTCTAAGTACCATTCAAGGCCCTAAAACTCCTTTGATTGTAGTAGATAACTTTCCTTACGATGGTGATATCAGCAATCTCGACCCCAACATTGTTGAAAACATTACTGTTCTCAAAGATGCCGCTGCATCAAGCATCTGGGGAGCAAGAGCAGCCAACGGAGTAATTGTCATAACGACCAAAACAGCAAAATATAATCAGCCCGTGACGGTCAATTTTAATACCTATTTAATGACCAGTCCAAAACCTGATTTTAATTATCTGAAAGTGATGTCCAGTGCGGACTTTATTGATGTTGAACAGGAACTATTCAAGAAGAATTTCTATAACACTGATATCAATTCGACTAGCCACCCAGTATTGTCTCCTGTGGTTGACCTTCTGAATAAGGAAAAGAAAGGACTGCTTTCATCTGAGTATGTACGAAATGAAATAGAACGCCTAAAGACCATTGATTCCCGTGACCAATATAGAAAGTATATGTACCAGCCATTGGAGAACAGGCAGTATTCTCTAAGTATGGCGGGTGGAGCTCCTCAGTTTTCTTGGACATCATCTTTGGGGTATGATGACAATACGGGAAATCTCGGAGAAAAATACGAGCGTGTGAATCTGCGCTTCCAGAATACCTGGCAACCTCTGAAAAACCTTACCCTGAACACGGGAATCTTTTTTACCCATTCAGCAACCCAAAACGGACGCAGTGCTTATGGAAGCATTATTATGAAAACCAATTCCGTCCCTTATATGGAAATGGCAGATAAATATGGAAATGCATTGGCGGTTTCAAAATCGTATGAGCAGAGCTATAAATCAGCATTAGGCAACGGAAAATTATTAGATTGGAATTATTATCCGCTTACCGATTGGCAGCATAATTCAGCCAAAAGCAAAAGCTCAGAGATCATTCTCAATGCAGGATTGAACTACAAGATATTGAAAGGATTGGATGTTGATATAAAATATCAGTATCAGAGAACCACAGGACTTTCCAATACGCTGTATGATGAGGAAAGTTACTTTGTAAGGGATTATGTGAACAGGTTCACAGTCATCAATAGTAATGGTAGTCTGACTTACAATGTTCCCAAAGGAGCGATAATGGATAAGAACAACTCGCAATTACTGATCAATAATTTCCGAGGACAGCTCAATTTTAACAGAGGTTTTGGCAAACATCAGATTTCAGCCATTTTGGGAAGCGAGGTAAGGGATGCCAACTCACAGTCGGGCAATAACCGATATTATGGCTATGACCCCAACAACCTTTCGTTTGGAATGGTAGACCTCAGCAAGAGGTTTCCAATCATTGCAGGAGGTACAGCGTTTATCGACAATATGAACTCTTTGAGAGAATCCACCAATCGTTTTGTATCGGTGTATGCCAATGCAGCCTACACATTTGATAACCGTTATACAATTTCAGGAAGTGCCCGACGTGATGCCAGCAACTTGTTTGGGTTGAAGACCAATGACCAATGGAATCCTTTCTGGTCAACAGGGATTTCGTGGAATGTCGCCAATGAAAAATTCTATTCTGTAAGCTGGCTCCCGAATCTGAAGCTAAGAGGTTCATACGGTTTCAACGGAAATATCAATCCTGCAATGGTTGCCGTAACAACAATGGCATTACTTGGCGTTTCAACATATACGCAGGAGCAAATGGCGAGATTTGACAATTATTACAATCCTCAGCTTCGTTGGGAAACGATCAGAATGATCAATGCAGGATTGGATTTTGCAACCAAAAATAACAGGATCTCAGGTTCTGTGGAGTATTTCCAGAAAAAAGGAGAAAACCTTTTCGGGCAGGTTCCACTGGATTACACCATCGGATTGAGTAGTCTTGTGTGGAATGTTGCAGGAATTGAAGGAAAAGGCGTTGATGTGGAACTAAAGACCATCAATATCAATAAATCTTTCAGATGGCTCACCACTCTTAATTTCAGTACTTACAAAGATAAAGTGACGAATTATTATCCGAGCAGTACCATTGCCAGAAACTTTGTACTTGCCTCTGTTCCCATATCCGGAATTGAAGGTTTACCTGTCTATTCGATGTTTGGCTACCAATGGACAGGACTCGATCCACAGACAGGTGATCCAAGAGGTTATTTTAATGGAGAGATCAGTAAAGATTACGCCAAGATAATGGGAGCCGATGTTAAAGAGCTGCAGTATTTTGGTTCTGCAATACCTACTGTTTATGGTTCCTTCACGAATACCTTTGCTTACAAACAATTAAGCCTTGATGTAGGGATTACCTATAAGATGGGCTATTATTTTAGAAGACCATCCATTAACTACACCAGCTTATTCAGGGAATGGAACGGTCACAGCGATTACGAGCAAAGATGGCAGAAGCCAGGTGATGAAGCTTTCACCAATGTTCCTTCCAACCAATATCAAACGAATTCCAACAGGGATGCCTTCTATGCAGGTTCGGCTGCACTTATTGAAAAAGGTGACCATATCCGTCTACAGTATATCAATCTTGGATATGAGATCAGTAAAAAGCAATGGCGTGGTTTACCAATTAAAAGTCTTCAGTTGTATGCCAATGTCGGTAATCTCGGAATACTCTGGCAAGAAAGCAAAAGCGGAATCGACCCTGATTTTAATTTGGGAAACAACACCTTAAAACCTCCTATGACCTGTACATTAGGATTAAAAGCTAAATTTTAAAATTGATAGAAATGAGAAAAATTAAAATACTAGTAATATCATTATCATTAATTCTGACCTCGTTTGGATGCAGTGATTTTTTAGACGAAAAATCTGACCTGAAGCTGGCGACTCCCGATAGATTGGAGGACAACCAAATGCTTCTCAACAATTATGGTTTCCTTAATGTGGACTTCGCTTCGAGTGGAGAAACGAGTTCGGATGATTACTATCTTACGGATGCCGATTATTATGGTTTGAGCTTCGAGGCGTCCAAACGTCTTCATATATGGATGCCGGATAATGTGGCGAGTCCCATTTCCTCAGGAAACGATTGGTCTACCTGTTATAGGAGCATCTATGTCTGTAATGCGGTATTATTCAATATGCAGGATAAGAACTTCACAGGAGAACAGGCTGATAATATCAGAGGTCAAGCATTGGCACTTCGTGCTTTCAGATATCTTGATGCAGCTCAGATTTGGTGTCCGGCTTATAATCCTCAAACCGCAGGAACAGACTTGGGGCTTCCGCTCAGATTAGACCCTGATATGAATATCCCATCTGTACGCTCAACAGTCAAGCAGACCTATAATCAGATCATCAGTGACCTGCAAACCGCAATACCGCTACTTTTGCCTAAGCAAATTTCAGGGATGCGCATATCGAGAGCAGCAGCTTATGGTTTATTGGCTCGTGCTTATCTTTATATAGGAGATTATAATAATGCACTTAAGAATACAGAACAAGCACTAAACATCAATAATGACCTGATGGATTTTAATATTCTGAATCCCAATGCTGATTATCCCATTGAGGAAATGAATAAGGAAGTTCTTTTGTGGACAGCTATGGGATATGAATCTCATCTGATTCCGGCAAAGATTCCTGATCACATTTACCAGATGTATGATAACAATGACTTACGAAAAACCGTTTTTTTCAATAAGAATACTGCTAATGAAGTTCTATTTAAGGGTTATTACAATAATGTCAATGGGCCAATCGTAAGTGTGGCAACCGATGAGCTTTACCTTATGGCTGCGGAATGTAATGTAAGACTGAATAAGATTCAGGAAGGTATGAGTTATCTCAATAACCTGCTTGTCAAAAGATGGAAAACAGGAACTTATATCCCTATGACTGCCAATTCACAAGCAGAGGCTTTGAATATTATTTTAAAAGAAAGAAGAAAAGAACTCTTGATTCGAGGACTAAGATGGTCTGACCTAAAAAGGTACAATCGTGAT
The DNA here is from genome assembly GCF_001648155.1 of Chryseobacterium glaciei. NCBI lineage: Bacteria > Pseudomonadati > Bacteroidota > Flavobacteriia > Flavobacteriales > Weeksellaceae > Chryseobacterium > Chryseobacterium glaciei. Next base: position 4,722,115 of record NZ_CP015199.1, on the reverse strand, counting down.
GGTGCGAATATTACGCTTACCAGAACTGTTAATGGGCAAACATACACTTTGTCACCCAATGATCTGAGATACGCCATAGCTATTCCTGAAGATATTATTACGCTTACCGGAATGCCACAGAATCCAAGATAAAAAATAATAGGGTTGGCAAATTATTGCCAACCCTACTTTTAAATCCTGATTGAAAGGACTATTATTGTCTTCTCTCACTCGGATGAATAGCAAGAACTTGAGAGTTAGTCATTCCTCCGATCACATCAACCAAATCCTGCCCTTCCGGAACTGAGATTGTACAAGGTTTATTTCCTGTGGTCAGACATGATGAACCTGCTCCTACTGCCCAGTTAGACTCTTGAGAGAAAGCACCTGCAGAAGTGTCTGTACTATTGTAATAGAACTGTTGGTCGGCTGTCTTTTTTTCTATGATTTTAAAAGACATCGTAGCACCTGTAAACATAACAGCAGCTATAGCTACCGCATTCATTTTCAAAAATTGGTTGAATTTCATTTTATTGGTCTTTTTATACATCAAAAAAGATTACCATAAAAACTTTAGAAACCTGCCTGAGAAGTACGATTGATTAGGTGAAATAATTAGTTATACCCATAGATTAACGAATCTTGTCGTACCAAAATATCCTATTCTACATATTCTCAAACAAATTGTTGTTAATAAATTCATTTTAGAGTTTCGGATTGTTAGACAGCTTTCGACCGTCTAATTCTAAGGTTAAACTTTAATATCAAATTCCAATCATTTTTATCCGTGAGCAACTACGGTAACATTCTTATCTAGCAGGCCTGCTGTATTTTATATTCATTATTAAAGCTATTGCATCGAGTAGGACGCATCCTATATTAAAAATCAGGTGCTGATTCCAGCTCATTTTCTCTAAAATTCCTCCGCAGGAACAAGGGAGATTTTCAGAGGTGTGGATTATAAAAAAAATATAACCTGTGAAGATGAGCATCAAAATAAAACTTCCAATCAATCCTGTATTTCTGGTTTTCCGATAACACAATAATCCTGCAATGATCAATTCCAGAATAATGATTGCAAAAGGTAAGAATGCAGCGTATGCACTTAATAAAGGTGATTCCGAAATCTGAATCTGAAAATTTTCAAAATCCATTATTTTACTAATCCCGGCGTAACAAAACAACAGTATAAAGAAATAGCTGATGAATTCTACGACTCTTGTTTTGACTTTTTTCATAATATTTAATGATTAATTTAAAATTGCTTTGCTGATTGATTCACTTGGAATTCTGAAGTCTAAATTACACTGACTGAGAGGTTGAGAAAAACAATAGCGGGAAAGAAATATGTTTTCTACGTAATGAAATATACATCCTTCCCACTATATTTATTTTTAACTAATTGAAAATTAATTACTTATTAAACTAATAGGAATGGAGCCTAACTCGAAGCTTGTTCAAGTATATTTTGTAATAGATTTTTCCGGTAAATTTGAATATATCTTAATGTTATGCATTATCATCATAAGATTTCACTTCTGATTTTTAATTTGTTCTTCTTTTTTCTTAATGCCCAGGAATTACAAAGTTTATCATACAAGACAATTTCAGACTTGTATGAAAACTATCCTGAAAACGATTCAAGGGCAATGGTTTTTGTGAATAAGTATATAGAAAAAGCAAAAAAAGAAAATAATTGGAAAAAGCAGATTATAGGTTATGAAGATGCCATATACTACACCGAAGACATAAATCGCAAATTGTCTTATGCGGACAATGCTATCGTGGTGGCATTCAAATTAAGTGACCGGGATATCATTTCAAGAGCATACCTCGGAAAAGGCATTGTCTACTATTATAACAAGAGACAATATAAGTATGCTTTGGAGCAATACCTTAAAGCTTATCAATTTTCTCGGAATTCAAGCGACGATTATCTGATAAATAAAATAGACTATCATCTCGGAATGGTAAAAAGTTATCTTGGCTACTACGAAGCAGCAGCAGTTCACTTTAAAAATACTACGAAGTATTTTGAGGAAAGTATGAAAGAAAACCTTCACCCAAACATCAGGTTGAACAATGAGTCAGGCTATTTTAATAGCATTTACCGCCTGAGTAATTGTTATGAAAATCTTCGTTTATACAACAAGGAAGATTCATTGATTAGCATCGGGTTACAAAAATTGAAAAACATCAATGAGCATTTACTTGAATATGGTTACTTTCAAAAAGGGAAAGGTGTACAACTTTTAAGAAAAGGGAACACAGATGAAGCACTTAAACATTTGAAACTTTCACGTGATATTTTGGTCAATAATCAGGATTATAATTCGTTAACCGCTGTTTATTTTTACTTAGGTAAACTGTATTGGCTCAAAGGAAACAGAGCAGAATCACTGGTTTATCTGAATAAAGTGGACTCTATGATTAACAAGGTTCAATTTACTACTCCCGAGATCCGGTCAAGTTATAAGTACCTCATTACGGATGCGACAGAGAACGGTAGTTTGGGTAAGCGACTGTATTATAGTGACCAGTTTTTACTAACGAATTCAACTTTGAATGTTGATTTTGCAATGTTGTCTTCAAAAATCCACGAAGAATATGATACGGAAAGATTACTAGAAGAAAAACAATTATTGGAGAATAAACTGCGCAATGATTTTTATTTTCTAGTCGCCACGCCAGTTATATTTGTTCTCCTATTTTTTTTAGTAATTAAGCTGCGTAATAGAGAAAGGAAATTTCCTGGAAAATTTATTAAACTATGGAAAAAGTTCAGGAAGTATTATTCTTTTCTAATTGCAAACAAAAAAACTTCTGAAAAGAAAAAGACACACAATCCCGAAATCATTGACGATATTAAAGAAAAACTTAAAAAGTTTGAAGAAGACAGGCGATTTCTTGACAAAAACCTGACCTTACCAATGGTTGCAAAAATGTTTGGCAGAACACATTCTCAACTATCTTATGTACTGAATGAACATCTGAATGTTTCGTTCACGCAGTATCTAAAGGTTTTACGAATCAAATACATTACCGCTCTTCTTTTGGAAAATGACCTGTATCTGAAGTATAATATTGAAAATCTGGCTCACGAATGTGGAATGTCCAGTCGACAGTTATTCTCAACGCACTTTCTAGAAATCAACGGAATAAGACCTATAGATTTTATAAAGAATAGAATGAAGGAAATCGATGAGAATTGATTTCTAAATAAAGAGAGCGTTACTCTACATTTTGCAATGTAAAAAAACCAGCGCATTTATTGAAATATGGAAAACTCATCTCGGAGTTTCCCACATTCCAACAAAGTTTTCACAACAACAGCAAATCTTTTAAAAATTCATAGATGTGTAAAATAGATACAGCTAGTCAATCGACCTGCGTAAAAAAGATATAGGTTCTTAGCTGACCTGAGTAAAAGAGATATAGGTTGGGAATTTTTCCTGCACAATAGCAACCTGAGTAAAAGAGATACAGGTATTCGATTGACCTGCGTAAGTTAGGCACAGGTTCCTGGCTGACGTGTGTAAAATAATACAAGGTCAACCTGCGTAAAAAAAGGCTAGGTGTTATTTTCATCATATGCCATCTTCCAGAACAGATTTACAAAAAATAGATATTGGTTTTCAATTAATTACATAATAATTATGGTTCTATTTCTTTGTTTTAGAGCTCTGAAATAACAATCGTTGATTTTAATAGCAAGATGTGTCTTTGTACGTACAAACTTTTCCAAGTTTTACATCCAAAGACTCTCTTGCCTTTTTTGCAAAAAGGGGAAAAACTGCGAAACTTGTTTTTTGTTTTTCTTAAAATTGGTTTAAAGATTCCAAATCATCCTTATTTATTCTTTTTTAATCTCCACGATTTTCCAAATTATTCCAGATTGTTCTTATTCAATCCAACTCCCTTTAAGACTGTTGTTTTAACGGTTTTGATGTTCCAATTTTGCAAAAGAAATTTTATCAAAAACAAAAATGAAGAAATTATGAGAGTAAACCTTGTTACTAAAGAAGACCTTCAGGAATTCAAAACCGAATTGCTTGAAGACATTAAAAATCTTTTTAATATCAAAATTTCAGAGCAGAAATTATGGCTACGTTCATCAGAGGTCAAAGAACTTCTGAAAATTTCTACCGGAACATTACAGAACCTTCGTGTCAGTGGAACCTTATCCTACACTCGTGTCGGTGGCACATTGTATTACAATTACAAAGACATCGAGAAAATGTTAAATGGAAAAGGATAATTTATTAGTAACAAAATGAATTACATAAAACATCTTACAGGTTTCTATGAAAAGGTGGCTCAGGATAATACACTTAATCCCACACACATCAGCCTCTACTTAGCATTATTCCAATTCTGGAATTTCAACCGTTTCCGAAATCCGGTCAGTATTTCACGTGATGAAGTGATGCGGATCAGTAAAATCCACTCAAAAGCCACCTATCACAAATGCCTGAAGAATCTGCATTCTTCGGGCTATATTGATTATCGGCCGTCTTATAATCCGTTTACAGGAAGTCAAGTTTTTATGCTGGATTTTGCGGGGGAGTTTAAGCCTGTTGTTAAGAAAATAAAATGATTTTTTCACAATAGCTATTTATATGATTGAAATAATAGTTCTAAAATCTTATTGTTGTTGATTTTAATTAACAAGAAATTCATATAAAAAAATAATATATTTGTATTAAACCATTGAAAACTATTAAAGTGCTAAAAAATCAATCTCATATTAATCCAAAATATTAATTTTATCTGGGATTAAGAATCATTTTTCATTATTGAATACTTATTGTCGTTTGTTTCAGTTTTGTTTATTAACGATGAATTCAGAATTGAATATAAAAGAGTATTCTAGTTTTCTATAATGTTTATCCTAATATTTTTTTAATAAAATTAAGGTTGTAATATTTACGGTTTTCCGTAAATATTACGTAAAATAAATATTTAATTTAACCGCTTCAATAGATGAAGTTGAAATTTAATTAATATGTCAATTGGAGAAAAATTAACTCAAAAATACAAGTCTAAACTTGGTAAACTTTTCGTAGGAAATTCGCTTGAATTATTAACGAATGATAAAAAATTATCCAAACTAAAAGGGAAAGTTAATCTTATAGTTACGTCACCACCATTTCCCCTAAATAATAAAAAACAATACGGTAACGAGAAAGGAGATGAATATAAAGATTGGTTTATTAAGCTGGCACCAATATTTTCCGATCTTTTGACTGATGATGGTTCATTAGTTATAGAAATTGGAAATGCTTGGGAGCCAGAAAGACCGGTTCAATCGTTATTACATTTAGAATGTCTTTTAGGAATGGTTAAGCACCCCGAAGCTAATCTAAGATTAATCCAAGAATTTATTTGCTATAATCCTTCAAAATTGCCTTCACCAGCTCAATGGGTAACCGTAAATAGATTACGAACTGTGGACAGCTATACACACGTTTGGTGGATTGCCAAAAATGATTTCCCAAAAGCAGATAACAGCAAAGTATTACGTCCTTATAGTGACAGTATGAAGCAACTACTAAAACGGCAATCTTATAATTCAGGTAAACGTCCATCAGAACATCAAATAAGTGAAAAAGGATTTCTAAAAGATAATGGAGGAAGTATTTCTCATAACTTTTTTGAAATGGAGGCTTTAGAAGAAAAAAGAGAAGTTAGATTACCTCATAGTGTATTGAGTTTTTCAAATACCAATTCTAATGGTTATTTTCTAAAAACTTGTAGAGATAAAGGCATTACGCCACACCCAGCTCGTATGTCTGGTGGACTGGTAAATTTCTTTATTCAATTTTTAACAGATGAGGACGATTTAGTACTTGATCCATTTTCCGGAAGTAATACTACAGGATATTGTGCAGAAAAATTAAACCGTAAGTGGATATCATTTGAAATTAAAGAAGATTATATTAAACAAGCTATTATAAGGTTTAGTGATCCTGAATTAAAATCACCTCTTAAATAAACTTTAACCATGAAAACTGTAGATAAAATAAAACAACTTGTATCTGTAGACCCTTTAAAAGTGGGAAAACAAACTGAACTTTTTGTTGGCCATCCTTTTTCGCTTGATTATAATAAAGCTAATATTCTTGTTTGCGATGCTGATAAAGAAAGAGTTAAAGGAATAGCACAAGGAACTTTTTTACTTGCATTTTATGATAACGAAGAAACAGTTGAAGAGGCAATTCTTCTAAGAGCTCTGGCGCCGGCTAAATTACCCACAGATAGTGCTATGATTAGTTCTATGATAGAATACTATAAAGACAATCTTCCTACTTCAGGCAAAAGCTCTAAGCTAGATGATTTCACACGTTATGAATTTAGTTTTTCAGGACTAGAATGTCGTGTGTTAGGAACATTCTATAGAAATGGAAATAATGTTGAATTTGGGGCGGACTTAGAGAATTTTTATTCCGCTCATCATTATAGTGTTTATAAAGTCAATAAAGATGTTTTAGGGTATATTGTTAACCAGAGAGATTCTCCGGATATTATTCCGGGTAACGATAATGAATTTTCTATTGGACATGTACGATATAGTTCCAGTCTCAGATTTCAAAGCAAAAATGAAGAAGACAAAGCAGAGGTTTACATTCATCCGGCTGATCTCCTTGGAAAGAGAACTGCTCTTTTTGGAATGACCAGAACAGGTAAGTCTAATACTGTTAAAAAGGTTATTGAAGCAACATCTCAAATATCAAGTAAAGCAACGGCAACCTTACCTTCTAAATCTCCTAATACTATTGAGGAAAATCTAAAATCATTTGACACTAATGGTGCTCCTAAATATCCAGTAGGGCAGTTAATTTTTGATGTGAATGGAGAGTACGCAAATAAAAATTTACAGGATGAAGGAACTGCAATATTTGAAAAGTATAAAACAAATACTGTTAGATACAGTATTTTGGAAAAAAGCGATGCAGATTTTAAAATAATGAAAGTAAATTTCTATAAGGATATTGTAACTGGTTTTAGTTATATCTGTGCTTCTTTAGAAGATGAAAAAGGAGATTATATAACAAGTCTCAAAGTTTTAGACTTTACTCCTCCACCTCTTGATAATGAACATTTTGACGAATGGACAAGATATAATAAAAATAAGGCTATATATTTCTGCTGTCTGAATAAAGCAGGTTTTAATCCTTCAACAAATTTTACAGTAAAATTTAAAGCCGATGCAACAATAAAAAAATTAGTATCAGAAAAATACAAAGAGCTAGATATTGAGAAAGGAGTTTCTTTAGATGAAGCAGAAAGCTGGTTTTTATGTGCATGGGAAAATATAAACGATAAAGTTTTTACAGATTATAAAAAAAAGAAAGGTAAGGATTGGTTTTCGGATGAAATGAAATCACTTATGATCTTTCTCACTCAAAAAAAAGATGGTCGTTCAGTAAGTGGATTTGATAAATTCAAAAAAGTAGCAAAAATGCATACAAATACAACCGAAAACTCTTTTGAAGTTGATATATCTAAACATTTAAGAAAAGGAGGTATTGTAATTATTGATTTATCACAAGGAGATCCTAAACTTCAAGAAATATTTCTTGAACGAATATCAAAGAAGATATTTTCAGATTCAATGTCCAGATTTACAGACAGTCTCCCGAATAATTTCATCCAATTCTACTTTGAAGAAGCTCATAATCTATTCCCTAAAAAAGATGATAAAGATTTAAGTCAGATATATAATAGAATTGCCAAAGAAGGAGCAAAACTAAATTTGGGAATGATTTACGCTACGCAGGAAGTAAGTTCAATAAGTTCTAATATTTTGAAAAATACCCAAAACTGGTTTATTGCTCATTTAAACAATGAAGATGAAATAAAGGAACTAAGAAAATATTATGACTTTGACGATTTTGCCGATGCATTAATTCGTTTTAGTGCAAAGAACGATAAAGGTTTTGTGAGGATGAAGACCTATTCTAATCCTTTCATTGTACCGGTACAGATTGACAAATTTTCAGTAGAAATTTCTACAAAATAAGTATTATGGCATACAGTAGCAGAACAGGTAAACGTCCTGATGAATTAGCCAGTAAATCATCTCATTCATTTTTAATAAATGATGAAGAAGTTCAATCATTTTTGGAAAATTGCGAATATCCCAAATCCGCCGAAGAAGTAGAATTGGATAGATCTCGTATCATTAAAATTCAATATCCTGAGGAGAACTCAATAGAGCATATTATAGCAATGGACGGTGGTTATTCCACTATTCCGGTAAGGAAAACATTCCCATCTTCTCTTATAACATTTTTTCAATTTGGAGAAATCTTCCTAAATACTGAAGATCTAAATAACATGTCCGAAATGCCATTTATTTCTAGGGAATCAATGTCTGCTCTTAAGGACTTAGAAAGAAGCAAACTAGTACTTCCTACAAAAAATGTTTCATATAATAGTAATATCACTTTAACTCATTCTGTTCGTAGTACAATTTATGAATACTTTAAAAAAAAGGGAGATGAAAAGAATAATTTACTTTCTACAACTTATTGGCTAATCTTTAATTTGTTTGACCAACCCGAGGAAAGTTTTAACCTGACCATTTGTCCACATTGTAAAGGGAAAAATCAGGATATTTTACGTGCAAATTTCAACAGCGAGTATACGACTAATTGTCCAGAATGTAATGGAATATTATATCTGACAGATTGCTTCAGATTACATGAAGTAATTGATGATGAACTTGGAGCAGGTGGAATTCTCGGATATCTTGTTAACTTAATCGAGCAAATAAATATTATACATACAATCAAATATATAAAAGAAACCCAACCTAAATTACTGGATAAATTTTTCTTTATTAAAGATGGTCCATTAGCATTCTTTGGACAAACGGCTAATATGCATAAACACGTTAGAAAATTATGTAATTATTTATTTGAACATCATAATCTTTTTTTAGCCGGTTTAGAAAAATCGGGAGCATTTGTAGAACATGCTGATGAAATCAAAAATCTATTAGAACCAGGAGAAGCTTTATTGCTCACTAATAAACACATTTACTCTTATATTTTGCCGGGAGATCCTGAAAATACACAGCCGTACGCAGGTACGTCATATTATAGCTCTAAAATCATTTTTAAGTCCAGAGATGAAAGAGTATATGTTATTACACTTCCTGTTGAAAATGAAAATATAGTATTGAATCCACAAAAAGATGATTTTAAAAATTTGGACACGATACTATGGAATATAGAAAAGCTAAGATGTGATATGTATGATAATTCTATAGTACCGGTAGCTTTAGCCAATAAGCTCATTTCACTATCTAGCCACCCGAGTTCAAGTATTTTGGAAAAATTTGCTAAAAAACATACAAAATGATTTACGTAGAAAGAAATATCATTCCTGTGCCAAAAGTCTTTTATTCAAAGGAGGTCGAAATAGCAAAAAAAAGACTGGAAGAGTTCTATTTAAAATCAAAAGAGAGCAGATCTCAGCAAAAATACTCACAACCCTTTGAAAAAGAATTAAGAGATAAATTCCTTGAAGCACTACGAGAAGTATTTAAAGGCAAATGTGCTTATTGTGAATCACCTATATCATTCAATAGAACTCAATCTGAATATGATCATTTCCGTCCTAAAGGAGGAGCCAGAGGATTGGACAAGGAATTCTCAACAGATCATTATTGGTGGCTAGCCTATAATTGGAATAACATTTATTTAAGTTGTTCTCACTGTAATCAATATAAATCAACATGGTTTCCAGTTGAGGGAAAGAGAATACCATTAAATACACCTTACAAGGAAGTTGTAGATAATGAAAAGGCTCTCTTAATAGATCCGTGCATAGATAAACCTGAAGAACATTTAATTTTTAATGAGCAAGGAGGAATTGAAGCAATTTCTTCGAAAGGCATTACTACTATAGAAATACTAAAGCTTGATCGTTCTGAGTTGGTCAATTCAAGACTAGAAGCTTTAAAAGAACTATATGGAGAATGGGAGTTACTTTTGAAACTATTGAGGAAAAAAGAGTCAAATCGAGACGATATTAAAAAGTTATATGATGCTTGGCAATATAAATATACGATTCATTCTGGAGAACCTTATTTAGGAATACAACGATTCATGCTCTCTAAATGGTTGGGAAATAGGCCTGAAATACAAGAATATTTATCCACTATTGATGGGAAAGAAACAAAAACTCCAGTAAATACATTAGCACAAGATTTTTTATACTCTAAAGCAGAAAATTTTAAAGAAACTGAAAAAGATAATATTGAACAATCTATAAGTTCAATAAAGCATATATATGTTGAGAAAATAGAATTGAAAAACTTTAAGTGCTTCTCTTCTTTAGAATTAGAATTTAATCATAATTCTGATTCTCTTATTGGAAATGAACCCTGGTTATTATTTCTTGGCGAAAATGGTGTTGGAAAAAGTTCACTATTGAAAGCTTTTGTAATTGGTTTAACAGGAGATGAATATATAAAAAGTTTAGAGTTAAAAGGTAGAGATCTTTTAAAACATGGAGCAAGAAATGGATTTATTCGAATACATCTTGTAGGAGCAATACGACCTATAGAGGTAACTTTTAATAAAACAGAAATTAAGACTACATTACACCAACCTATTGTTAACATTGTAGCCTATAACTCCATACGCTTAAATCCTAAAGAAGGAAAAATTCAGCCTGAAAAAGGAGATTTTTATGGAGCTAAAGCCAAAAACCTATTTGATTATACTTTTTCCTTAATAGATGCTGACACTTGGCTAGTCAAATTATTCAAGAAAGATAAAGACGCTTTTGATCGCGTAGCAATATCGCTAAAAGATTTAATGCTTCTTGAAAATGATGACACTATAAGCATTATAAAAAATCAACCAATAATAAAAAGGAATGGTGATGTTTTTTCCATTGATGAACTTAGTGATGGTTATAGATCAATCTTCTATTTGGCGGTTGATATCATGGCTACGTTAGCCGGAGAAAACGTAACATTTGATTTGGCAGAAGGAATGGTGCTTATTGATGAAATAGGTACTCATTTGCATCCACGTTGGCGAATGGAAGTCGTTACACGTTTAAGAAAAGCTTTTCCTAAAATTCGTTTTGTAGTAACAACACATGAACCACTTTGTCTGAGAGGATTAAGAGCAGGAGAAACTGTTGTTCTTACTAAAAATCAAGAAAATGAAGTAATAGCGTTGACGGAGTTGCCAGACCCAAGCGAACTACGAGTAGATCAGATATTGACTTCCGATTTTTTTGGATTGAAAAGTACAATAGACCCTGAAACAGAAAGGCTTTTTGATGAATATTATTTAATTCTTGCTTTGGAAGAAAATGATAGAACTGAAGAACAAAAGAATCGTCTTTTGGACCTAAGCCAGATTATTCCTCGGATTAAACATTTAGGAGATACAGAACGTGAAGAACTTACCTATTATGTAATTGATGAATTACTAGCTCGCAGAACGAGAGAAGATGGACCAAAAATCAAAGAGGAATTGAAGGCAGAGGCTTTGAAAAGGGTTGAAAGTATATGGAAAACTTTAGACACTAAAAAATAGATCATTATGATAAAAGTTGATAGATCTCAAGTGTCAAAGCCATCTGCATTAGATAAAAAAAATAAAGCAGGTAAAACAGAAACCGAAAGAGCGATTGAACATTATACTTCTCCTACTTTTGATGGAACGACTAATTTCGACTTTAAAATATATTCAGATTCTGAAGTAAAACAAGCTCTAATAAATTTGTTCAAAGGGAAATGTGCATACTGCGAAAGTACATTTTTACATGTTTATTCTGGCGATGTTGAGCATTTTCGTCCTAAAGGAGAAATTGAAGAAGCATCACCCCATAAAAAACCGGGTTATTATTGGCTGGCTGCGGATTGGCATAATTTGTTGTTGTCTTGCAGAAACTGTAATCAAAAGCTATCTCATTCTTTGTACGGGATAGGAACCAAAAAGACAATGGGGAAAATGAACCAATTCCCTCTGTCAGATTTGACAAAATATGTACGTAAGCATGATAATGTTAATGGAATTGCAGATGAAGAACCACATCGGCTTCTACTAAATCCATGTATTGATAATCCGGAAGATCATTTAGAATATGGTGATGAAGGTGTCATTCGCCCTAAAAAAGATGCAGGTGGAAACAAAAGTGTCATGGCTGAAAAATCAATAGATGTTTATGTTTTACAGAGAATGTATCTTGTCCAATCTCGGGAAAAGAAACTTATTGAAATGCAGGCACAAATACAAAGAGTAAAAGAAGCCACTGAAAATTATAATGATATTATTGGATCTCCAGACACAACAAAGAAATTTTATTTTGAACGAATCTTAAAAAGAGAAATGGAAGGTTTAAAAAAGTTTTTGAATCCAAAAGAAGAGTATGTTGGTATGGCAAGACAAGTCGTAGGCGAGTTTTTAAGAGTAAACTTTGGTATTACTATTTGATTATGAATTGGGTAAAAGAAAATAGAAATAAGCTTTCCATAAATAACTATGTAAGAAAAGCAGATGCGAAGACTAATTATTGGCTTGATTTATCAGAAGGAAGAATTAACAATTACAGAAAGTTGACAAATGATAATTTTAATATTATAATTTATGGCAATGATAATCTTGAAACTGATTTTTACATAATTCCTTTTGAAGAATTAAAACATCTTTTACTTGAAAACAATTTTGCTAAAAGTGAAGGAAGACGAAGGTGGATTGGGAATATTATCAATCATCATATTTCATTAAGTAATACAGGTGTAAAGCTAAATATTTCTCACAGATACAGTAATCCTATTCCTTTTAAGGTTGAGCCCCTAATTTTAAATATAGAAAGCACTAACGATTATGCAATAGAAAATGCCAAAAGAGAAATACAAGTAAGAATCAAGCAATCCGCTTTCCGAAAAAAGGTATTAGAGAATTTTGACTATAAATGTTGTTTAACAGGAATTATTGAAAATGATTTATTAGTGGCAAGTCATATTATTCCATGGGCAAGTAAAATTGATACAAGATTATCGCCTCATAATGGTCTTTGCCTTTCTACTTTATATGATAGTTTATTTGACAAGGGCTATTTTTCAATTGATGAAAAGTATCAAGTAATCATTACTCCGAAATTAGATGAATTGAGTTTACAAACTCAAAATTGGTTGAGTGAGATTTCTGGAAAAACGATTTCACTTCCTTTAAATTATGAGATAAGTACAGTTGCACTTAAATTTCATAGAGAAAAAGTTTTTATTAAGTAAAAAATAACCCGATTAAAATCATTAATCAATATCATTCAAAAAGAATCATGAAACTGACAGGAAAAATAGTAATAACATTTAATGACATCTTTCCTGATGAGGAACCAAAATCAATAAATGAATATCTTGATGGTATTGATAAAGATCTCTTATTAAAGTTTGGCACTTTTCTTCTAGGATTCTCACAAAATTCTAAATACGAAAATCCTTTAGAGTTTTTAAAGATGTACTTTTCTCAAGAAAATCAGGAGTTTTTCAATAAAGTACTTTCAGGTTTAGATCAATTTATAAAACAAACGAAATGGGAAATAGAAAGTTATTCTTTTCCTTATGTGGCAAGTAGCTTGTCTTTCTTTGAAAATGCTTTCGATAAAGAGTATGAAATAACTAAAAATTATACAAATCAGGAAATTGAGATACGTGTTTTTAAAGCTTATTTGTTGTTCAATAAATTCAATACTACTGACAGAACACTTATTTTAAATGATAGCTTAAAATATTTGAAAGGAGATCGTTCTAAATATGCAACAGCTTATTGCATAGGATTATTCTTAAACAATTCGGATTTAGTAAATTATGATATCAAAAAAGTTTTTACAACTCAGGTACTTAGAGCAATATCATTTTTCGAATTCTTAGAATCAAGAAATGACACTAGAGAATTACTAAAAGAATTTTACAAAGAATATGATATTTCCAACTATCAGGAATACATAAAAAGATTATTACCCATACAGATTGCTGTGCTGAAAAAAGAAAAAGAGTCTCATATCGATATCGATATCACTCAAAATGACGGTAAAGAATCAAGCATCTCTTTTCTTAATAAATTTTCAATTAAAGAATCTGAATTACTTAAAGATTTTGATTTCAAAAATATACGATCATCTCCAATGTACAGGTTTGATGAAAAAACTTTTAGATTAATCTTTCCATTGTTTGTACTTGAGTTAATTGGTAATGGTTTGTATTTTAAATTTAAACATATCAATGACAGACTTGCTAAGGAGAAAAAAGCAAAAGATTTATATGGATTAAAAACCTATGATTTTTCTGAGAAATATATTCTGCATAAAATTTTAAAAGAATATTTTGGTAACAGATATTTTCAAAAAAATGGAGATGAACTGGATGCACAATATGATGGTGCACCTGATTATTATGTTCGAAATGGAAAGAAAATATTTTTATTTGAATCCAAGGACATTTTAATAAATGCTATCGCTAAACAATCATCTGATTTTAGTAAAATAGAGAAAGAGATGTCTATTAAACTATACAAAAATGAAGAAGGTAAACCAAAAGCCGTCTTACAGATTATTAATAATATACGAAAAATACTTTCTAAAAAACTAGAGTTTGATTCTAATTATAATACTAAAAATTTAATTGTATATCCTATATTGGTTTTACACTATAGAATATTCGATACCGCAGGACTAAATAAGTGGGTTAATTTTTGGTTTCAGGAAGAATTAAATAAATTGGGAAAAGAAGGATTCTATACTTCCAATATAAAACCTTTAACCCTTATTGATATAGATACATTGATATTTCATAAAGAAGTTTTTGCTTCTCGTAAATTATCATTAGAAGAAGTATTGAATGAATATGGTAATGATTATATCAACTTCACTGCTAAGGGTAAAAAATACAGGAGCGAAGAAGATGTTATACAAGCTTCAAAAAATTCATTTATACCTTTCGGACATTATCTTGACAACAAAATTGATTTGAAAAAATTAAGAGAAGTTCCAAAAGAATTTATGGAAAAAACCTATGGTCTGTTGAATAAATAGAAATTTTTAATAGTTAGAAGAATGTATTATAAAAACAAGGAAAAAATTGAAGCGATTCAGAATATAATAAAACCCTTTGAAATAGATAGAAATCATAACAAAAATGATAAAGCTCTACAGGCAGATATATATTGGAATGCTTCAATCTTTTTTGCTAAAATCTTAATTAAAGCAGTAATCCAAAAAAATTATTGCTCAAAAGAGGATGTTGAAAAATTCTCTAAAAAATATAATACTGAAAACAATACCTCTATTGATATAGATTCATTATTTAAGAAATTTTGGCTTCGTGAAATATTAGGAATAATACATATTCCCGATGCTGTTAGAAAAGTAATTTATGATTTTGAAAAAAATCAATCCTATAAAGAGGAATTGCGCTTTGTTAGAGAAGTATATAAAACTTACCAAACAAAGACAACAAATAAAACAGAATATCAAAAATTTATAGCACAATACAAAATAAAGAACAATGTCAATTTAGATAAAGAATGGCTTAGTACCAATTGGATAAAAACAAGTAAAAAGTCAAAAGATGATATAGATGTTGGAAATATTATTTACTATTCAGTTTTATTGGATAATTGGGATGAGTTTGAATTTCTTTACAAATTGAAAAAAAACAAACTGGAATATAACAGTAAAGGTTTAGAATTATCAAAGAAAAATTTTAATGCTATACACACTGCACATCAATTATATTTTATAAAAGCTCCTAGTATTGATGATTTAAAAGAACAGAGAATTATTAAGGAGATTGATAACAAATATTATATTAATTTCTATGATTGTGAAATATCATATTGGGGCACTCTATCTGATACGATAGGTGGATTTGTTTGGGAGGATTTAATAAGTGATGATAAAATTCCTGATGACAAAGAGAGAGTCATAATATTTGTGAGAAAGATGCTTTATTGGGAAAATAGTTGGTCAGATTTTTACAAACATATTACCAAAGAATCTAAAAATCGGTTTATAAAATCAGCATTAGAATTAATTCTTGAAGAACAAGATATTGTCGGAGTAGAAAACGAGTTCTTTAAATGTTTTATAGATGAAAGTGTTGGCTCTAGGTATGCTTTTCAAGGAGGTATAGACCTAGTTGAAGAAGCTCTGAAACCGTCAACTAATTATTACGAATTATATGAACATATGCGTTTTCTTTCAAAAAAACATCAGGGAAATTTATTCTATATTCAGGAGGTTCGTAATGATTTAGCATTTTTAATTAAAACAATTGTTTGTTGTGATAACCCTTTTTCTAAAACAAAAGGTAGTGATTCGGAAAAAATTGAACATTATCCTTTAATAAAATCTCTTTTAGAAAACAGCTTAAGTAAGCCTTATTTATTATGGGAAACCTGCCACTTTTTAATTCAGGATAAACCTACTATAATTCCATATTTAATGGAAGTGCCGTACTTTTCCACTTTGGCTTTTAGTCTAGTTGACAAATTAAAAATAGAAAGTTCAATAGCAGAAATTAATAGAAGTATAAAATTTAAACTAATTGAAGATAGTATAAAATTAAGCTTAGATTCTATACTTTCAAGTCAAAAACATACAAATAAAGAAATTGCACTTTTAATATTTCAATTTTACAAAGAAATAAACAAGGATAAATACCAATCATTATCAAATGTTAGGAGAGAAGAAGATGTATATGAAATTAGAGAATATCAAAAGAAAAAAGAACAACTACTAATTTCAATTATTGAAGATTGTCGTGTCAATGGATTTGATACATATAATTCTTCATCTGAATTTTTGTTACCAAAAATAATCTCTGAACTCATCGAAATATTCAAAAACTATGAAGAACCCATTCTATATTTAAATGGTACTATTCAATTTCCAATTTTAGTATTAGATGGTCTAAGTTGGCTTTCTAAATGTAGCATTTACAGTAAATATGAAAAACAAATTCAGGATATTGAAGATATTCGAGAAATATTATCTGACTCTTTCAAAGAAATTTACCTAGATAAAATTGAACAAAAGTCTGTTCAGAAAAAGGATTTTCAATCAAATAATATTATAGAAAGCTTACCTAGCTGGGCTGAAAGAAATGAAAGGTTAAATCTTATAGACTGGGTTTACCCAGTAGCTTTATTAAGTGATTCAGAAAAGCTAAAAGAATTCCTATCCCCTAGAATTAACTTAAAAAAGGCTGAGCACGAATATGATGAAGAAAATAGGTTTAATGCGAGTAAAATTCGTACTCATTTGTTTGTATTACTTACAGTTCTAAAAAAAATAACTACTAATAAAGCAGAATATTTTCTAATATATGATAAGCTAAAAGATGTCAAAATAAGTATTGAGCAAAATATACTTGATTTACTAAAGCAATATGCAGTAGTTGGTAAAC
This sequence comes from Chryseobacterium glaciei, assembly GCF_001648155.1. Lineage (NCBI taxonomy): Bacteria > Pseudomonadati > Bacteroidota > Flavobacteriia > Flavobacteriales > Weeksellaceae > Chryseobacterium > Chryseobacterium glaciei. Next base: position 4,704,696 of record NZ_CP015199.1, on the reverse strand, counting down.
CTTCAAAAATAGATATTCTAAGCTCATCATTTGAGCAGAAAGTGTTTAGAGCTTCAAAAGAAGAAGAATTATTACCTCAAGTGGCACAAGCAATTAATTGGTTTGGTGATAAAAATAAGGTAATCACTATCTTAATAGATACAAGTGATTTATTACGCTTATTAATAATTCTAGATTGGGTTACCTCAGAAGGAATTAAAAAAGAAATAATTGAAAGAATTAAAAAAGCCAAACTTATTGATTTTTTCAAATCTCAAAGTTGGATACCGGAAATTGAATTGACATTATCAAAATTGTCTCATTATAAAGAATTGATTGTACAGACAGAAGAAGCATTAGATTATTGGGAAAAAAATATCACTTCTAAACGCAATGAAATAGAATACAAACAGGCTTCATTTGTTGTACGTTTAATGTTAGCATACAATCAAAAAGATATACAGCAAATCAATAATTTGGAAGAACCTGGAAAGAACGCATTTGAAGTCAGAGGTTTTAAACCTTATGATTATAAACAGTTTTTTATTGGATTAATTCATTTTGAAGATAAACCGAAAGAAGCTTATAAAATATTTGATAGGCTTTATAATCAATTCAAAGAAAGCTCTTCTGTATGTATTAATCGGTTTGCGGCAAAAATTAATTGGGCAACAAAAAATGATGATATTATTATTAAAAATAAATTACTAAATGAATCTTTAGAAGAATGGGAAGATGCAGGAAAGAATCTTTCTGAACAATCAATAGAGTCCATAATAGACAAAGTGTGGGTGAACAAATTGACTGTTTATTATCACTTAAAAAACGTTACTGAATTTGAGCAACTATTTTTAAGTTTGCCAGATCCTTATCAAATGATGGAAGAAGTTGCTAAAATGAGAATAGAGTTGTTTTTGGAACATATAAAGCAACAGGAAGCTATTTATTATTTAAACAAGGTTAAAGAATATCATAAATTCTCTGATGGTAGTAATCTTGATTTTATAAATGAGTTATCTTCCTTAGTTGATGATAAAAGTAATATTGAACTTTTAAAAGCAAGTTATAATGAAATCTTCTCCAAAAAACCGCAAACGCTAATTAAAATTTTTCCAGAAAAATTAAATGGACAGATTGATATAGGAAATTTTATTGCCAAGGAGTTTGCAATAGCTACAAACAAAGCTTTAGATAAAATATTATCAATTGATGAGATTAAGAATGAAGATAAATATAATGATTTAGTACAAATTTGTTTAGAGTCCAGATTTAGTGTGTTTGGCTGGATTGTCAAAGACCAAACACGAGGAGCATTTTCAGGAAGAGGATTACATCCGGGAGAAAGAGATATTTTAATTCAGAACAGTAATAGTGAAACAATATTAGTATGTGAAGCATTTATATATCGAGATGTAAGAACTACACAGTCACATCTTAAGAAAATATTTAATTACCATCATCAAAAAGAGAATCTTTTAGTACTTATTTATGATTTAGGATTATCATCTAATTTTGAAAATAAATGGAAAAAGTATTTGAAAGAGACATTACCAAAATTAAATTATCCAACAGATTTTGAAATTGATTCCTCCAAAACCAAAGATTTAACTGACAATTTGAATTATAAAGCATCTGCAATTAAAATCGCAATGACATTTCACGGAAAAAGTACAACTATCCATCATTTGATGATTAATTTGAAATATAAAATATAATCAATTTAAGAAAACTTTTATATTGGTTTCTAAGAGTAATGTACCTAACCATTTATATTGTAATGGCAGTGTAAAAATTCTTGAAAGTAAGCCTAATGAATAAGTTTTGAACCTTTTTTTATAGAATTCAAATAAATAGTTACAAAAAAATATAAAAAAGAAACCAAAGATACTTCGCTACCTAGTCCATCTCCTAAATTCTGTCAAGGTCAAGCCCTACGGATTTTCAGAAAAAGTTTTTGCGTACAAAATATAAGCAAAAACTTTTTCCAAAAAACCTTGACAGAATTTTACGCTCTTTTATAAGAAGGCTTTCTTTTTTTTCAGTTTTTTCTTTTAGAAATATTTCATCTGAAAAATATCCCAAGAGTAAAAAGAATATTAAATTCCAATTATCAAATCAAAAAAACGTGTTCAAAATTTAGCAATCTTTACTTGCAAATTCCAACGAAAATTTCTACTTTTACTACGTAAAATTTTTATAATGGATTTTACCGCTTTTTGCAAATGCCCTATTTAAGGCCTTTCACAAGATGCTACAGCGAAACGCTTATCAATAAAAGGAGGAGAAGAAGTTACAAAATCCCTCTCTCTCCGCAAGTTGAAGAAACAAATAAAATCAAAAGTCTTTAAATCATAGTGTTTAAAGGCTTTTTTGTTATTTTGAGTTATCAAAATATATCAAACAAAATCAAATTAAAAAGTGAGTAATTCGGTGAGTACTTGAAAGTATAATTTCCTACTCACTGAATAACAGCTAAACCTCCTATTCATCCATCGAACATCTTGTAGGTTTTAAGATTCACAAATACATTTATTAATCTTTAAAATCTAAAGTTATGGAAACTTACAGTGTGCTTTTTTATGCAAAAAAAGTCAAAAACAATTCTACAATTTCTACCATTTATTTACGGATTACTATTTCTGGTAAAAGAACAGAAATATCGACAGGGCAGATCATTAAAACATCACAATGGAGTATAAAGTCAGGAAAAATAACAGGTAATACTCCTAGTGTAAAACAATTAAATGGGAGTAAGGGCAAAATTATTCGAATGCTATAATAATTTGTTCAATGAAGGCAAAGAAATAACCTGTGAAAACCTTCGTAATAGATATTTAGAAATTGAGGAAAGAAAATTTACGCTAATTGGGGGGTTTAAAGATCATAATTCAAAAATGAAGGAACTTATAGGAAAAGAATTTTCTAAGGGGAACCTAGGAAAGAAATGAAACTTCTTTACGGCATACTCAGGCATTTATGAAGTGGAAATTTAATATCAGCGATATTGATGTTCGTCATATTAATCCGGGATTTGTTGCTGACTATGAATTTTATTTGCGAACCGTAAGAGACTGTTCAAATAATTCTGCGGTAAAATACATCAAGAATTTCCAAAAGATAATTAATATCTGTCTTAACAATGATTGGATGAACAAGGAATCCTTTTGCAAACTATAAATATAAAATACAAACTGTAGATGTCAGATTCTTAACCGATTTAGAATTAAAAAGAATTCAGAGTGAGAAATTCATCTCGGAATGATTGAGAATTGTTCGTGATATTTTTGTGTTCTGCTGTTTTACTGGTCTTGCTTATATCGATGTTAAGAATCTTACAAAGCATAAAGTAACAAAGGGAATCGACGGAGGATTATGGATAAAAATCAAGAGAACCAAAACCAAGGTTGAAGCAAGTATTCCGATACTGAAGGATGCTCAGGAAATTCTGAACCAATACGAAAATCACCCAAAATGTGTAAATGAAACTACTGTCTTACCGGTATTCAGCAATCAAAAAATGAATGAGTATCTAAAGGAAATTAGGGCATTATGTGAAATTGATTTCGATATAACTTTTCATACCGCAAGACATACATTTGCAACTACAGTTACTCTTAACATTGGGGATGCCGTTAGAAACTGTCGGTAAGATGCTTGGGCATACCAATATTAGAATGACCCAGCATTATGCCAAAATACAAGATAAAAAAATTAGAGAAGATATATCTATCCTTAAAAAAGTATTACTGGAAAGGGGGTAAAGTTGGGTGATAATTAGATGTTTTCTCAAATGTAAATCCCTAAGGAAGATCTTTTTTTATTTTTTAAGTTAGGAACTCTGGAAGCATTTTCAATCTAGATCTCATTAATCTTTATTTTACACTGATTATTTTTTTGTTAAGAGCCTGTTTAAATTTAGTTTTCTGTATAGTATATTTAAACTCTCTAAAAATGTATATTTGGTTTTTATGGCTGATTTTATACTTGATTTATTAGAATTTGTCAAGTATGAAAATTGTTGATAATCACACATATGAAAAAAAAATGAATAAAATTTAAACAGGCTCTAAATAAGGAGCAGAATGTATTTGATTCAGGTTGGCTAAAATATAATCCGTGCGATTAGATTTGTTGCTTTAGACCTGTTAAAGGAAAGGTTATAGTAATTTAAGCAATTTTACAAAAGTTCCAAAAGAACAATATTCAATACATCATAATTTAACAATGCCCATTTTAGAAACCGAAAATGAAATGCATTAAAGTGCATAGTTCTAACTATTCCTGAGGCTAATAAATTATTTTATTACGATTTGCTCTCCCATGCTGTAGAATTAATTCTACAGCATGGGAGAGCAAATCGCACGTGTTATCGTTCAGCATGCGACGTAAATCAAATATCTTTGATGCGATAATTATTTTCGAATTTTCTCAATGCCTATTAGGCTTATAATACTTTTTTTTAACCGAAATTTTTATCCTTTTATGATTAAGAGCTTCTTCTGTTAGGGAGGTTAATCTGGTATTTTTTAATTAAAGGAAATACTCGTACAAATTTAGCAGATAGAGTATTAAATAGTTAATTAAAAAAACATTAGTTGAACCCATGAATTATGAGAAAAATTAAACTACATTTTTATGCTGTTGTATTTATAGCAGGAATTAAGGTGCATGGTCAGGTCGGAGTAGGTACAGCTTCTCCCTATCCATCAGCAGTTTTGGATTTAAACTCTTCAAAAAAAGGGCTGCTGTTACCTAGGATAGCTTTAACGTCAACAGCAGATATTACAACAGTTTCCAATCCTGCAAAAGGGCTGCTTGTGTATGCTACCCAAAATGCAGGAACGGGTATTACAGCAATACAAAAAGACACCCTGTATAAGTTTGATGGTACAAACTGGAAAGCATTTACTACCAGGGAAAAATTTATAGCAAATGAATTGCCTAAAATTGTTGCGGTAGGAAGAAAGACAACAACAGAGCCTTGTACAGCTGCTACAACTAATGGATTATTTAACCTAAATGTTAGAAGCAGTACTTCAATAACTGCAACAGGTGCTTTCACAGCTCCGCAGGCCGGCTATTATATGTTTTCGGTTAGGATAATCCAATTAATGGCTCCTAGCCCCAGTCAGCCTTTTAATGCAAGCCCCTATATACAGGCTCAAAACTTAGCGACCTATTCTTATTTGTATAGAGGGTCGGGACCTTCGGCTCAACCCGCATCTGTATTGGGAGTCATCTATTTGGCATCAGGAGCGTCTACCCAAGGTTTTCGATGGTTTCTAGGAAATAACACTTGTACGACTGATAGCCGGATTCAGGGACAAGAGGTGACTTGGGAATATTTAGGGAATCCTTTATAACTTAATTTAATAATAAAAAAATGAGAAAAGTATATTTTTTAATGCTATGTTTTTTTCTTTCTAGCGGGAGATTGATGAGCCAGATAGGTATAGGCACAGCAGTTCCTGCACAATCATCGATCATGGAAATGTCTTCCACGAAAAAAGGTTTTCTAATTACCAGAGTACCATTGATATCAAGAACAGATATAATTACGGTTGCCAATCCTTCTACGGGTATGCTAGCTTTGGCATCACAAAACTCCGGTACAGGTGAAAATGCAGTATATGAAGGGCGCTTGTATAAATTTAACGGTACCAGTTGGGATGAAATGGTTGAAGAAGGTGAAATAGCCTCAGGAAGTTTATATCCTGAATTGGTAGCTGTAGGCAATAAAACTACTACTACGACTACCTGTACAAATGCGGTTATGGGCAATTTCCAGCTTACAAGTCTTAAGAATATTAAAGCTACGATTAATGCTACCGGTGCTATTATAGCTCATAAGACGGGGTATTATATCTGGAGTGTAAGTCTTAAACAGCTTATGCTACAATCAGCTTACAGTCCTTTTCTACTCCCGGGAATGCTCAATTATGCATTTAGAGATGGTACAGCAACGGTAAGGGCTTGGCAGACCACGGTGTTTACAGGATCAGTGTATTTACAGCTAGGGCAAACATCTGAACCGTTTCAATGGAATTTAGGAGGAACATGTGTAGCAGCTGACCGTATAGGAGAACAGCAAGTCGTTTGGCAATATATAGGAGAATAGATAATATAGATTACAATGAAAAAAAAGATATTTTGTTTAGTACTAGGTTTTATAACAATAATTACCATTAAAAGTCAAATAGGAATAGGAACAGCTACTCCTCAACCTTCTTCGATCTTGGAATTATCTTCACTAGATAAGGCATTGATACTGCCTAGGGTTTCTTTGATATCTACGACAGATATTACAACGGTCCCCAATCCGGTTAAGGGGTTATTGGTATACAATCTTTCAGACTCAGGTACCGGAACCAGCATGGTATACAAGGATTTAATTTATTTATATGATGGTACATTATGGCAGGCATTAATGGATTATAAATTGGCGACTAATACGATCAATATGCCTGTACTATTTGCAAAAGGCAGGAAGACAACTACGAATACAATTTGTACAGGATTGTCAGGTGCAAATTTTAACCTTGATACTATAGATAACTTGAACACAAACGGAAGTATTACAGCAGACCGTACTGGATTCTATAAATTTACAGCACGTATCGTTCAGTATTTTCAAGTGGAATTTATCCCACTCTTGAGTACACCTTCCGGTACATTTAGTTATAATTTTAGAGGAGCCGCGGGATATCAGGATAGAAAAGTAACGACTTCCGGGGTGGTCTATTTAACGTCCGGGCAAACAAGTTCTGCCTTTTTTTGGGGATTAGGAGGGTTCAATGTATGCGATGCTACCCACAGAATTAGAGAGCAGGAAGTTATCTGGACCTATCTGGGAGATTTATAATATCCATTATACATCTAAGTTTTTTATAAAATTACTTGATTAATAATTCTAACTACCATATTAATTACAATAAAATAGTTAAATAAACCAACTGCATCAAATCAGTTATAAAAGTGTTCGAGAATGATCCTGTCATAATAGAGCGCCATGTGAAGCCAAACACTACCATATGGTGTTATTTTATTTATAAGTAATTGTTTATCAGTAGTATATGTTGCGATTACCTCATTTTTTCTGCTTGAAAATTACGTATTTAATTTAAATTCAATATGTTAAATAGGTTATCTATCATTTTGGCGTAAATGCTTCCTATTTTTAGGGCAACTCAACAGAATTTCGAACATAATACAATTAATGTATTGGAAATGAATGTATTACTAATATTTTTTGATATGTGTATTCAAACTCTAAAAAAATAACTTGTTTTAGAAATTTAATTGGACTTTGTACACAGTTAATTTTATTCAATTACGATGCTATTGATCCCATTCTATAATGCCTTTTCTTCTCCAATAATGGCCTGATCAGAGTGTTGTAATTTATTAAAAGGTCATTCTCCCAATTTTATGGTAGTAGCTAGGCCTCAGGAATATCTAGCAATCGAAAAAATCATGTTTAAGTCAAATAATTCATTTTCGACTATTTTTACTTTTCGATAATTTTCCCCGCTAGGCAAAGTCTCGTGACTTTGCGCCCACTTAAAACATCAATTACTCTCATCCTTTGCCCATTTTGGAAATTTTATAACAAGGTCTAATCTTTTTTTTGGCTTCGTCGAAATAACATTCATCGACCAAAAGGAGACAATATTCGATTTGTGGTTAAAAAAATACAATGCACTAATTGATGCTGTATCGATATAGTTCTACATCTTGTAAGAGAAAATCGTACAGGTTAAATTTCAGTAGGTTACGTAAACTCAATACATTTGTTAATAGTTATTATTATCGGATTCCCTACGATACTAATAATTGAGGACGCTTCTAAAGGCACAAAATTTTGACTTTCTTTTTGACTATGGCTCTTCTTCTTAACAGAAGAAGAGAACTTAGTCACAGCTTCAGATACAGTTGAAGGGTTGAAAAATCAAAAGATTACTTTAGATGGGAAGGCGATTATGACGATTAAACTAATATTCAAAAAACAACAACAAAAAATATTTTACTAAAAACAACGATTTCGAAAAAAAAACAAAGATTTATGAAAAAAAATGTTTCGACACTGATGCTAATAGCTTCAGGCTTTCTATCATTTGTCAACGCTCAGGTTGGCATAAGTAATTCAAACCCGCAAGGTACATTTCACGTTGATGGAGCCAAGGATAATCCGGCTACAGGGATACCGTCTGTTATCCAGCAGGCTAACGATATGGTTGTGACAAACACTGGAGATATGGGAGTAGGTATTACAACTCCTTCCAATAAGTTGCATGTAGTTGCCTCGACAGCTAATCTAAACAGGTATGCTTTAATAGATGCTCCGGCAGGTAATAATAACCTTGCTATTATGGCTTTAAGAAATACCTCACCATTGGCTGCAGGGAATTTCTCACTCCTAGGTTTTACCAATAGCGGTCCGGCATCGGGAGGAGCCAACTGGGGAATAGGAAGTATACGTACAAGCACGGCTGAGGACTTTTTTATGGGAAATTCTCTTGGTGGAGGATATCTCGAACGTCTTAGGATCACCTCTGCTGGAAATGTAGGAATTGGGACTTCTTCACCGACAGAATTATTGGATGTTGCAGGTCATACGCGGGTAAGAACAATGGATATTGTGGCGGGTTCAAATGCCGTAACTCCTGTTTATGCTGATTCCAATGGTGTATTGGTAAAAGCTTCTCCTTCAGCAACCTTTGGTGCTGTTATCTCATCTGTTGCTAATAATGTAGTGAGTGGTGGTACGGCGCCATTAATTACTGGTTTAGTAGATGGTGGCGGTTATAAAGCCGTTGTGATGGTTGGTGATGCTTGTGGTGATGTAGCAATTGCAGAATATTATGTAATAAATTATTCTGCGAGTAGCTTATACTCGATCAATGGGTTAGGGGGAAGTACAGGGAGTGGTAATACTGCCAAGTCACCTACATTTAATCAGATCAGTAGATTTAGCATTACAACTACCTGGGCAGATGTAGCTGGTTGCGCTGATGGGGGAAATCCTACGGCTTTAAACTACACACTAACAATGCCATCTGCAGGAACAATAAATGTTACCAATAACGGAAATGTAATGAGAGGTTATCGTATAGCTCTTACAAGATGGTATTAATTAATACTTGCTTTAATAAATAAATCAGTCTGTTATACTGTATAACAGACTGTATTTTTTGATAAGTTGTGATACAGGTCATAAGCTTTGTAGTGATAGAATAAAACAGACCGTATAATTTTACAAGATTTTTTAAAGTGAATTACTATCCAGAAGGTTCAATATTTACTTTTCTTAAATGGGGAACTTGCAAATGATGCATGGTTTTATGGATCGAAGCTTACTATAGTCTAATTTACTGGAATTTTGGCTCGAATATTTTTTTCTCCCGGCAGCTTATTCTTTTTTTGTCTTCCTCAGATTCTGTAGTTTAAGAATGACAAAGGATATTTAATTGTTAAACCAATTTACTAATTCTATAGATTTTTTTCCACTTTGCGATAGAATTTCTACTTAATTTAAAGTGATTTGCCAATTGAGTATTGTTCAATTTATTTTTCTTCTGATAGCTCAACATATACAAAATGGTTTTTTCATCGTATGATTTATGCCGTTGATTGAATGCTGTGATCTCTTTATTTGTATTGCTAAAGATGAGTGTATTGACTTTCATGACATCTAAAACTGTAAGTTCCACCTTAGCTAAAATGGGGGCACAGTGATCCCATTTTTCAGGATATTTACGGATAATAATATCGGTGTATATTTGCTTATAATTTGGATGAATTTTCATTTTTTGTACTTGTTGATCCATTTATGTAAAGTTGCTTTTGGAATTAAATAATCATGAATTACCTGTTGCCTTGTCTTTTCTCCGTTTTCTATTAATTCTAGTATAAAATCAATGACTTCTTTTGTGTAAAAATTTTTTCTAAACTGAGGCAATACCGTTTTTTCTTTATCTATTACTTTATTAACTTCCCTGGAAGGTGGAGCGTATAATATTAAATGTTGGGAATAGATTCTGAAAAAATCATATTTTAATAATTTAGACCATCTCATGAGAATCTCTGCATCTAAGGATTTACTGATATACATTTCTTCTATTTCTTCTTCGGTAGATTTTAAAAAGCTGCAAATCCGAGTGACCTCAATTGTTGTTTCTTTTACTTTTTGATGAATTAATAAGCCGATATTTATTTTCTTAAAATTAGTTACTCTCTCCATGAATGTGCATTAAATTTTCTAATATTTGAATGTTTATGCGTTGAATATAAAAGCCTCCTATAAAATACGAATCATAATAAAATGTAAAAAAGGAGGCCACAACATTATTTTATAAAATTATTATTACAGGTAAAGTTAAATTTCTACTGTACTTTTTTATTTTAAGTCAGATTAGTCAAGTGGTTAATCTGACTTAATTTGAGGATTTATTGGCCTAAATAAACAAAATAGTTAGCGTTTAATGCTGCCGGTTGAATATTTATAGGAGTATTACTACCTCCCGAGTTAGCCGTAAAGGTATGATTGTGGGCGGTTGAACTTGAGGCGGTTGTGATGGGGCCTGCTCCTGTAAGAGTTCCTGACAGCCAATACACATAAATGGTGTTGCCGTGTATTGTCGGCTCAGAATTAGTCCTTATTCGATCGTAAGTAATCCCATGGGTGTGAGCAGCTTCCGCATCCGTTGTATAGGTCAGGTTTACATTAGGAAGATTGGCACGAAGCAATGCTGCCGTACTGCTTCCTGAGGTAACCCCTGTAGTGGAGGTTGTTCCTATAGAATAACGTCCTGTAGCATCTGGTAACAATGTGGTTATGCTTAATATGTTTGATGCATTATCTTTGGCGATCTGAGGGAGAGTAGTAACGTCTCTTCCATTTAGTAAATACCATCCATCATGATCTGTGGTTATTAATGAAGGTTTTACATCACCCACATCAAAAAATTCGGGATCATGCATCAATACTCCCTGAGCGTCGGAAATAATATTAGCAATTTTGTTCAGTGTTCGGATTCTAATATTGCCATTAATATCAAAAGCTTGTGTAGGTGAGGTAGTAAGTATACCTACGGACGAAGTAGTTGCGTCCACATACAGTAATCCGGGACCTATATTCAGATGATTTCCATTTTGGCTTAACTGCCTGTCTGATTTCAAATTTCCATTAACTGTATAAATATTCTCGTTATTACTACCATCTCCTGTAAGTGGAAACCAAGATCCTGAGCGAAAATACCAGAAACTCTTTTTATTGATCATCGATCCATTATTAGTTACCGAATAGGCTAGTTCCCATTCATCAGGGTCTTGCATGCTTTCAATCTGGGATGCTGTCTGACGAGGAATTAGGATTCCGTTATTAGAGGAAACCACATCCAGTACTGCTTGAGGGTTAGCTGTTCCTATTCCTACCAATGGTTTTTGTGCCAGTAATGGTATATATAACCCGAAAGAAAAAATAAATAGTATAATAATTTTTTTCATTGATTTAATTTTTATTGTCCTAGGTAAATAAAATAGCTATAGGCCAAATTTTGCGGTATAACACTAACGGGGGTTCCGTTTCCCCCTGAATTAACAGTTCCGGTATGAGAATGTGCACCTGCAGCGGGTAAGGTTACTATATGAGTACCTGAAGCAGTTCCTCTTCCGGACCTTACAACATAGGCATTCCCTGCAGCAACGGGATACATGCTATATCCGCCGGCGGTGGCTGTGTGACTGTGAGCGGCTGCCGTAGATGTTACCCCTGTTAGATTAATATTAGGTAGATTGGCTCTGACCAATGAAGTAGTACCCGAACCTCCAGTGATAAATGGTGCTCCCTGTCTCATTAGTCTGTTATTGGTGTCTACCAATGTTCCGCTAAGTCCAATTGTTGACGCGTTAGTTTGTGCAATAGCGGGCAGCGTACTGATAGCACGGCCATCCAATTTATACCATCCATTGTGGTCAGCTGTGCGCAGTGATTCCTTAACTGTGCCATAAGCGACTTTAGGTCCTATGGATAAAGTTCCGTCTGGTAAAGCTTTTACATTTCCACCTGTCAGGTTTCTGACACGAACATCCCCACTTACATCTGTCGTGTAGGCAGGTGTACTATTTCCTATTCCTATTCCTATTCTCTGTTCTGTAGAGTGAATAGAGAGTTTATCTGCATCAAACGACAAACTACGACCGTTCATTGTTACCGTACGGTTAGAAGTCAGTGTACCATCATTATTGTAAATATTGATGTTTGGTTGCAACCCACCTCCAAAAGGACGCCATATAGAGCCGTCATAGTACCAAAAACCTATTTTGTTAATAATATTCCCATTATTTGTGGTCACGCAAATCAATTCTCCAAGACGAGGGCTTGTGATTGTTTCTGCCTGTTGAGCGGTCATTCTAGGAATAAGTATTCCTTGTGTAGTGGAGGCAATATCTAATGTAGTATTAGGGGTAGCTGTTCCAATTCCTACATTTTGTCCGCTGACATGTACAAAGAGTATAAGATGTATTACAGATAATATTTTAATTAGATTTTTTATTGACATCATTATTTAATTTTAAATTCCTAAATAAATAAAGTAATTAAGCTGTATGTAACTTGGATTGAGCGCAATGAAAGTTCCCGTTCCTCCCGTAGGGATTGTTACAGTATGGTTATGAGCACCAGCCGCTGCTGTAGTGTATGTTTGATTTGCTAATGGCGAGCCTATCTGGGCGCCTCCTTGGATCTGCCATGAATTAGCGGTACCTGTTGCTCCCTGCGTTATATTGGTTAATCTTATTTGTGGATATCCAGGACTTATAACGGAATGATTATGAGAGAAAGTTGTTGTTGTACCATTCAGTACAAAATTTGGAAAATTAGCTTGCGAAAGAACAACACTAGGTGCTCCGCTCACTGTACCGGGAGTTCCTTGTTTAATATACCTTCCGGCGGCGTTGGGAAGATTTCCTGTAATTCCGATTCCTGTAGCTCTTGGCTGAACATTAACTGGCAATGTACTGAGTGTCCTTCCATTTAGTAAATACCATCCTTCATGATCTGTAGAAAGATAAGAATACTGAATATCCCCGTAATGATTGATCAGTCCTGTATCAAAAGACAATACACCCTCTGCTGTTGTTATCACATTTCCACCAGGGAGATTACGAATTCTCATTCCCCCATTAATGTCCAATTTTTCGGTAGGAAGTGGAGTATTAATACCAATATTGCCTGTGCTTCCGGATATAAATAGTTTATCAGGACCGATATTCAGGTTGTAATTGCTAAGACTTACAACTCTGTTACCAGAAAGAGTTCCATCAGCAATGTAAATATTTTCACCGATCGAACTAGTGGCAGTAATAGGGCTCCAGATATTTTCGGCATAATACCAAAACCCAATGAGATTAACTACACTTCCTGTATCAGATGTGCTATAAACAAGCTCTCCTTCCGCAGGTGCAGTAATTTGTTCTATTTGTGCAGCTGTCATCCTGGGAATTAAAATTCCACTCTTATCCGAGACAATATCTAGGGCTGCTCTGGGATTTTCTGTATTTATTCCAACCTGCGCTTTAAAAAAACACAATGTCAGAACTGCAAATAATGCAAAATTCTTTTTTTTCATAAGTCAGTTATTAATTTATCCTTAATGTTTTGTTAAAAATTTAAAATTTCTAAATCATATTTTTTTATTTCTCTTTAAATTTTTTAATAGTCTTGTTTGGTAATAAAGCTAAAACTACATTGTCTATCAGTTAATTGTGTGGTTTATAGTTTGTCCGGGATTGTTTTTTTATTTGCAACAAAGTTATTTGTTCTGTAATGTTTTCTTTATAATTAACCTTGCGAATTATTCTTGTTGCATGTAGAACTTATTCTATAAAATCGTATAGTATAATAGACTAATTTTGCAGAATTACTAATTACACTATGAGAATATCTTTATTGGCTATTTTTTTGTTTCTTTTTCAGCAAACATATGGGCAATATGTTTCTTCCTGGTATAATATGGATAACGGCCTTCCGCAGAATAGTGTTAAAGACATTGTTAAGGATAAATATGGATTTATATGGTTATCTACAGACAGCGGAATAGTAGGGTATGATGGTTTGAGTTTTACTACATATAATAAATTAGCAGTAACAAATTTACATTTTGGCAATTTTTATGGTGATATTCACAACGATGATATCGTTATTTATAACAATTATGAAGAGAATAAAATCCGTATAAAAAACAGATCGGTACAAGTAATAGCAAAAAAAAAAACTGATAGAACTTATATTAAAGAGAAAAATAATTTTTTAAAAAGGATAACAAAAAATATAATAGAGACAGAATATTATTCCAACACTAAATATTATATAAAAACGGCATCTGGCGAATATACTTTTTATAACAACGAGATTATATATATAGATCGAAAAAATAAACAGACAAAGATTCCTATATCCATTTCCGGTTTATATAATGTATTTCTCAATAAAGAAACTCTTTTCATTACGGATCCCACAAACCGGAAAACCTATCGTGTTTCCAAGGGGAATTTAACAATGTTTAAAGAGTCTACGCTTTTTAATGATCCTGAGACAAAAATATACTGGCAGCAGCTTACCGATCAGACTTTTATTGTTAATAATAATAAGATTTATCTCGTTCAAAATTATAAAAATGAGCTGCGTCTAAAACTTCTGATTACCTATGAAGATTTCGGAGATCAGCTTTTTAATACTATATTCTATGACGAGGATTTTAATAAATTATACTTAGGAAGTTTCACTAAAGGTTTAAATATTCTTCAATTAACCCAATTTTATACTGCCAAAAAAAAATTCCTTTTATTGATGATGTGAGTAATTCTTCCTTACCATTTAGTAAAAATACAATTATTGACCCCCGAGGCTATGAAGTAAATAAATACGGACTCGTAAAAAATCATCAATTCGGCGTTAATGATAAGCATTTTATGTTTTATGATAATTCTGACAATATTTTATACAAGAATGATAATTCTATTATCAGAAGACATAAGTCCTCCCAATATACAACCAGTGATACCATTTCTTTTCTTGGACTTAAAGGCTTTTTTAAGAGTTTAAACTTGTATGCAGTTTCCACAACGGATCTTACTCATTCCTATTTACATATATTTGAAAATGAAGAATTAAAGAAAATAAATATGTCTTTTAAATTTACGGGGTTTGTAAATTCATTTTTTAAATATAATGATGAGGAATTATTAGTCGGTTGCAGCAACGGATTGTATATAGCTAGGTTAAATAATAGAAAAATTGCCCAAGTAGCCAAAGGTATTAGTGTGAAAAATATTATCAAAACCTCAGATGGGCAGATATGGATAACTACCAATAAGGATGGTTTCTTTCTGCTCAAAGATAAGAAGCTTATCAAAATGCCTTTGGATCAAAATTCATATTTAAATTCTGCACATTACATTGTTGATGATCAATATGGATATTACTGGATCTCTTCCAATAATGGATTATTTAGAGTTTCGAAAAAACAGCTTTTGCAGTATACCACAAATAAAGGTTTGGTGTTTTATTACCGCTTTTCCAAAAGTGACGGTTTACTAACTAATGAATTTAATGGTGGTTCTATGCCTGATGCGTACTCTTTAGAGGATGGAGAGTTTGTGTTTCCTTCTATAGAAGGGTTTGTGTTTTTTGATCCAAAAAATATTAAGGCATATTACCCGCAAAGAAAAAACATTTATGTTGAAAGAGTAAGAATCAATGATTCAGATATCACCTATTTTAAAAACAATCTTGTTTTAGAAAATAATTATAAATACGCAGATGTTTTTATTGATATTCCTTACTATTCCAGTTCTGATAACTTAATAATTGAGGCCAAGATAAAGGGTGAGGATGTTGACTGGAAGCAAATTGAAATTAAAAATGAAAGGAAATACACAATAAGCAATCTTGGACCGGGAAACTATATTCTTCAACTAAGAGTACAGATTTCGCCAGAGGGAAGCTATGAATACCGATCAATATCATTTGAAATTAAACCACTCTTTTATCAGACAGATCTCTTTAAGTTATGTATAGCACTTATATTTTTATTAATAGTGACAGTTGTTATTCATACGAGAACAAAGTTTTTACGGAGAAGAAATAGGGCTCTGAAAAAAACCGTAAATAATATTAGTTTGGAACTTAAAGAAAGTGCGCAAAATCTGGAAACGGTAAAAAATGATATGCAAAAAGAATCTGAATATCAAAAAAAGTTTGTAGAAGCCATCAGTCATGATATTACCACTCCTGTAAAATTTATTGCAATGCTCTCCCAACAATTAGCAGAAGTACATGATGCCAATCTTCAGAAAGAATATTTTGACAGCATTCATCAGTCTTCAGAAGAGCTTTATAATTTTACCATGCATCTTAAAGAATATAATGATTTGCATAGAACTGAAAATATTTATGAAAAAGAAGGGTATTTAATTAATGAAGTATTCAAGATCAAAACAAAGCTATTTCATGAAATAGCAAAATCAAAAAAAAATTGTTTGGTTATTGAAGTGGAAGATGAAACATATTGTCATATTAATAAAAATATCATGACTTGTATTATTCATAATCTTATTGATAATGGTGTCAAATATACTTCTAATGGAATTATTAATCTTCTGGCCACAAATAAAGAAGAAGAAATTATGATAGAAATATCTGATACCGGCAATGGGATGTCGCAAGAGCTTATAACTTATTATAATGAATTGTACCAAATGTCAGATGAGAATGATATGATAAAATTTAAAAATTACGGATTGGGTCTTCATATGGTCATTCATCTCATAAAAAAAATTAATGCTGAAATAATATTTTGCGAAAATCACCCTAAAGGAACCTCCATTAAAATAAATATCACTAAAAACTAAACAGATGAATAAAAGAATTTTAATAGCGGACGATCATTTTGTAGTAAGAGCCGGAGCAGCAGCTGTTTTAAGATCTGTATATCCAAATCTTACAATAGATTCAGCTGAAAATTATGGACATGTAAAAGAATCTCTTCAAAACTTTCGCTATGATCTTATACTTTTAGATATTGATATGCCCGGAACAAAATATACCGAAATGATCTCTGAGCTGAAAAGCATTCAGAAAGATCTTAAGATTTTAATATTCTCTGCCTATGATCAAAACATTGCACTGCAATATATCCGTAAAGGAGCAGAGGGTTATTTAAATAAGTTGGGAACAGAAGATGATATAAAAAATTCTGTAAAAACTATTTTAGAAACCGGCTACTATTATCCACCTGAGCTTATTCCTTTCATTATAAATACCAATGAAGGAAACGGTATAAAAAAACTTACGACTCGTGAATATCAGGTTTTTGAACTTTTAGCTAAAGGAAATGGAAATTTGGAAATTTCCACCCTTTTAGGCCTACAAATAAATACCATAAGTACTTTTAAGAAGAGAATTTTTAAGAAATTAAATATCAGTAATATAGTAGAGTTAGTAGGAATTTATAAAAACATACATTAACTAACTTTTAAATGGCTTTTTGAGAGTAAATTAATGAATATTACAGGAAATGATCAAAGTATAATATATTGATATTTAATTGTATAATGACCTAGTTTGAAGGTTAGTTGATTATCAGAGAAAATATTAAACAATTACTTAAATTTTGACTTATTGCCTCATATGACCCAATGTGTACTCTGTAAATAGATTATTAAATGGGCAATTATTTGGTAGATCTAGAATGAAATATTGATTAATACTGCTTTTTTAGTTTTGCTTATTAAGCATTTCTTTTAACTGTTTTATTTCTTCGGCCATTTCCTGTACAGATTTTATTAATATTGGTATAAGTTTACTGTAATCAACCATCCAGGGATCTGTTTTTTCATTAGCACCTCCGGGAGTAACGGCTTGGGGATATGTCTTATATAATTCCTGAGCCAATACTCCTGTAGCCAATTCCTTTTTTTGATCTGCCTTATAGTTATAGTCGTAGATTCCTATCTTTTTTAATGTTGCTAATCCAAACTGTGAAGGATGTATATTTTCTTTTAATCGCATGTCGGAGGTTTCGTTATATTTCACACTGTTTGCTGTGTGAGAAATTGAGCCAATTCCCGCACCATTAATGGCAAAAACAATTAACTGACCGGTTGTAGTACCGACGGCCTTGGCTACGTGAAGTGGGGCTCCTATTCCTCCACGTTGTATGCCTACCCAGGCATCGCCACTTGCCATTGTATAAGCCTCAAAACCGTCGATATTAGAAGTTCCGTTCCAAATAGAGCCGGATTGGACTTCCGGTCCTGTTCCTGCCAATGATTTTATATTTCCTCTTACATCCAATCGAGCTTGCGGAGCTTCTGTATTAAGGCCTATAAAACCTGATTGGCCATTCTGACTTGACATTACAAAAGAATTAGGATATAAATTTCCAGCCGTATCCACTATTTGTAAACGAATATCTGTATATTGATTTCCTCTGATATATGTGTATTTATTGGTACCTCCCGCCACATCATATCCAAAATAGGCACGCCCATTCACAACAATGCTTCCTGACTTTGCTATGTTCGAACCTCCAAATGGATCAAATTGGGCTATAATCCCCTGAGCAAACGGTGCAGGGTTATCATCCGATGTGGCTTGTACATGCAAAGCATTCAAAGGAGTACTAGTTCCAATCCCTGTATTTCCTTCAATAATAGCACCATTAACGGGTGCCGTTACTCCGGTATAGGTTGAACCTACTGAAGTATTACCATTAACAGTCAGCTTATTGGCTGGTGAGGGAGTACCTATACCTACATTGCCAGATTGAGCATATACTTGGGCATTACATAAGATTACCCCATGCAAGAATAAAAAAACTTATTTTTTTCATAAATAAAATATTTCAGTTTATTAAACGTAATAAAAGTTAGAATTTTTAATAAGATTGTTGATCGTGACTCTTCTTCCGTCTAGAAGAAGAGTTAATCATGGAAATTAAAATTTGTATTTTTAGAATCATTTTAGATTATTACCGTTGGGAATAGGGTAGTAACTACTATTATTATGTAAAGATATTTGGTTTATTTAACATAATACAAAATGGATTGTAGGTTTATATCTACTATTCTGTAGAAAGAATTCTGCATTTTTAAATCAAAGTTTTGTATGAGCATAATCATTCAATCTTGTAACTCATCTTTATCATCAACTTTCTTGAAAGAAGCAGCTAACATATATAGAAAATCTAAGATAATAACTGCTTCATCTTCATTAACACGTATTCCATCATGCATTATAATTTTTTTTTAAATTGGATTTATTTGTAAAGATTTGAAATTTCCTTTTGATATACTTATTTCCGAAGGTGTAAACATGCTTGCAATGAACCTTTTACCTACGAAATCTTGGGTGCTATAGGATTGAAAAATACTAATCCCATTATCTGACCATAGATAAGGGATTAATATTGTTCCATTAATATTATATTTATGAAAAGAATAATTTTTGTTTTTTGAAGTTTTTAGTGCTTTTTCCACTAGTAATTGAAGCCCAAGTTAGTCTTCCTTTGGAAGTAGTACAACTCAATCTCAATGGGATTATTCTAACCCTTCGGTAATCGTTATTGAAAATGCCGCGGTAAATTCTCCGAACGGAGTCTTAGGTGGAAGCTTAATGTATAATTTTTATAACAGTTCAGGATTATCAACTTATAATGTCAAATCACCGGTTTTAAATAATCCTACTAATGAACCTGTGGGTGTTTCATTTCAATTTGTAGCAGCTAATCGTTATACAATGCCTGCGGCTATTCAGACAATTTTTGCAGATGATCATATTTTACTAGAATACTCAACTGACGCTGGGCAAACATATACTCTAATTCACGATTATGAAATTGGAAAAACGGGAGAATTAAATACTGGTGGAACAATTTCTTCTTTTTTACACCAACAGCAACTCAATGGGTTACCAAAAATATACTTCTACCTGCAGGAACGAATAAAGTAAATTTTAAAGGAGTGAAAAATAATATTAATCAAGCTGGAAATTTTGCTTACTTGGATCATGTTATTTTTCAAATATGTGATGGAAACACTCCCCCTCCAACGGGAGATTCGTTACAAAGTTTTTGTTCATTACAGACTTTAGCAAATCTTGTCTTTACAGGTTTGAATATAAAATGGTATAGTAGATTTGACGGGAGGAAATTTGCTTCCTAGTACAATGCCATTAGTTAATGGTACAACTTACTATGCTTCTCAAGTAGTGGGCGCCTGCGAAAGTACTACCCGTTTAGCAGTTACAGTAAATTCGTCAAGTTATCTTTCCACAAATGAAGTTCCTAATGATAAAGATTTTAATTTCTATCCCAATCCCGTAAATGATGTTTTACATATTAATTCAAAAATGAATGTTGTGAAAGTAAGAATTTATGCTGTTGATGGTCAATTAGTTCAATCTAAAGAAGAGAAGAGAATTACTCTAATAAATATGAATAAATTGATTTATGGAAATTATTTTGTAGAATTTACTTTTGAAAATGGAAAAAAGATTCAAAATAAAATTATTAAAAAGTAAGTTTCATTAAAAAAACAAGCGGATACACTAATGAAGTATTCAGTTTGAAGTTCAATAACTCAATCGAATTTTCGATTTATAAGCTGTAATTTCCTTTTTTTCATAATCTTAAAGTTGGAGAGTATAAAGATCCGTTCTGATATTTGTCTGATAGCCATACTCTAATAATTACACATACACTATTAAATAAAATAATAGAAAAAAATATGATCCGTTTAAGATATTTTTATAATTTAGAAAAGAAAATATTAGAAATTTAAAAATTTCCTATAGATGGGAATTCTACAATGTGAAATCTATTGGATATTACACCTTTATCTCTGAATTTATTATTAAAAACAGTTTTTATATGATATATAAAATCCTTGTATTATTACTAGCACCCTGTATGCTTTTAGGACAGGTTGGAATCAATACAGTAACTCCAACACGAAAATTACATGTTTCAGGTAATATGCGTGTGCGAGTAATGACCAATAAATCAGAAACCGCGGGGTACGATCACATATTGTCATCCGATATTAACGGTAATGTAGACTATGTTACAAAATCAAGCATGCAACCACCAATAGAACCGGGAGCTTCCAATAAAGAGAGCTATAGTCTGGTTTATAATATGCCTACAGCAAATGGAGATCCTTCCAAAACATTAAAATGTGGCAGGTTTTTATTTCTTTTTGAGAATACAACTCAATCACGAATAAATTTTCGGTTATCTGAAAATCCTGGTATCGATGTTTCTATTTATATGAGTATGGAACAGAATTTTAATGCAAATGGTTTTCAGTTTTATCAAGGAAAAACACCAACTGACACCTCTACTGTTCCATTCCTATTTACAACCACTAATTGGAATATTAATCAAGAATTCGCCAGCGCCAACTTAGCCGATTATGAGCAGAATGTTATGCATTTTCAATACCCTAATGACGCAGACTTCTATAGGTTAACAATTTATAAGGTAAGACAGAATATAGGAATAGATAGTTGGGATTTTGCTGCTGTATGTGAAAAATTTTAGATATGAAAAGAATTATACTATTTTTAATCATTGGACTTAATGGTTTTGTAATGGCGCAGGATCAGAGAGTTGGTATTGATACTGATACACCTACAAGGAAACTCGATATAAATGGAAATTTGAGAGTGAGTTCAACAAATACCGTAACTGACAATGCAGCCTATGATAGAATTGTAACAGGAAATAATGTAACGGGTGATATAGATTTCATTAACGTATCTGCAATTTCACAGACAGAAACAAATAATGTGGAGGTAAAACGTTCAGTTTATAATGCTTTAGTACCAGATGAGACTAAAGAATGTAATTGTGGAGATATAAGTTTTCGTATTAATAATTTAAATGTCGCAGAAATTAAACTTAATTCCCCCACAATATTTGTAACAAATGGAAACATTACAAGCTTCAATGTAGGTTACGGAATAAAAAGATGGATAAACAGTACATATAATTTTATCAATAGAACAATTACATTTACAAATTCCAACTATTTAACTTATCAAACCTTAGATCCAACAGCATTTACCTCTGGGGCTAATTATACTGTTAGGATTTATACCATTGTACCTCCAAAACAAAATAACCTTTATAGACTTACTCTCTCTCGTGTTAGTAATACTAATATTAATTATACGTATGGTCTTATTTGTGAAAAGTTTTACATACAAACTCTATAATATGAAAAATATATTTTTTGGTTTTTTTGTGTTTCTATCATTTTTGATCAAGGCACAAGTGAGTATAGGAATAACTACTCCAACTAGAATTTTGGATGTTAATGGAGATTTGCGAGTTAGGACGTTAACCGATAAAAGTACAGACTCTAATTATAATAAAATAATTGTTGCAAATTCAAATGGTGATATGGATGCTTGGGACAAAGCAAGCTTATTAAATACAGTGAAAGATTTGGCTATAGAAAATAAAAAAAATGTTTATTTTTCAAGTTCTCCAATTATTGGTAATGTTATGGATTGTGGCAAAATGCAGTACAGATTTGAAGTTGGGCCTTTGCCGCAAATGAGATTAGTTAATCCTGACAATGCAACAATTTATTATACAAGAATTCAAAAAGCAAATAGTAATGTTAATACTTTTGTAGCTCCAAATAATGTTGTCTCAAATATAACTGCTGCATATACTCCTGCAAACACATGGTTGACTTTAGATCCAACATACTCGAACAATATTCTCGATGAGTTCTATATGACTTATCCAGGAGATACTAATCTTTACAGAGTAACTTTTTTAGCAAGAAATATGGGAGTTAATCAATATTTCTATACCATGCTCTGTGAAAAATTTTAGTTTTTGAATTAGTATTTATCCGGTTTTGACTGCAAGGCCAGGATTCGATACGAAAAACCTGTTTAAACTTTTGAAAAAAATCTTAAGGCTCATCATGAACAAGCTGTCAGTGGCGGGAATTAAGTCTTAAGGAATATTTCTCAAAAGAAACAATAAGCTGGCAACTTGTTTATTATTATTATTTCAATAAATGGAGCAAAGACGGTTCTTTCAAAGGGATTTGGATTTCTCTTTTACATAATAATATATTGGATCTTTCCTGTGTACAATTGGATGGAAGTCATACAAGAAGCAGAATGGGAGGAAAATCTGTGGGCTATCAGGGAAGAAAATCATCCCGAACCAGCAACTGTATTTTTCTTTGTAATGCTGTATGTATAGATGTTAATGGCCTGTAAATATAATATTTTTCGTGAACACTAAATGACAAAAAAATGGTATATAGCTCGTTTGTTGATGCGCTGATTCATGATTAAAATTGCACTATAGAATGAAATACTTTTTCGCATTATTTTAAATTATTGTAATCTCATTTTTAAGATACTATATAAGCACAAGAAATGTTGTGAATTTGGAAATACACATATATTTGCATCGCAATTAGGTCAAGCATAAACTGAAGGTAAAATATGAAAAAGCACGAACAGGAGAGCATCTACGAATATCATTTACATGCTGGTTTCCCGGGTAAATATTCTAAACAAAAATAATGTTGATTAAAGATTATATACAAAAGTTAACACCGATTTCTGACAAAGATTGGGAGATATTCTCCGCTAAATTAGAAAAACAGATTTTCAAAAAAAATAGTCTGATAATTAGGTCAGGAGAAGTGGAAAATTACCTTTCCTTTATTGAAACCGGTATTGTTCGTTTCTGGATAGATGGGAAAGATAATGAAATAACGTTTGACTTTGCTTTCAAGGAAAATTTTTTCAGTGCTTATCTGTCATTTCTTACTAGAGAGCCAACAAATTGGAATATACAAGCGCTAACTCCTACGGTTTTATGGCGGATTTCTTATGCTGATCTGCAAATTATCTACAAACAAACACAAACTGGAGAAAAAATAGGGAGACTTGCCGCTGAAAACCTATTTATAACTGCAGCTCAAAGAAAAATCGCTCTTTTAACAAATACCGCGGAGGAGCTTTATTTAATGTTATTTAAAGAACACTTACATATTATACAGCATATACCTCTAAAATACTTAGCGTCTTACATAGGTGTTACTCCACAAGCTTTAAGCCGTATACGCAAACGCATTTCTTAACTTGGGTTCATTTTTTTAGGATTAATTGATTCATACTTTTGCGTAGTATTAATTAACAAATAAAAAAAATGATAGATAACTTTGATAGAACAAGTCCAGTAGGAGCCGTTAAGTATTTTCGTAATTGTATTTACCTGGGCGACCTAAAAGGCGCTTTAAGCTGTTTTGATCCAGAAGGAGTATATATAGAAAGAGATGGACAAGAAATCAAAGGCTTAAGTAATATTGAGAAAGCATTGCAGAGCATTTGTTCATGGAAACCAGACATTCAAGGAATCAGGCAAAGGGTTACTATTGTTGGTGACCTTGCGATGTGGATAGACAAATACCTTGTTAAAGCTAAAAGACCAAATGGAGACCCAATGGAAATGGAGGGTGTCACTGCCTGTATCATGAAGCGTAATATTGATGGTATATGGTTGTGGTTGGTTGATAATCCTTTTGCAGCAGACGATATCGCTAATTAACGGAAAAGGAAAATATGTTCGTTACTGCAATTTCATTATTAAATCAAAAACAAATCATATTATGAATAAAAAATCTACATGTTTAGTAACTGGAGCTAATGGTCATCTGGGTAATAATCTGGTATAGTTAAACAAAACTATCAGGTAAGAGCAAGTGTGAGAGATAACAATAACCGAGAACCTTTTCAGGGGTCAGAATGCGAATTGGTTTATGCGGATATGCTGGACAAAGTTTCTTTGAAAAAGGCCATGAAAGATATTGAAACGGTGTTTCATGTAGCATCTGTTTTTAAGCATTGGTCACTAAATCCTTAAAAGGACATTATTGAGCCAAATGTTATTGAAACTAAAAATGTTATTGAAGCTGCATCGGAGTGTAATATTGGTAATATGTGATCTTTTTTATTTGTAATTTCAATTATTGTCATCTCATTTTCAAATTACTTTTTGAGTATAACAAATGTGAGCGAATCTGGAAATACTACTATATTTGCATATCAATTATGGTAAGCATAAACTGAAAAAATCATATGAAGAAGCAGGAACAAGAAGCTATCTACGAATATCATTTACACGCTGATTTTCCAGGTAAAATGCAGTTTGAGATCCAATCTTTGCAAGATCTGATACAAGATCACAAGGAAGATATGGCCAAACCCCATATCCATAGTTTTTATCAGGTTATTTGGTTCAAGTCAGGTAATGGGAAACATTTTGTTGATTTCAATGAATACGATGTATCTGAAAATACGATTTTTTTTATTGCTAAAAATCAAGTTCACGCTTTTGACCGTAATTCAGATTACGAAGGATTTGTTATTCATTTCTCAGAGGATTTTTTGGTTCAAAAGGAAGATGATGTTGATTTTTTCCTCAAGTGCAGTATGTTCAATAATGCCTATCAAATTCCTTTATGTTGTGTAGATAGTGGAAACAAATATAAACTGGATGAGTATATCGGTCAGATGCAGAGTGAACTTAAAGAACAGGATAAATATGGTCAGGAAGAATTACTGAGACTTTATCTTAAAGCTTTTCTGATTCAGGTTCAACGTCGTAAATACCAAATTGAAGAACTTAATAAAGGTCATGCACCCTTTATTGTTGATGAAAAACGAACCCAGTTGATCCACTTTGTCAATCTGATTGAAGAAAACTATACCAAAGGGTTACCAGCATCAAAATATGCAGAAATGCTGTTTGTTTCGCTTAGAACTTTGTCAAATCTTACTTTGCAATTGCTTAACAAAAAGCCTTCAGAGATGATCCATGAAAGGATTGTACTGGAAGCAAAAAGACTATTACTACATTCGAAACTAAATGTGAACCAGATAGCAGATAAAATCGGTTTTGAAGATTCATCTTACTTTATACGGTACTTTAAAAAATATACCAATCAATCACCTACATCTTTCCGAAAATCCTTTCAATAGCATATTTGGATAGGAGATTTAATTAATATATGGATATTGTAAAACATATTAATGAACATACCAAGAGCTTAATTGAGGGACTTGTTGGTTCTTCCATGGAGCAAAGGAAGAGTTTAACCGTAGCCCTTTTAGGTTTTTACTATCAATTGCCCAACTTTGAAGAGACTATCCAAAAATATATCAAAATAAGCGCAAAAAAGCGTCAGTTAATCGCTGATATTAACACGAGTCATGTTCAAAATTACCAAGAGGCAATTGAAAAAAGTAATGCTGCTGTAGACGTTTATGCCGATAACTATGAAGAACCAGAACCCATAGAACTCTTTATATTAGATGCATTTTCAAATGCTACCTCTGATCTGAAGTTCGCAACTAACATAGCTGCACTTTTTATTGGCATTATTGATACATTGGACTACTATGAAAACTTCTCAGATAAACCTGAATTTTGGAACAATGTGTTGGAGAAAGAAGTAGCATTTCAAAATGAAATTATAAGTCAGCTAAAATCCAAGCAAACTTTTGGCGCCGCAATCTATAAAAATAGATATGAGGATGTGGAATTTAACCAATTATGAAGTTATTCCTGAAAAGATGAAGCTTTGTGTACACGGAAAATTTCAGATTAAGTTTTAGGGTTATTCAATTTGATAACTCCTTTCTTAGTTATTAGCCCTATCTGTTTAATTATACCTTAACGATCACCTGATATTAAGGCTGCACAATCTTTATTACTATAACATTCCTCAGCTGTAAAAATTCATCATTGGTAAAGGCTGGGTTATTAGTTTTAATAAGATTCCAAGGCGTTTGCAAAAAGTATTCCTCAAATCCACTTGATCTTACCTACATTTTTCTGATTGTAATACAAATGGTATTAATTTGAAATGAGAGGTTGTAATCGTATCAATAAGTACTACTTGTTTTCAGTTTTGTCCATTTTCTTGAAGCTTCCTAGCTTATACCTTTGTAGTATTAAATTTTAAAACAGAAGTATACTGATTTTGAGACCTCATATGTTCTTTATTATTTGTTGATTATAGATAGAAAATAAAATTTAATCTCAATAATTTCAACACTAAAGGGAGCATTAAACTTATCAGTAGCTGTACTAAATATTAAAAAAAAGGAAAATTATGATCCCTATATCATTATTGGAATTAGCGTTCATTTCTGAAGATAGCAATGCTCGTTCTACATTTGAAAAAACTAAAGAACTTGCCCAATTGGTCGATACTTTAGGATATAAACGTCTCTGGTTAGCTGAGCATCATAATATGGCGCATGTGGCCAGTACGGCAACTTCAGTTTTGATTGGACATCTTGCTGGTCACACGCAAAATATACGAGTAGGATCAGGTGGTATTATGTTACCCAACCATTCGCCTTTGATTGTTGCGGAACAATTTGGAACCTTAGCGCAGCTTTATCCCGATCGGATAGATCTGGGTTTGGGAAGAGCGCCGGGAAGTGATATCCAGACTGCTTTGGCTATTCAAAAAGATTTTTATGAGCAATCTCAACGGTTTCCACAAAATGTGGAAGCACTAGAAATGTATTTTTCACATAAGAATCCCTATGCCAAGGTACGTGCTTTTATTGCTGAAGGCACAGGTGTTCCGATCTGGATATTGGGATCAAGTACAGAGAGTGCAGCTTTAGCAGCCTCCAAAGGGTTGCCGTATGCTTTTGCTGGACATTTTGCTCCAAGGCAGATGTTAGAGGCTTTTGAATTGTACCGTCGGAATTTTAAAGCTTCTGAAACACTGAAACATCCTTATACGATAGCAGCTGTTAATGCTACTGCCGCAGATACAGATCAGCAGGCAGAAATGTTGTCGACCAGTTTGTATCAGATGTTTCAAAATTTAGCTCAAAATACAGGAAGGTTTTTACAGCCTCCAGTTGAATCCTTGACGGAACTCCTGGACAGCATGTCTGAGCAGGTGCGTTTACAGGTGAAACAAATGACAGCCTGTTCTTTTGTCGGTAGTAAAGAAACAATTACCAGCAATTTAAAGGACTTTATAGCGCAAACAGGTGTGGATGAATTGATGATCCATTCTCCTATCTATGACCATCAGGAAAAATTAAAAAATATGATGATCATGAAAGAGGTGATGGATGATTTAAATCGTTAGAATTCACCTTGTCTGTAGTCAGGTGATTCTGATTTACAATCATTTTTAATGACTCAGATGATCTTTATAAACAGAACAAATATCCTGCATTGCCTTAAAAAAATACAATACAATACTAACAAATTAAAAATATAAAACAATGGATTTAGCAAATAAAATAGAATCGGAACAATTGACAATGGTTAATTTTCATGCGACCTGGTGTCCTCCTTGTGTGGCCATGAAGCCAAATTTGGACGAAGTGGTGGCGGAATTTGAGGATGTCATTCATTACGAACGCGTGGATATTGATAAATATCCAGATTTAGCAACGTTATTTAAAGTCAGAAGTGTACCCACTACCATGCTTTTCAAAAATGGAGAAATGAAATGGAGACATTCAGGTATCGTACCCTCTCATGAACTTGGTAAGTTGGTACAGGAAAATCTTTAATCTCAAAATATTAAAAAATGAAGAAACTACTGCACATTATCAGCTCCCCAAGAAAGGAGAAATCTAAATCAGGAGCCATAGCACATGAATTTTTAGAAAGCTACAAGCTATCGAATCCCGATGCAATCATTGATGAATTGAATCTATGGGATCTAAGCATTCCAACCTTTGACGGAGACAAAGCTGCGGCTAAAATGACATTCTTCGGTGATGGTACTTTAAATGAGGAATTAAAAACTTCATGGGATAAAGTAGTTGAGGTCACTGAGCGCTTTTCCTCAGCAGATGAATACCTGATCACGGTTCCTATGTGGAATGGCGGGATTCCCTGGGTATTAAAACACTATATCGATACCATTTCACAGCCGGGCTTGACCTTTGGCTTTGGATCGGAGGGATACTTTCCATTATTGAAAGATAAGAAAGCTTGTGTTATTTATACTTCAGGCGTATACGGTGCCGGTGTACCAATTGAACTTGGCCTTGATTTCCAGTCCACTTATTTAAACTGGTGGCTTGGACTTGTTGGCATTACTGAAATTCATGAGGTTAAATTTTTAGGAAATCTAGTGAATCCAGATGCTGAAAAAGATTTTTCAAAAGCACTGAAGTCGGCAGCTGATGTTGCAGAAGAATTTTTTGCAGAGTAGATTATGTAGGTTAATTTTTTATGCTAGTTTGAGGAATTCAGCTATTATAAAAGATTCTGTGAACGGATCAAGTGAGCTATTTATGCTGTTCTCATCCGGAACACAATCACGTAATTTAAAAACTGCAAAAGACATCATGATAGAAAAGGAAGTTTCCCACGATTTGGGAGACTTCCTTTTTTATAATGGTAAGGTAGATAGTAGTTTGTGATTTTATTAAAATAGATTTCTATCATACGATCTGTCCTTTCATTAGTAAATTTTAAAAAGGAAATTTGACCATCTTAATTGGTAATATCCCTATCAATAAGTGCTATTTGTTTTCAGTTTTGTCCATTTTCTTGAAGCTTTCCAGCCAGTACCTTTGTAGTATAAAATTTAAAACAATTGGTTATGTTAAACAATGTAAATTTAGAAGCATTAGGGAATTATGTAGACGTAATTACTAACAAACCTGCTGAAGCAATTGCAGCATTAGGTGTTACAGCAACATGGAAAGGTGGTGTGAATACTGAAATTACCACGCATAGTAAAAAGATAGGAAGCGCTTTCGTTGAAAAACAATTCAAATATCAGATCGGAGAGCCTGCGGAACTTTTAGGAGACAATCTTAATCCAAATCCTCAGGATTATATTCTTGGCGGTTTAGCAGGATGTATGATGGTCGGTTTTGTGGTAGGAGCAACCAGTAGAGGAATAAGACTTGACAGCGTTAATCTTACCATTGTAGGGAATCTTGATCTACGTGGATTTTTGGAAGTTGATCTGAGTGTTTCGGTTGGTTTTGAAGAACTTCAATTCAATTTTGAGGTTACCGGTAGTGGAACCGAGGAAGAGTATGCTGCTATTGCAGAACACGTACGTAAAATATCTCCAGGATACAGAACAATCGCAGAACCAGTTAAGATTAGTATCAACAAGAGCTTAAACGCTGTTGTCTAATTAATCTCAGAATAACAGTGATGCTTTTCAAAGATGTATTGCTGTTATTCTCCATTTAAAAATACCAAAAAATGAATTTAGCTAACAAAATAGAATCTGATCAAATAACAATGATCAATTTTCATGCCTCTTGGTGTGGTCCATGTATTGCCATGAAACCGCATCTAGATCAAACCATTGCAAATTATGGTGAGGCGATACATTATGAACGGGTTGATATCGATCAAAACCCGGGTTTAGCACAAATATTCGAAATTAGAGGAGTACCTACCACGATGCTTTTTAAAAAAGGTCAGCTGAAATGGAGACATTCAGGTGTACTGTCATCTCAGCAACTTACTGAAATCGTCAATGAGAATCTCTAATTAACTTTAAAAATAAGAAAGCAATGGAAATACAGGTATGGTCGGACATTATGTGCCCTTTTTGCTACATCGCTAAGAAAAATT
Source organism: Chryseobacterium glaciei (assembly GCF_001648155.1). Classification (NCBI taxonomy): domain Bacteria; kingdom Pseudomonadati; phylum Bacteroidota; class Flavobacteriia; order Flavobacteriales; family Weeksellaceae; genus Chryseobacterium; species Chryseobacterium glaciei. The sequence continues at coordinate 4,674,019 of NZ_CP015199.1, read as the reverse complement.
TTGAGCAAGCGTTAGCAGATTCTTCATTCAAAGATGAAGTAGAAGTTGAGTGGAAAAGTTTCCAATTGGATCCTTCATTAAAAGAAAGCTCTGGAATTTTGAGTATCAGCGAGTATATGATGAACCGTAAAGGTTTTTCTAAAGCTCATCTTGATCAGTTTTTGAATCAATTGAAGGATATGGGGAGAAATGCTGGTGTAACTTTTAATTACGATCAGGTAATTGCAGCTGATACTTTTCCTGCTCATAAGTTATTGCACTTGGCAAAAGAAAATGGTAAAGCCGATGCGATGGAGGAGGCTTTATTTGAAGCTCATTTTGTGAACGGAAAAAATATTGCAGCTATTGATTTCTTAGTTTTCCTTGCAGAGCAATTGGGCTTAGATAAGGAAAAAGCAAGAAAAGTATTAGCTGAAGATGATTACAATTATGAAGTTAAACAGGATATTATGGAAGCGCAGAATCTGGGAATAACCGGTGTTCCATATTACCTTCTTGATGGTAAATATGCTGTTTCAGGAGCGCAGCCTGTTGAGCTTTTTGCACAAGCCCTTGCTCAGACCTACCAGGAAAGCATTGTCGAATTGTCAAAAGAATCCGGAGATAATATGTGTGGAATTGATGGATGTACCATCTAATCTCAATATTGCAGTCATTTCGTATTAACAATAAAAAATTTAAATAAAATGTCACAATTAATAGCAACTACCTACGAAGGTAAATATAATTCAAGCACAAAATCACCATTAAGCGCTGATCCAATCAAAGTAGATTTGAAATTTGGTCCGATTGATCTTCTTATGGGTTCATATGCAAGCTGTATGCTTGGAACAGTTGATTTTTATGCAAGGAAAAAGGATTTTGAAGTCAATGGGTCAAAAAGTGAACTTTCTTATGAAATGTCTTCAGAAGGTGGACAAGTGGGAGTAATTCATATTAAGTTATTCTTTGACAAAGAATATACCGCAGAACAAAAGCAAACTATCGAGCATTCGGCAAAAGAGCTATGTCACGTAGGAAACAGTCTTAATCCTGCAATTGTAAAAAACTACGAATTCTTTTACGGGGCAAAATAAAAAAAGTAAATCTTTTTCTACTGCAAAGATTTATTTGAAAATGAATGTTATGCGGTCGCTAAGTGAGAAGATAACAGATGCATAGATGGTGTCCGCATCAACATTCGAAATAAAAAAAGTATTAAAATAAAAAATTAAAAAAATGTCAAAATTAATAGAAACTACCTATGAAGGTAAATATAATTCAAGTACAAAATCAACATCAAACACAGATCCTATTAAAGTGGATTTGACATTTGGTCCTATAGACCTTCTTATGGGTTCATATGCAAGCTGTATGTTGGCTACAGTTGATTTTTATGCCAGAAAAAAAGATTTCGAAGTAAACGGATCAAGAAGCGAGTTATCGTATGAAATGTCTGCAGAAGGTGGGCAAGTAGGAACAATCAATATCAAATTGTTCTTTGATAAAGAATATACTGACGAACAAAAGGAATGGATGGAAACTTCAGCAAAAGATTTATGTCACGTTGGAAACAGCCTTAATCCTGTAATTGTAAAAAACTATGAATTTACTTACGGAGTTTAATCCGAAGGTAAGATCTCAATAAATTAATTTAAACTATTTCAAGGCGGAAATAAAATAAAAAATATAAAAATGGAACAAGCATTAATCGTAGGTGGTTCAACCGGAATAGGTAAATCCACAGCAGAATTATTAATTGGAAGAGGAGTTGAAGTAGCACTAGTAGGAAGAAGTGTTGATAGCTTAAATAAAGCTAAAGAAGAATTGGAAGCAAAAGGAGGTAAAGTGAAAATTTACTCAGTAGATTTATCCAATATGGAGTCAGTAGCTATTTTTAATAGTAACCTTAAACAAGAACTGCCAAATTTGAAATATTTGGTTAATAGTGCAGGGCATTATACGCCAATTTCGTTCTTAGATCATACAGAGAAAGATTACGACAGTTACCAAACGTATACAAAAGCTTTCTTTTTTATTACACAGGCTGCGGCTAAAATAATGAAAGAAAACAAAGGCGGTTCAGTAGTCAATATTGGGGCAGCATTGATGCATCATGCAATAAAAGCAGGACCTGCATCTTCTTATATGGTAGGAAAAGCTGGTCTGGTTGCACTTACAAAACAATTGGCCATTGAATTAGCTGAGTTCAATATCAGAGTTAATTCTGTGAACCCCGGATTTGTGGTTACTCCGATCTTCAAGACATTTATGCCGGAAGATAAAATCGCTGAAAACCTTTCTGCATTTGATGTATACCATCCTTTAGGTGGTGTAGGTCAACCAGAAGATGTGGCAAAGACGATCGACTTTTTGCTTTCTGATCAAACAAGCTGGGTAACTGGAGCAACTTGGACTGTTGACGGTGGATTATTAGCAGGTCAAAACTAAATTTCAGTCTATTTCATATAGATTGTATAAAAAGCGAATGTACAGGAATGTACATCCGCTTTTTTAGTGAAGTAAATCAAATATTTTATACGTAAAAAGTCTTTTTTAAGATCACCTTAAAGTAATGGTCGTTCACTTTGCTTTTCTAGATCTGATGCGACTTAATGTTTCTTTCGTAATACCTAAATAGTTGGCTAAAAGATGTTGCGGTAGCGTAAGAACGCTCTCAGGCATTGTATTCATGAGATCCTCGTAGCGTTTCTGAGGAGAATGATACATGAGGGATATAAGTCGTTCGTGATGCCTGCAGAATTCAGATTCAGCTATTGTTCTCCCGATTTTCTGATAAACCATATCCTGATCAAACAATTTCAATATTTTATCTGTAGGAAGGCAAATAACACTTGAAGATTGATTGGCAATAATTTCAAAAGAAGCAGGTTTTGATTTCAAAATACCATAATAATCAGATATGAATTCATTTTCTACTGAAAAATCAAATGTCCTGTCATTATCGTCAATATCCATGTTGTACCTAAAGCTCCCTTTAATCACAAAGCCGATCATACTGCAGGGATGTCCCTTCAGAAGAAATTTTTCATTTTTTTTATAGTTTTTTATTTCAATAAGTCCAGAAATTTCGTCTCTGTGTGTTTTATCCAAGGAGATAATGCCTTCAAGGACATTAAAAAGTTCCATAGTAGTTGTTTATTTATTTAATTATTGATTCTGATCAACGTCTGGAGAAGTTTGAATTAATCAAATTTGCAGCGCTGGATTATTATTGCCAATTCAACCATAAGAAATATATTAAAGAGGCAATTCATAACGTAAAATAAACGATTTAAGTATAGTCAAACCTATGAATGAGAAAATAAGATACACTCCTAAATTGCAATGGAGTAAAATAGTGCTTTTGACAATCTTAGTTCCGCTTTATTGTAATGCTCAGGAATCCGAATTTTTCTCTGCGTCTTATTCGCGTGTAGCAAAATCTGAACTTGAGAAGGGGGATCATTTGGGTGTTGATGTAATAGATTTAAACTTGATAACGCCCACGATCAATTTCGGTAAAAACACAAAGTTCAATAACATGTTTGCCTATAAATCATTCAATTATAACCATGAAGGGGCGACTGAAAAAGGAATTGTTTATCCTGAGAAACTTCATGATATCCAGTATGCTTTATTAATCAGGCAAAAGCTGAACGATCGCTGGAACTTAATGATTGTTCCTCAGCTTATTATCCGTTCTAATTTTAAAAGCAGTTTTGGGAGCCGTGATTTTTTTCCTGCTTTGGCTATGGTTGCCATGCATAAATCGAGTAATCACGGAGGTTTACAATGGGGATATGGAGCCTCTTACAGCAAGGATTTTACGAAAAATACATTTACCCCGCTTTTTGCAGTCACTTATTTATCATCTAGCTATCGAGTTGATATGATGCTACCCATAAAAGCTCAATTTGTCATGACGCCCAGCAAGTCTTGGGAATATGGAATTGATGCCAATTTAGAAACAGCAATTTATCAAATAGGTACAGAAAATGATTTCGGTGCACGATATACCAGAACCATCAATGTTCCTGTAGGATTGACTGCAGCGGCTAAAATATCAGGAATGGTTTGGGTTAAAGCAAAGGTCGGTATGCAGTTTTTAAGGGAATATGATTTTCTCGACAGCACTTATAGCGTAATGAAAAGCCATGGCAATACCATTGAATCATCACTGTACGCGTCAATAGCAATAAGTTTACGGCTTAAGGAATAAGCTTTTGGATGAGAATATATTAAGTTTTCATTTTGTTACTATGTGGTCAATAAATATATATTTTTTATAATCTGGAACGGATTCTCTTGTTGTAGACATTCTTTACTCTTATTTAAGATTTGGTTTAATAAACCTCATCCGAACATTTTATAAAATTGGTAATTCTTTGGATGGAAATTTCGCATTCTTTAACACGCTGTTCTATCAACTGCCCTATATGGACTTCTTTAAAATTTTGCTTCATTTAAGATTAATAAAATCTCCCTCCTTTTTATGTAAAAGAAGTTTTATTTAGAAAAGGAAGGAGGAAAAATAATTAGTTATTTGAAAAAAGGTAATTATATTGTTTCAATGGATATGACTGCTATAACTTTATTATTTCCTTTGCTTGAAACCGATGTATCAATTGAATGATGTTCTGTTTATATTTGTTCAGTTGGTTTTTCTCATATTAATGTTTTATTCCAATCTCCGACACACCAATTCCTACTCCTCTCAAGATAAATAAGCTAATATTATAAGAGATTTATTTATCGATCAAGCCCATGATTAAATGAATGTTCGATCTTTCTTTTTTCATATATTTACATAAAATATTAATGATTATGAAGAAGAAGATTGTACTTGTTCAGGATAATGAAGATATCTTGGATATAATGGATCAGGTATTGAAGGAAGAAGGTTTTGATGTTACTTCGTCATTAACAACAGAGCCTATTGAACATATTGAAGAGATTGAACCTGACTTAGTTATTGTAGATGATCATATCAAGGGAAATAAGAAGGGGTCTGAGGTAATTGAAAAATTAAAATCTGAACCAGAAACAGAAGATCTATCAGCTGTGCTTACTTCTACTTCATATAACTTACCAAAAGAGGCGAAAGACTGTAAAGCTGATGACTATATTGAAAAACCATTTGATATTGATCATATGATAACGGTGGTTAAAAAAAATTCTTAGTTCATTGAAAAGGTTAACAAGAGAAAATTTCTCCCAAGAAATTAAATGTTAAAACACTAATTGAAGCAGTAAAATAAATATCCCTATATTGGGGTATAGTGTAAAAGATTATCCATTCAATTTGATTATTTAGAAAGTAAATGGGTGTATATAAAATTTAACTTTTCTTGTGTTTTATATTTTACGAAAATTCATAACCGTCAAACTACTGACAAAAAGATTGCGTATTCTTTTGAGAAAAGTTGAAAACTAGGTCAGCAATCGATTTTAATCTCATATGGGAATAGGAGTCAAGCCATTTTAGTTTTAACTTCTGATCAGTTGATAGCAGGTCTGTATATGTATTCTATATAGGTAGATGATGAACTTATTGACTTAAAACGAATGATGATATGGGCACCTTTTTTATGATGACATATTACAATGATTTTTATTTTTTTCTGTAGAATACGAAGATCTTGAAGCAGGAGAAATCGTTGAAAAAGCACTTTCTTATAAACCTATTCGACGATAACTAATTATTGAATTGAAATTATCTATCCATTTCCTATAAATTAGGTCTGCCTTTAGGCAATTAATCATCAGATTTCAATTTCGGTTTTAAATACGATTGTAGCATTACCCTTTATTTTAATTATTGAAGGGAGCCCATTTTCAAGGGTAACACTTACGTTTACTACCCCAAGTCTATCTATTTTTTCGCCTTGTTTACCTTTGAATTCGAATAGATTACCTTTAAAATCAATAATTTGATTCTGTATTAAATATCCACCCAACGGTCCGTTAGCGTTACCTGTAACGGGATCCTCATTTATTCCGATTGCCGGAGCAAACATCCTTCCATAGGTTAATATATCACGATCATCCGAATCAAATGTAAAAACAAAATATCCATTGCAGTTGATCTGTCTACTTATATTAGTCAAACTATTATAATCGGGGGTAAGGCTGTTGAGTTGATCCCTACTTTTTATACCAATCATAACTTTTGAGTGTCCCGTAGAAGCAATTTGAATCGGGCACCTTTTATCAGTATCAGAATAATCAAGTCCTAATGCAGATAATATTTGTTGATTTATAATAGGATCAAATGTAGGGCTGAGTTCAAATTTGCCCTGCGTCATTATTACTTGGTAATCTTCTTTTTCCTTAATTATTTCGAAAGGAAGAATTCCGACCTGAGTTTTAAACCTTAAAATACAAGAATCTAAATTATCTTCAATAGCTTTCGCGTACATTGCGGCAATGGTAGCATGTCCGCAAATTGGTACTTCTGATTGTGGAGTAAAATATCTTATTGAACCGTCAGAATTATTGTCGTGCGGAGAAAAAAGGAAAGCCGTTTCAGAATTGTTTAGTTCTTTTGCGATTTGCTGCATTTGAGTAGCATTCAATCCATCGGCATTTACAACTACTCCTGCGGGATTTCCACTAAATTTCTCTTTTGTGAAAGCGTCTATTTGATAAATTTTAAAAGTTTTCATAATTGTTTAAGTTTTTGTTGGTCGCTTTCTTTTCTATAAATCGAGCCCGTTCTATAGGGAAATATAAATGTGATTTCAAATATAGCCAATTTCACAATAAGCATAATACTTGGCAGAAAAATTAATTTTTTAATCTCTAAACTTTTATTATCACAATTTGTTTGAAAGAAATTTATGTTATGTCTTTTTCAGTTACGGTTATTGATAATAGGGATAGCATTTTTTTCTATCTCTCCACCAAGGTTAGAAGCTAAAATAAGCTAAAAACGCTGTAAACACATTATAGAATACTTGAAATATGATATTTAAATGAATTGAATTTCAGAGCGTATTTTTGGAGTCAATTTTAAATATTTATGAAGTTTAATTTGTTTTATTATTAAGAGAAATAGTATGCTTCTTCTCAATATTTATCGTAATTAATTGATATATAGGAGATCGGCAGGATGGGGCAGGATACTCCTTTTTGGGTTTGTGGGTAGATTAGTTCACACAAAATTAATATTCATGAAAAACAAATCTTTACTATTTAAGCAGACTCTTAAATCTTTACTGTTTTGTGGATTAACACTATCCACTGTTGATTTGAATGCTCAGACATTAGCATTTCCGGAAGCTACCGGTTTTGGTAGATATACTACAGGAGCGAGAGGTGCCGCAAATCCTCAAATTTATCTGGTTACGAATTTAAATGACAGCGGACCGGGTTCATTCCGTGATGCAGTAAGCCAGCCGGGTAGATTTGTTATCTTTAAAGTGGGAGGTATTGTTAATTTACAGTCAATAGTTGCGGTACCTGCTAATACAACGATTGCGGGGCAGACCGCTCCCGGAGAAGGAATTGTGTTTTTAGGGCCAAGAGTTTCATTTTCAGGAGCCAATAATACGATTGCGAGATTTCTTCGTCTTCGTTATGGCGGGACATCTCAAAATCAAGATGCTTCAGGAATTGCGAATGGAGCCAATATCATTTTGGATCACATGACTTTTACCTGGGGTACAGACGAAGTATTTTCTGTTAACTGGGATGGTAATGGGACGAGTCCGGATAATATAACGATTCAGAATTCTATTATAGGACAGGGAATGCACCGCCACAATCACTCTGCGGGAGGATTAATGCAACCGCCGCCGGGCGGAAAGATCAGTTTAATTGGAAATTTATACATCTGTAATAAAACCCGAAATAATAAAATAAAAGGGATTAATGAGTTTGTAAACAACGTTGTTTACAATTGGGGGAATTACGGAAATACCTATGGGCACACACAATCCGGAGAGGCTTACATTATGGGCGGAGATTCGGCAGGAGCTTCCTATGCGAATATCATCAACAATTATTTTATCGGAGGTCCAAATACAAGCACTACGGTTACTACACCTTTTAGTGTAGGAAATGCCAATTTCAATTTATATGGTTCCGGAAATTATTTTGATAATAATAGAAACGGTGTTTTGGACGGAACTTTAGTTCCTCAGAATTTAACAGGATATCCTGTAGGAGATGCAGCCGCAATAATGTCGGCTCCGTATGATTATCCGATGAAAAACACGACAGTAACTGCGCAGACTGCATTCGATAATATTGTAGCAAAGGTAGGAGCTTCGTATCCGAGACGTGATCAGGTAGATAATTTAATAGTTTCAGATCTACAATCGAAAGGAACAACTGCGACCTATGTTTATGTACAAACAGATTTAACGACTCAATTTGGTTTTACTAATGGTGGGGCAGGACATGTTTATGGTGCTCCGGCTCCTTTAGATACAGATAACGACGGGATGCCGGATGCGTGGGAAACTGCCAACGGATTGAATCCAAACGTTTTTGATGCTTTAAATGTAAGCACAACATATGCTCCATATTTGAACATTGAAGTTTATATTAACAACTTAACAAATACACCGGCTCCGGATTTTATTATTCCGCCATCGAATTTGAATTTCACAAATGCAGTCACAACAGGATCTACACCTTCAAGTTCTTTAACAGTTAACTGGAATGATAATGCTGCTAATGAAACCAATTATGTATTAGAGCGTTCTCCCGATGGAACTACTTTTTCAATCATTGCAACACTTCCTGCGAATACAACAAGCTATAATGAATCAGGTTTAACACCAAATACTCAATATTATTACAGAGTTAAAGCAATAAATTCGACAGAATCTTCTGTTTATACTTCAAATACAGTTACTACACCGCCAATTCCGGCAGCTCCAACACAGGCCTCGAACCCGACTCCCGCAAATGGTAATACTAGCGTAGAGTTGAACAATGGTAATCTGCTTTTAAAATGGACGGGCAGTACAAACACAACATCGTATACAGTTTATTTTGGAACAAATCCTCAAAATTTAACCAATATCGCTACGGTACCTTATTCTGCTACACCATCGTATCAACTTACGAATTTAAATCCGGCAACAAATTACTATTGGAGAATTGATGCTAATAATGCGCTCGGTCTTACAACAGGAAATGTTTGGAATTTCCGTGCAATAACACAAAGTCTTGTCGGAAACTGGCCGTTCATGGAAGCGCCTTCAGCGGGTGAACAGATTGCAGATCTAACATCTTTCGCCAATAATGGAACCTTAAATGTAGCCTATGATAATGCAAGCGTAAGAGTTCCCGGAAGAGAAAATTATGCTCTTGATTTGGCAACTTCACCGAATACACCGTATATAGCGAGTATTCCGCATCAGGATCAGATCTTATTTAATACGAATTCTTTTACTGTTTCTTATTGGATGAAAGCTCCGGTAAGCATGATTCCATCGTCTTCGGCGACAAGTCTTTATGTATTGTGTAAAGGTTCATTTACCAAAAATACGACAACGGGTGCAACCGGTAAACGTTTTAATGTAGAGATCAAAGGCGGTCAGCTACGATATGCTATCGACGATGATGTTACGAAAAAGGAAATCACATCCCCAATTGCCAATTATTTTACCAACAACTGGGTACATGTTGTGATCCAGAGAGATATTACAGCGCACAAAATGAGAATTTATACCAATGGAAATTTAAGTGCTGAAGGAGACGAAACTGCAGTAACAGGTATTGGTGAAGCAAGTGACCTGATCATCGGAAACATCGGTGAGCTTGAATTTTTGGCAACTACCAATGCTCCGGCTCCTTACAAAGGTGCATTTGATGAACTTAAAATGTACAATTACGCATTATCTCCAACGGAAATATCTGCTTTGTACAATGAAGCAGTATTAGGTAATGCGGAATTCAGTATCAGTAAAAATGTGGGATCTGTATATCCAAATCCTTTGAAAGACCAGATTTTCATTAAACTTCCGGAATATAAAAAATCAAGCTTAACAGCGACAATCATGGATATGACAGGAAGGATTGTTGTTAAAGAAAAAATAAATTCAAACGGAAATGGAATTTTTAATTTAAATATCACCGATAGAAAAGTATCAGGAAATTATATATTGAATGTTTCAGGAGATAATTTGAATAGTAATTTTAAAATTATTGTTAAATAGAAATTGACTGATTTATTATTATGAAAAAATCCTTTCAAATTTTTGAAAGGATTTTTTTTGCATAAAGTCTGTAAGATTTGCATAGCAATGTTTTTTGATTATAGATACACTTTTTGGGCTTTACATTACGATTTGTTAATACAAAATGTAAATATTAGTTTCATAAAAGATGTACTTTTGTTTAATGAAAAAGAACAAAAAAATGGTAACCAAAGCTCAGTTGGATGAACTTAAAGATTTAAGACATCATTTGACACCGCAGTTATCAATTGATAATAAAATTAATACACTAATCCAAGTCAGTCATGTACTTAGGACGATTAATTTTACGAGTACCTTTTCAAGCAATATTTCTACAGAATTTACCGGATTAGAAGTTTTTAGAGATAGATATAACAATTTCCCGAAAATAACTTCTGTTATTGATGATGCCATTTCGTATTATGATGAGCAGCTAAAGTCATTTTAAAATTATAATTTTTCATACATACTTATAATCCTTCTCTCCGCAAGTTGAGAAGCTTAAAAATATTAAAAGCCTTTAAATACTACTATTTAAAGGCTTTTTTAATTATACAATGTAAAAATGTTAATAAACGACTCAAATTACAATTGTGAAAAATTAGTTTATATTTTATTCTAATAAATTGCAAATCTGATATTATTCTCGATCAAAGTAATGTTCAGAATCCTGTCTGTTTAATTTTATCTCTATGTTTCTCACCCCAAATACTTAGCTCTGCCAGAACATTTTTTAATGTATGCGTATATTCTGTAGCTTCGTAAATAATACTGACTGGAGTTGTAGGAAATACTTTGCGCTCTATAAAGAAATTAAGTTCTAAATCTTTCAGTTCATTAGATAAAACTTTTGGAGATATACTCGCCATTTCTTTTTGAATTTCATTAAAACGTTTTGGTGATTGTACCAGACAAAGTATCAGAGGCAATTTCCATCTTCCACTAAGAACATACATTGCATCGATGACGTTTTTAAGAGAACCGTCACATTCTGTTTTGGTCGGAAGAGTTTTATTTTCAGTTATTTCCATTGTAACAAAGATAAGGACTTTCCTAAAAGTAAGCGCTATCCTTTGGGTAACTGCTTACTAATGTATACTTCAGGGTCATAACTTTGTCTTGTTAAAATTATTAAATAAATTCAATTTTATGAAACGTATCCTTCATTTGAAGTCGAGCCTGCTAGGCAAAGAATCATACAGCATTAAACTAGGTAATGCTATTATTGAAAAAATACAGGAAAAATATCCTGAAAATGAACTTGAAGAATTGAATCTGGTGGAAATGGAAATGCCACACCTGACTCCAAAAGTTCTGCATACACTTTTTACTCCTTCAGAGAAACTGAACGAAGATGAGAAAGAATCTATTCGCCTGTCTGATGACTTGGTTAAACAGTTAATGTCATCTGATATCATCGTGATTGGAGCTCCATTGATTAATTTCACCATTCATACCTCACTGAAAGCCTGGATTGATCATATTACTAGACCCGGAATCACTTTTGGTTATGGTGAAAATGGTCTTCCGATGGGGAAAGTGACAGGGAAAAAAGTGTATGTCGCAATGTCTTCAGGAGGTGTCTATTCTGAAGGTCCAGGTAAAGCTAATGACTTTGTTGCACCTTATTTGAAGGCTTTTCTTGGCTTTTTAGGAATGACAGACGTAACGGTTATTCGAGCTGAAGGGCTGAAAGTTCCTGGTTTGAAAGATCATGCAATGGAGAAAGCCGTTGACAGTATCAATATTGATTAACATTTTTATCAAAATTATTAATGAAATAAACCTCTCAGATTTTGAGAGGTTTATTGTAACGAAGAATAATTATTTTCTAATATCTATTAAAGTTAAAATTTTGATTGTCATCTTATCTGTTGATTGGGCGTTCATAGATATTAAAATGGTAAATAGGTTATTGCCATTTAATTAAATGGATCCAAAATAAAGCTTTGAAGTTGGAGTACTCATACCTCGTGTTCTGGGAGTACTAGAATCACCAGGTTTAGCCAGAGTAACAGAACTACCATTCTCACCTGGGCTTCCGGTAATTGATTTGCCATATTGACCATCTTGGCCGTTATTACCATTGGAACCATTACCATCGGAAGTTCCTGATAAAAGTATTTGATATTGATTTTTGCTATTCGGATTCTTTATTGAGGTATTGCCTGTTTTAATGACTAACTATACATAAGAAGTAATCCTTCTGCCATCAAAAATGATGGTATTACAGGTGATTATTTGGGGTAGACCCTAATAGACTACATCTGTATTAACCATAAAAATGTCTGTTTCTACATACTCGGTAAAAAAAGGAGAAAAGTCTTGCACCTTTTGATTCTCAGGCATACTGTCGTTCATTTTTTGTAAATCGTCTTTATCTAAATATTGTAAAAGATCTTCTTCAACATTAATTTGAATGATTTGACCGTTCGGATTTTGTGGAGTAAATTCTTGCTGATTATTCATAACTGTTAAAATATTCCTCCTCATAAGGCTTTTCGGTTTCCGTCCATCAACAAAGAATAAATAAGATAGTGTATAGTGTAATTTATTGATTTTAAATTTTTTAACAATGTTTATTAGAAGATATAATTGTAATTATTTTAAATTAAAAATTACCCATTCATCAATATTTTTCAGGAAAATTCAAAGTAGTATTTTTACATCAATGATAAAAAACCAATAAAAAAATCCCTAAGATTTCGTCTTAGGGATTATATATTTAATGATGTAAATTTTCGTACTTTCTAAGTTTGAAAATATTACTGAATTATTAAATAAGTTGCATTTTCTGACGCAATATAAAACCAAAATGCATCCGTTAAACTTCCGTCAATAAAATCTGATCCTGATAGCGGACAAGCAGCAAATGCAGATGGATCGGCCATATTGAAATCAACATCAGGCGTTGAATTGGTTGTGCCCGGATATGCTGTATGGAACCAAATAAATTTCCAACGGGTAAGATTTGATACGGTAGTAAGTAATCCCGAAGGAACTGCTTGGGAGAGCGGATTTCCGGTGGGAGATAATCTCACAGACCAGTCATTTGCATAAGGAGCCGAATCATTAAAGTTGTCGATCACATCTTGTGTATTAGCCGGGAAATTCATACTTGTAACCACTTCTGGTAAGCAATTATTTGTATTACCTGCTACAACACGCATCACAAGGTCATAATTGGAGTAATTCTGAATGTATAATTTTCCCTGTGAAAAAGATAACGAAAATATAAAAACAGGTAAGAGTATTAATATTTTTTTCATAATTTCTATGGTTGTATTATAAAGTATGTGTCGGTTCCTACGTCAAACCAGAATGCATTAAATGGAAACGGTTGTGCTGCAGTGGGCGTTAAAGTAGAAATTATAGGTGTATTACAACCAATCATTCCTATAGATGCACCGCTGTAATAAAGTGGGGCACCGCTGGGATCATCTACAAAAAATTTATTCATCTGCCATTTGGTTACCGATCCTAAAGAAATAAGTAATGGAGATGTTGGAGCCTGTGGCGGAAGGGTAGTGGTTGGATTAATTTGTACCGTCCAGGTATTAATTGGCGGACTTTGAAGATGACTGTTATAATAGCCGTTATAAGTTACAGCACCCATGGGAGGAACCATAACCGGATAATTGGTTCCGCTGATATTAGGAATACAATTGTTTGTCTGATCCGATCCTACCAAGAAATTTGATAAATTATATGCGGTATAATTAAATATGTTCATCTTGTTTTGAGCATGAAGACCAATTGCAATCATTGCAAAGAGTGATAAGAATATTTTTTTCATGATCTTGGATTTTAGTTTTCTGCTTTTTGATTAGCTTTTAAAGTATTCAGCTTAGAAAAATAGAGATTGGTTGCCTGAACGATTACTTTTTCCTTTTCCACTCTGGTGTTGGCTTGGCTAAGATTGCTGCCGTTTTTACCTATCAATTCTAATGAAGCATTAAATAAAATATCCAGTGATCTGTCATTTAATTGTGCGCCTAATCGAGCCTTTTCTTCAGGTGTTGATCGGTTTTCGGGTTTCATTATTTCCTTGAGAGCTTTGTCGAAAGATGTCATTTCTGTAGACTTCATTTCTTCGGTAGAGGCTAGAGTTGCTCGTTCAGTTGAACATGAGATTGCTACACAGAAAATGCCGGCATAGAATGCCGAAAGAAGAGTTTTTTTCATAGTTATTAATTTTTAGAATTAATTTTAGTTTGACTAATATATAAAATATTTCACTATATAGTTATTTTTAATGAAAAATTTTAACATAATAACTTGAAAGTATGGCAATTCAGTTAAAAATTAAAAATACAAGTCTTGTTTTAGTGATTAATTTTAGAATTAGGCATGAATTCCAACAGTTATCATAAATCGAATATCTTAATTTATATTTTTCCTATAAAATTTAAAAATTAAAACAAAAAAGCCCTTGAATATCTTTATTCAAGGGCTTTTATTCATTTATATTTAGAAATTATGACTGTATAAATTCTAAAAGATCTTTATTAATGACATCAGCATGGGTGGTCGGCATTCCGTGAGGGAAACCTGGATAAGTAATTAGCGTTCCGTTTTTCAATAATTTTATTGATTTTAGGGCTGCATTTTGGTAAGGTACGATCTGGTCATCTTCTCCGTGAAGAACCAATACAGGAATATCAACCGCTTGTAAATCTTCTCTGAAATCAGTTTCAGAAAACGCTTTAATTCCGTCGTAATGAGCAACAATTCCACCCATCATTCCTTGTCTCCACCAGTTTCTCTGTACGCCTTCTTTCACGTCTGCACCTTCTCTATTGTATCCGTAGAAAGGGAAAGTAAGGTCAATGTAAAACTGTTGTCTGTTGTTAAGAGTTTGGTCTCTGATTCCGTCAAAAACAGACATCGGAACACCATCAGGATTGCTGTCACTTTGAACCATAATTGGGGGAACTGCGCTGATTAAAACTGCTTTTTTAGCTCTTCCATTAGCATATTTGTTAACATATCGAATTACTTCACCACCACCTGTAGAGTGTCCGATGTGAACAACGTCTTTCAGATCAAGAAATTCTACCAATTCGGCAGCATCAGCAGCATATTGTTCAATGGTGTGATCATAAATATCTTGGCTAGAACGTCCGTGACCTCTTCTGTCATGAGTGATCACTCTGTACCCTTTCTGTAAGAAGAAAATCACCTGTGCATCCCAATCATCTGATGATAAAGGCCATCCGTGGTGAAACATTAAAGCTTGTCCTTTTCCTTGATCTTTGTAAAAAATTTCTGTTCCGTCTTTTAATTTTAGTGTGCTCATTGTTATTGTATTTAATTGTTATTATTGATTTGTATTAAAATTATTTTGTTGTCTTAATTCTTTAGCAAATGTAGTACAGTGAAATTCAATCTCTGTTAATCTAGTTTAATATCGTTCGATTTTGATAAAAAATTTCAAAAATTGATTTTGTTGTATGTTTTTTACGATTATCCGTAATTTGATATGATGGGAAAATCTTTGTGAACTTTGCTGAGTGAAACGCCTTTGCGACCTTAAAATCAGCGGAATTATTGAAAAAAAAACTTTGCGGGCTTTGCGTTAAAAAAACATTATTAAAAAGATATTCAAAATATTTTTATTTGGGCAGCTATTTCCGCCTTCCGTTCCCAATCTTTTTTGCTGACGCAAAAAAGGATTTCCACTCAAGTCGGGCTGCGTGAGATTCGATGTTTTTTAAGAAGCCGTATTTTCGTTCAAAAGCTGAAACAAATCTTCCGCACCGCCATCGAATTTTTTTCCGTTGACAAAAAATGAAGGCGTACCATTCACTCCGCTGATGATTCCGCTTTCGAAATCTGCATCAACCTTTTCTGCTAATTCAGGTTTTTCCAGATCTGTTTTGAACTGATCAATATTTAAATGTAATTTTTGTGCCAATTCTAACAATAAATTTTCATTCAAATATCTCTGGTTTTCATAGATCGCATCATGCATTTCCCAGAATTTCCCTTGTAAATTGGCCGCTTCTGCTGCGAGTGCTGCCGGTCTTGCATATTGATGCATTTCGGATAACGGAAAGTTTCTAAAAACAAACTTGATCTGATTTCCGAACTGACTCATCAACTCTTTTAAAACAGGATAAGCTGCTCCACAGTATGGACATTGATAATCTCCATATTCAACGATAACTAAATCGGCATCTTGGTTGCCTTGTGTGTGGTCAGTATTGCTGACGGCTGGTTTTAATGACATAATTATTGTGTTTTAAGTGTTTCTAATGCCTCTAGAATTCCATCTGCACCAGGATTTATAGCCATTGGTGAGAGGTAACTCCATTCGATAATGCCTTCTTTATTGATGACAAAAAGGGCTCGGTTGCATTCGCCTTCTTCTTCATTGTAAACTCCATATTTTCTGGCTGTTTCGCCTTTAGATTCAAAATCAGCTAACAATGGAAAATGTAAATTTCTGGATTGCGAAAATGCTAAATGACACCATTTGCTGTCCACCGAAATTCCAAAGATCTCAGCGTCATATTTTTTGAAATATTTTAAAGTTTCGTTGTATAAAGCCATTTGGTCACTGCAGACAGGGCTCCAGTCGGCTGGATAAAATGCAAGGATCACATTCTGTCCTTTAAACTCTGACAGGGTGATTTTTTGATCCGGCGTTGCAAATAATGTAAAGTCCGGGGCAATATCATTTTTTTGTAGCATGTTATTAGTTTTTTTTAAGTTTAATATTAAAAATTGAAATCCATAATCCGCAAATCAGTAATAATAGTGCAGGAAAACTCAAAGACCAATTTCCTAAAAAAGAGAGTAGGAAAGGAGCCGCAAACGCACCTGATAAAAAGCCGATCCACAACAGTAAAAGATGAATTGCGTTGGCTTTATATTGCTTTTTTTCCGCTCTGTCATTGGTCATACTCAACATTGCAGTGTTTCTTGCCAGGCTGTTTAATGTTCCGGTCACAAAATCTGTATTTACTTTTTGGTTCCCGACAGAAGTTACAATCGTATTCATAATTCCCATTGAAAATCCGATAATTGAAATAGAGGATATGGTATTAATATTATAAAAATAAGCAATTATTGTATAGAAAATCAAAATTCCGCAAACTGTGTAAAATGTTAATATTTGGTTCTTAATTCTTTTATATAGTGATAAACAGGTTCCGGCATAAATTCCCAATAGAAAACAGCCAATAACTGTAACCGATGTGATGATAACTCCATATTTATCGGTAGAAAGTGCGGCGCCTAACTGTGTGGTGTTTCCACTCATAAAAGACACATATGTTTTCCATTTGATAAGACCTGTTGCATCGATGTATCCTGCAATCAAAGCAAGAAATATGGCTAATCTCTCCTGTATCCTGATCTGATTATCTGAAAAAGAAATGCTTTCTGAAGTTACAGACTTATCCATTTATAATAGATTTAAATAGAAAGTCCTTATTTTTTAGGCTGAATAAAAACCTTCTCTGTCGGGAATTTTTCTATTTCGCCTTCTTTCAAACCAAAATTAGTTACCACTACATCTTTTGGGTTTCCTGCCAGCCATTCGCTTAGATCAATGGACTGATAAGTTCCGCTATTAAATCCGATTAAAATTTTGCAAACTGTATCTCCTGTATTTTTAATATAATGTCCGGCTCCCATTGGGACATAACCGACATCTCCTGCATTAAACTCCTCTGTTACAACCGTACTTTCTGCTAAGAAAACCGACATTTCTGCTTGACCTGAAATATAATATTGCCATTCATCAGCGTTGGGATGCCAATGCATTTCTCTTAAAGCGCCCGGCTGTAATTCTATTATTGAACCCGACATGGTACTGCTGATAGGAAATTCTTTGCTGGTAACCAACCTTTGTAAACCTCCTCCTGGAACGATTCTCGGTTGTTGTGCGTGCAAAGGATAACGGTGAAAACTGGTTAGTTGTATATCTGATTCTTCCGGACGGGCAGTTGCATTAAATGATAATTCATCCGGAACAATTCCTGCCGCGAAATAAGCTTCTTTTTGAGGTAATGCTGCAACTTCTTCAAGGGTTAATCCTAAGTTTTGAGCAACAATTTCAGGTGGCATGCATGAAACAAAATCTGTAACACTGAATGTATGATCTTCAGAAAAATTACCATTGTCAAAAATTAAAATAAAATGACATTCTTCTGTTCCCGTTGCCTGTATCGAGTGCCCGTAACCTTTGGGGAAATACCAAACATCGCCCGGCTCAAAATTATCAACATAGCTATGTCCGTCAGGATGAATGATCGTTGTACGAACAGTTCCTGAAATCACGTAAGCCCATTCTGCAGCGTTGGCGTGCCAGTGTAATTCTCTCATGCTTCCCGGTTGTAATCTCATAGAAACTCCGGCAATACCTATAGAAGCAGGAAAATCTGTCACAGAAGCTCCTCTTGTAGTTCCGCCATCATTGGTGCGAGGTTCTTTTTTTTCTAGTTCGTATCTGAAACTTAATGATTCGTTTTTCATAATAGTAGTTTTTATTGATTAATGAGTGTTTGTCTTTATTTCTATTGTAAAGCTACCACGGAATCATCACATTTTTAAGTGTCATTCGGTGAAAAGGCAAAATGAGTCGATGAGAATTTAAAAGGAATAGATGATGAAGTTATTTATGTTTTAAAATGAAAAAATTGAGTGTGGGATTGGTTTACACATGATTCTAAATACATATAGTTTGTCATTTCGCAGGAATTTAAATTGTTAATTTAAATTTCTAGTTGAGAATCCTTCAAAATGAAAAAAAAGTAAAATTGAAGATCATTTTAAACAAAAAAATCACTGAGATTTCCCAGTGACTTATGTTTTCATTTGTTTGAATTTCAATTATTTATAGAGCCATTTTTTAATCAGTTTTGTATAATTGGGCATTACAACAAATACCATCATAAAAACAACAATTCCTGAATTAATCAATGCATCAAAATAATGATTTGCAGGAATTTTCAAAAATCTCAACAATGGAATTAAGATTAATGGAATCACAATAGACAACGGGTAAATTGCAGACCAGGTTGCCAAAAACTGTTTCCATCGGACAGGAACTTTATTTCCTTCATTTTCAGCATTAAATAGAAAATCTAAGCCTGATTTTATTTGATAGTTATCGTTTTTTCTGAATAGAGGAGTTGCTTTTTCAATCAAATTTTTTCGACTGTCAGATTCCATCCATTTTTTAAGATTTGTAATAGTGTCAAATCGAATAATTACCGTGTAAACAAAGGTTAAATCAGGAATTGGGCGTACAATCTGATGATCAATAAAACCTTCTGAATGTTTGGTAAGCGGGACAATTTCCTTTAACCAGTTTTCATATTCTTTCTGTTTGCCATCCAAAATATGATGGGTAATCACAACTGATGCACCTTGATTTTCCATAATGATTTTGTTTTTTGATGGTTGAAATAAAAATTAATTCAAAAGTTAGATTTTTATAATGATTTCGCAAAAATTTTTGCTTCTTCAAGTGCTAAATTGATGATGTTTTTCACCTCTTCCAAAGCCTGTTGCAAAGTTGCATTTTGCTCTGTAGCCATTTCGAGAATATTCAGTTTCTCTTCTAGTAAAGGGAGAATTCCCATAATAGCTGTGCTGGATTTGAGATCGTGTGCTCTGAGTTTTACTGTTGTAAATTCATTGTTCTGATAAGCTGTCGTAAGCTGTTGCAAATGTTGCGGTATATTTTCGATAAATTGCTGAGTAACTGTTTTTTCAAAAGTTGTATCGCCGCCGCTTATGGACTGCATATAGGTTAAATCTATGTATTGAAAATTGGGAATTATTTGTTCAATTTTCATTTCCGCTTGAGGAATTTCTTCCAATCCGAAATTTGAAATTAATTTAAAAAGTTCTTCCTCTTTTATAGGTTTAGAGATATATTCATTCATCCCGCGGCTCAGGCATTTTTCTCTTTCACCTGCGAGTGCGTGTGCGGTCATTGCGATGATTGGAACATCCAATTTCAGAACTTCACGGATCTGTTGGGTGGCAGCGTAGCCATCCATCTGAGGCATTTGAATATCCATCAAAACCAAATCATAGGTTTGATTAATCAGCTGTTGAACGGCTTCCAAACCATTAGAAACAACATCAAAATCAATATTCCATTGTAATAAAAGATGTTTCATCAGACTTTGATTGATTGTATTGTCATCAACCACCAAAACACGCAAAGGCGCATTTGATTTATCTTTAAAATAATCAGAATTAACAGCAGTTATTGTGTTAAGCTGTTCTTCCGAAATACCGTAAGGAATATGAAAATTGAAAGTCGTCCCTTTTCCCTGTTCGCTCTCTACATCGATGTCACCATTTTGTAAAAGGATTAATTTTTTAACAATAGACAAACCTAAACCTGTCCCGCCATAATTTCTTGTGGTAGATTCTTCACCTTGATTAAATCTTTCAAAAACTTCGCTCAATTTTTCTTTATCGATTCCTATTCCGGTATCGGAAATCTTGAATCCAAGAACAATTTCTGTTTCAGTCTGAGATTTTTTATAAACTTCAATATCTACTTTTCCGTGATGGGTAAATTTTATCGCATTCCCAATGAGATTGACTAAAATTTGGGTAAGTCGTGTTGCATCGCCCGTCAGCGTATCCGGAATTGTTGCATCTACTTTGCTGAAAATCGTCAGTTCTTTTTCTTTTGCGCGTTCAAGAAAAAATGTTTCCACGGAATTCACCAATCCATTAATACTGAAGGTTCCGGGCGTGATGCGCATCATTCCTGCTTCAATTTTAGATAAATCAAGAATATCATTAATGATCGCCATTAAATTTTCTCCCGATCGCTGAATTGATGACACAAATTCTGTAGAAGTCGCATCCAAAGGTCTTTTTTGGAGTAAATTGGTAAAGCCTAAAATTCCACTCAACGGAGTCCGTATTTCGTGGCTCATATTGGCGAGAAAATTTTCCTTAGTCTGCGCGGCGACGGATGCTTTTTTTTCTGCAATATCCAGATCTTCTATTAATAATCGTTGTCTTTTAAACTGACGAAGTATGTGATAACCGACAACAGCGCCACTCAATATCAATAAAATCAATAAAGAAATATCGTAGAGTCTTGCTTTTCTTCCCATTTCTTCGCTTCGTTTACTGAGTTCGACCATGTGTAGTCGGCGACTTTCGTAGATTTTTGCTGTGATCGTGGTAATTTCGTTGGAAATTATTCGGGCATGTGGATTGGCAATCGAAGTATTATCATTCATATTTCCCAAAGAAAGATATCGATGTAATAATTTTTCTTTAGTTGTTTTTTTCTCCATCGCAAGAACGCTGAGTCTGTGTATCAACCGTTCTTCTTCGGCATCCGTATTGTCTTTAGATAAAGAATCGAGAAAGTTTTCAATTTGATTGATTTTCTGGTTGATACCTTCCAAATGTGTAGTGTCATTGGTGGCGATAGAAGCGCGTATTCTACTTTCAACACCCAAAATATCACGGTCTATTTCTCTTAAATGATTGCTGGAACGCAGCTCGTTGAGAAGCGTGTTGTTATTCTGGATGAGTGCTTTCGTATTTTTAGCTGAATTGATCTGAACAGCTATCAATAATATAGTTCCTGCAATAAATGTAAGAATTATAAAATAGCTAAATCGTTTGTTTTCCATTATAGAAAATGTATTGATCATAATTAAATAGTAATAACGATTGATGGCTTGTTCAATCAAATTTAGAATTCAGAATCAAAAAGGTAATAATAGTTTTAAAAAACATTCATTCTTGTGTTGAGTGCTTTTCGGTAAGCATCGGCTACGGGAATGAATTTACCGTTGATCATAATTCCGCCATCCTGAAGAGTATCAATTTTTCCGACCGCAATAATATAGGAGCGATGAACTCTTATAAAATGGTCTTTCGGTAAACGTTCTTCCGCAGATTTCATGGTTCCGTGTATGGCAAACATTTTTTCTTTGGTGTAAAACTTTACGTAATCGCCCATTGCTTCGGCATAAAAAATGTCATCCAGCTTCAAACGTCTTGTAATATTTGAATCTCTGACGAATAAAAACTCGTCTTTATTCACCTGAACATTCTCTTTTTTGCTCTCAAAAATAGCCTGCGCCTTGCTCATTGCCTGCAAAAACCTTGCGGGAGTGATGGGTTTTAGGATATAATCGGCAATATTCAATTCAAAAGCCTCCAAGGCATATTCTTTATTTGAAGATGTAAAAATGATGATGGTATCCTTGCCTGAAAGAGTTTTCGTTAATTCAATTCCCGTCATTTCAGGCATTTCGATATCCAAAAATATCAGATCTACCGGATTGGTCTGTAAATAATGGTAAGCTTCAATAGCATTAGAGTATTCGTTTACGATGGTAAGATCCGAAATCTGTTTTGCGAGATGAGCCAAAGTCGTTCTTGCTATATCATTGTCATCAACGATCAAAGCTTTCATGATAGTAAGTTTATAGTTTACACAAATATACTTATTCCTTTTTATTTTTTCCTTTGGCTTTTAATTTTATCTGAAGTAAGAGCGGATCATCCAAGCCATTTCTTCGTGAGTTTCCATCAGGCCTGTAATAAAATCGCTGGTTCCGAAATCTTTGTATTCTTCAGCAAAAGGAGTGATGTTTCCTCTAAGAAATTCAATGATACTTTCATGATCGCTCAATAGATCTTTCATGAAACCTAAACCGTCATTTGTTCTGTCGCTGTATTCTGTAAGATGGGTAAGTTCCAAATAGATTTTCATTGTTGCGGGAGCGTAATGTCCGATTTTACGCATACGTTCTGCAACGCTGTCAATCAAATCGTCCAATTGTTTGTACTGATTTTCAAAGAAGATATGCATCGCGTGAAAATTATCGCCCGTTACATTCCAGTGTGCATTTCTTGTTTTGGTGTACAATACAAATTCGTCAGCCAATAATTTTGCCAATTGTTCTGCAACTGCTTCTGTGTTTTTTTCTGTGATACCAATGTTTGCTTTCATAATAATTAAGGTTTAAAGTTTTTTAAGCAATAGTGCTTGTTTTATGATGTAAAGGTCTGGAACAATCGTGTTGGAATTGTTTCCTTTTCGGTGAACGGGCAAAAACAGTCGGTGAATTGAACAGAAAATTCTTTGAATTATGGCTCTGAAAAATGTAATTAAACTGAGAATTTGTGAAATGTAAGTAGAAAAAGGAAATTTATTCTCACAAATAAAACCTTAGCAATAGGAATAAAATGAAAAATGATGTTTATAGTTTAATTTTTGGAAACGATTATGTGAATAAAGTGATATTGTGGAAAATTATTTTTTTATTCTTAAAATTTGGTTAATATTCATTAAATGAAATGATTAACATAGGAATTGAATATGTATTAATAATCAATTATGTTAATCGAATATTAAATAATAAAAATATTTAATTATTTTTTTAAAAATTATTTGAGTGTATTATAATTATTCATATATTCGTGAAGTATTAATCAAATAAATATTTAATTCATGAAAAACTTAAAAAAATTAAACAGAAACGAATTGAAAACAATTTCTGGTAACGGACTACTTGATAACATCGGTGGTTTAGTAGGCGGTCTAGGTGGCGCAATTGGCGGTGCAATTGGTGGCGTTGGCGGTGTAGTAGGCGGCGTTGTTGGAAGTGTTGGTGGTGCAGTAGGTGGTTTAGGTGGCGTTGTAAGCGGTACATTATGTCAAGTACAGTGTGCGGTTAACGGTGTAATTCACATTCAACTTCTTGCTTGCGGATCTACTTGTTAAGATAATCTGTATTATAAGGTATACCGCTCTTTTTAAGAGCGGTTTTTTTATGGGTTAAAATTTTTTTCATTCATATCAGAAGCAATAATATTCATAGGTTTATATAAATGCCTTTTTAGTTTTATAATGGGAAGATAGGTGAAAAGAATAGAGAGTAAACCCGCCAAAATCCCAACAACAATGGCCATCGCAGTAGCATCGAGTTTATAATATTTGGATAATGCCAATTGCGCAAATAATAAACTTGATAAAACCAATAACCCCGTAATTATACCATGTAAAATACTCAGTTTGGTCATCATTTTTTTTAAATTAAGCTGATCATCAACGGCAAATTCAATAGCATTTTGACCAGCGGCATCGGTTACTCTTTTAATGATGTCAATCGTAAGAACTACTGGTAAAAATATGGCCATCGGCAACGTTAATCGAGCCAGACATTGACTTCCTGCAAAAAAATGAGTGTAACCCAATTGATTAAAACTCGCATAAGCAATAATGAAATTAAAAAATACATTTGGGAGGACATAAATAATCATCCGCTTCCTGAGAAAACGATTTAGCGTGGTTTTTTTGATAGGTTTTGGTTGAGCCTTTTTTAATTTAAATTTCATGAAGTCAACAGTTCAATAGCTTTATTTTTTATTTTTATTGCTTCTTCTTTTGGAAGAAAATTTTCATTAGACATGAAGGTAAAATCCATTTCCTGATTATAAGTTGTTGTAACCAAAGTGTTTGAATTCAGCCATGGAAAAGCAACCGTCGGACTAAAAATGGTTTCAACTTTAAAATTTTTATACTCATTCGGAATATCAATTCTTCCCATGTTGGATAAGGTAATATCATGCCCGCCTTTGCTTGATTTTAGCATAGAAATCATGCGCTCAACAACCGGATGCATATTTTCGCCCATCCACAAAAGTTCTCTAGCTTCCATCTTTTCAATTTTTTGGAGAAGCTCTTTTTTGATGTGTCTGGAGTTTTCAAATAGATCCTGAGTTCCTTTTTTCAATGAAAGTTCAACGGTTGGAGCAAACGCAAAAATATGATCTTGCTTAATTTCGGGGATAAAATGACGAACATCCACCGGACTGATTACTTTTCCTTTGGCATTTTTACCTTGAACCTCTTTAAAAGCCTGCATAAAAGCCGAACACAACAAAGCATGAACAGAAATTTCATTCGCTTTACATTTTTCAACTATTTGTTTTGAAACAATGGCATCTAATTTTCGATGAAGCGCGTAATTTTTCCCGTGATTTCTGTTTTTGCTTTTCGATTGAATTAAAAAAAACAGTTTTGCCATCATTAAATAAAATCGGGCTTTTCGTTTCTTCTTTTTTAAATTAAAATCTATAGGCAGAAAATCATTAACAGAATCAAAGCCTTCGTAAGAATTTAATTCAATGGAAGGATTGTCTAATAAAGCTAAAAGTTCACGAATCAATGTAACGCCCGTTGTTCCGTCACAAAGACAATGAGGCATTACCCAAAGAAGTTCGGATATCTTTTCACCTTTCACCCAAACGAGCTGTGCCATTGGTTTTTTGTTGTCCTCAAAAATTCTGTACCATTCATTTTCAGATTCTGAAAGCCAATCCTGATCGGTTTTTCTTTCAACAATGTGAAGCGGAATCGATGAAATTTCTTTTTCTTCAACAAAAAAAGGATATTTTGCACTTTTATGATCAATTGAAACCCTCAACAAAGGATGTTTCTGTTGAATTTTATCTAAGGCAATTTTAAAATTCTCCTCCGAAATTTCTCCATTGATTTTTGCTGTGTAAACAACATTTAAAGGTGTTTTAGAATCAACATACATGATTCTTTCTACCAACATTAATTTTCGTTTCATCATGATACGGCTAGAGTTTCAAGTTGTTGTTTAACCATCTTAGTCACCTCATCACGAATCGCCAAAGCGTCCGAATAAGGCAAATACCCCTCACTTCCCATGAAAGAAAAATTCATTTCCCCGCGGAAAGTTGAAGTAACCATCGTCGTTGTATTTCCCAAAGGCCCGATTACGGACGGACTGAAAATATTTTCCAGCGAAAATTCTTTGTATTGATGCGCGATCTGAATGCGTCCCAAGTTAGAAAACATGCAATCGTTGGAAGATTTTCCGTTTTTCAGTAATTTGGTGAAATTTGTCAAGGCATCATGGGCAGATTCCATCACCATCATCGTGATGTAGGGATTGAGCTTTGATGTTTTTTTCTCTACGGATTCCTGCATCAGTTTTAAATTTTCTTCAAAACCGAATTTCTTGTTTAAAGAAACCACAATCATCAATCCAAAAGCAAAAATATGATCATCTTTAATCTGATTGGCAAAACGTCTGATATCAACCGGACAAGAAACTTTATTAAACGCTTTTTCTTTCCTGATTTTTTCAAATGCTTTTAAAACCGTTGCACACAGGAAAGTATTGACCGTCACTTGTTGAGATTTACAATAAGAAATAAATTCTTTGCTTGTCTCTTGATCGAATTTCCAATTGATCAAATAATCGCTTTGTCGGTCAATCGATTTTTTATTGATGGGAATACATTTGATAGCCGTTGCAGCCAATCTGCCAATAAATTTTGCTTTAAATTTTTGTCCGCGACTGTTCAGAATTTCGTTCGGAACAACATCTTGAATGCCTAAAATCGGATTTTCCAACCCAATATCATAAGTCGGATTATCCAGTAATTTCAAAAACTCATCTAATAAAACCATCGCAGAACCACCGTCACACAAACAATGGTGGAACACAAACATCATATCCGAAGTCTCTTCTCCTTTGATCCAGACAAATCGCATGAGTGGCTGTTCTTTGTAATTGAACATTTTGTACCACTCATTTTTAGATTCTTCCAGCCAGTCATTTTCTTCCCTCTTGGCGAGGATTCGGATTGGGATTTTAGCCTTTTCTGAAACCTCAAACCAAGGAATATTTTTTTCATCATGTTTAATTACGGCCTTTAACCACGGATGTTTTACCTGAAGCTGATTCAAAGCATGTTGAATATCTTTCAGGCTAAATGTCCCCTTCAATCTGAAAGGAATAACGGTGTTGAAAGGTTCTGTTCCGTCCCCAAGCAGCATTCGTTCACCAAATAACAATTTTCGTCTCATAGGCTTACACAGGAACTAAAGTTGATTGTTCTACAAAATTTTCCAGTAATTCTACCGCACGGTCGTTTCCGCCTGCGTTGATTAAACTCGATTGAACTTCTTTCGCTGCATTTCTGTACGTTGGATTTTCCAATAGTTCAAAAACGGTTTGGCGAAGTGCTTCAACACGTAATCTTTTATATCTGATACTAATTCCGCAACCTGCTTTTTCAATTAATTTAGCAATATGAAAATGATCATAAGCAATAGGAGTGATTAGCATCGGTAATCCATTGGTAAAAGTATCATTCACTGTGTTAAAACCGCCATGACAAATCACAGCATCCATATGAGGCATCAAAGCAGATTGAGGTACAAAGCTGCTCACAATGAAGTTAGAAGGCCATTCCTCAAAAATTTCAGGTGGAGTAGCGGCAATTACCGTTACGGGTTGATCTGCAAACGCAGCAATTACTTTTTCGAAGAATGCTTTTCTGATATCTACCAATAATGTTCCTAGTGAAACAAATATTTTCGGTGTTGTTGATGCGTTCAATTTATCCCAATCAAAAGGTGCAGGATTCGGACGACCTTTAACCGGACCAACAAATTGCATGTGTGACGGAACGGTTTCAAAATCAGCAAATTTTTGTGACGTAAAAACCAAGTTTAATTCATGCGAATGAATAAAAATACCTTCATCCTCTATTCCGACTTCTTTTTGAAGTTCTTTGATTAAATTTTGCTGCCATTCGAAAATTTTCGGAGCACTATTTTCGGTATCGCCCATCACATCGGGTGGAACAGGCGTTGTCGTCACACACGGAATATTTTTTTTATGAGCAAAAAGCGCTCCTCCGAAAGTAATACAATCATTCACAATAACGTCAGGTTGCCATTCTTTGGTCAATGTTTCCAAGCCGGGCATCATCATTTTAGCAAAAGGAACGTAGGTTTCTTCCAAAGCTAATTTCATCACCTCAGGACCTGAACAGGCAGGTCCGTCATCTTGTCTTTTTAAAATTCTTTTAATTTCATCCTGATACGGAATCAAATCTTCTTCGGGATAAAAATAACTTCCACCTTCAGGAATATGTTTGTTATCTAAAGGCGTAATTCCAAACCATTTTACTTCATGGCCACGGGCAATTAAACTCGCTCCAACGCTCAAGGTAGGACTGATATGTCCAAAAAATGGAGGAACAACAAATAAAAATTTAGACTTCGGTTTTTCCATAATTGAATTTGAAATGGCATTTTCCAGTAAATTGGCTGCTGTTACACTTCCTCCGGCTTCGATGAAAGATTCGCGAACGATTTCGGCAGCTTTTTTATATTCAGGATTGGTTAAAATATTCTGTACGGCTTCGTTTAAATGATGTGCTTTAAATCGGTTGAAATTCAGACGTTCACCCGCTCCGGTACGTACAACACGCCCTGCAACATGCGACTGGTCATACGCAATCGGAATCACTACCAACGGCAAACCGTTTGATAATGCTTCGGAAACGGTATTGTGACCGCCGTGAGAAACAACGCCATCTAAATGCGGAAGTAAATCTAATTGAGGAACTTGCTGATACACCATAAAGTTTTCTGGCCATTGCTCAAAAAGTTGAGGATCTGAAACTACAACAACCGTTAAGTTTTCATCTTTAAAAGCATCAACAACCTTTTGGAAAAATGCTTTTTTATGTTCGTGGTCGAAAGTTGTTCCGATGCTTACCAGGATCTTTTTTCTTGGATTGCTGTTGAATTTCTCCCAATCAAAATCGGAAGAAACACGGCGTTCCGTAAGAACGGGGCCTGTAAACTGGAAATTGGATTCCAAATCCATTTCACCAAAGAAATATTGTGATGTTAAAACTAACGTCAATAAATCCGAGCAATCCAATGCGCGGTTTTCTTCAACCCCTAATTCCTGCTGTAAAGCAACAATTTGTTTTTCTTCCCATTCATGAACTTTAGGAAGTTCGCTCATAATTTTAATGGCAGCCGGAGCGGTAACCGTTGTAGCGTAAGGTAAACCTAGTTTTTTCGCGGCAATGGAAGCCGCAAATAACTGATGATCACCAATCACTAAATCGGGTTGGTATTCTTTTAATAATGGAATAATCCCGTTATAAGTATGTCTGTTTAAAGGAATCAAAACATCTTCGTAAAGGAATTTAATACTGTCGATTCCGTAGACTACTTTTTTAGAAATGATATCGAGATAGTTTTCACTGTCTCTTTTTTCTTCGTCGGTTTGATCATATTGAATGAGTAGCAATTCTCCTCCTTCAGGAAGTTTGCTGCTTAGATTTTTATCAAGACTGATCCAAGCTACCTCGTGTCCTCTTTCTAAAAGAGTAGCGCCGATGCTTAGGGTTGGGTTGACATGACCAGTCAGTGGTGGAACTATAAATACAAATTTAGCCATGGTTTTGTGTTAAAGGTGTTGATAATGATTGAGATAAAAAATGGATAATAGTTTCGGCAATCAGTGCTGGCTCCTGAATTGGGATGTTGTGATCTCCGGGAATTAATTCTAATTCAGCTTGTTCGATCTGTGCATTCAGAGATTCTCCTGTAGGTCTGCAATTGGAATCTGAACCGTACAATAATAAGGTTGAGGCTTCCAGTTGAGATAGATTCACTTCAGTAAGAAAATGCTTTTCCTTAATCATGTCTGCTTTGATACTGGTTTGATTAAACAAAAACTCATACATGCGATGGTTTTTTTCCATCTGCCTTTTCCCCATTTGCACTTTGGTGGTATCCGTAAAATTGGCAACATAATGCTCCAGAAACTCTTTGCTGTATTCATCAATGATATTTCTGGCTTTTTCGTCCTGAGGATCGGGCGCTTCGATAACCACTAATTGCTCAACGCGGTTGGGTGCTTTCAGAGCGGTTTTCAAGGCAATAAGTCCTCCAAAACTATAGCCGACAAGATGTGCTTTTTCAATATGTAAAGCATCCATTAAAGCCAAGACATCGGAAGACATATTTTCCAAATCATAACCGTCTGTAAAACGTTCGCTCATGCCGTGACTTTTCAAATCAAACATCACAACATGGAAGTGTTTTGCAAGAATCGGAGCAATATTAAAATAATAAATAGAAAGGTTACTGAACATACCGTGAATCATCACTACAGTTTGTTCAGCTCCTTTGTTGAGTTCCTGAATGTGAACTTTCTTATTGTCAACAGTAATTATTGGCATTCGTAGATATAATTAATAATCATACTTAGGTCAAGGTCGATCAATTGGTCTAAATCCATAGAAGACAGCCATCCTGTAAAATCGATTTGATCTCCAAAATGCGCTTTGATCTTCTCTGAAAAAGAAACAATTTCAATACTGTCCATTTCCAGATCTTTCGTGAAAGAACTTTCCGGAGTGATGTCCATTTCCTCTACAAATTCTTCACCGATAACTTCTGTGATAAAACCTTTTAAAAGCGTGAATAATTCTTCGTGATTTAATTTTAGTGTTGTGTTTATAGTGTCCATCCTATGATATAATTTTTATGTTTAATTGTTTTGATTTCTGTTTGGTTGATCCATAAAGAATCTTCTGTGATTTTTTCGACTTCTAGTTTTTTTGGATTTCCTTTTAATCCTGTTCCTAAAAACTTTCCGTAGGCTTCCTTAGCTACCCAAAAACGGGTGGTCCATTCTGCCTGATCTCTCTCTTTTAATAAAGCTAATTCGTTATCGGTAAAGACCAGATCGTAGAATCCTGAACTGCGTTCTTCAATGATTTCCATGTCGATTCCTACTGCTTTTCCGCTGCGGGCAATTCCTACAGCATCTTTCCCTTTGTGAGCGAGAGAAATATGAATATCTTTTGTAAACTCACTGATTAGATAAGGTTTTCCAACTTCATCAGAAGCAACTTCAAAAGTGATAGGAAAGCAAGGATGATTTTTCTCTTGTTTTAGGAGATTTCGTACCGCATCTTTCACGGCTACACGGCTTACCATCCAGCTTTTTCTCTTATTAGGAAACAGTTTTTGGTGATGTTGTTTTTCAGTTTGATTGAAATAACGTTTCAGGATAAAATCCCAAGATGCCACTCTGGTATACGCCTGATGGAAGAAAAATACCTGAGGTGAAATTTCTTCCGAAAGACGGTTGTGCAAAGGTGACATAGAAACGTTCCATAGAGGTTCATCAATTTCCAGTCGACGGTTTTGCCAACCTGAAATTTTACACCACACTTTATTATTTTTGGTTAAAAGAATATCTCCGATCGCAAATTCGTCATTCATTTCAGTCAGGCTGCAGGTGCATTCGAAAATACCGTCCTGATCGTGTAAATCTCCGAAAAATTCAATGTCTTTAATTTTTACAGGAAATGCAATTCTATCTTTCGTTAAGGTAAGTTGTAACCATAGTCCGAATAATTGTCCTGCATTATCCAGCAAAGAACCTTTTCCTCCGTTTCCTTTAATTTTTCCGATAATTCCTTTTGTTCCGACCTTTGAAACTTCCGTTATTCCCTGATAACATTCTCCATGAAACATGTGTTTGTCGTAGATTTCTTCAGGTGTTCTTTCGATAGGTAGTAAATCTCCGATTGAAAGATTAAAAGTAGGATTGGGGCGAGAAGATGAGGTTAATACCACCTCAGCATTCACGAAATTTTCAATATCTAAATAAGCGTGGTTAGTGGATTTCCATTCTGCTTTCACCGTTTTTTCAAAAGGTTGGGCAACGTTCATCCATTGAAACACACTTACGTTCATGATTTTATGAACTTGCGATCCTTGTATTTCGGCTTGTGCAATTTCTGCTAACTGTTCAAAGATCATCGTCATTGGAATCACGGGTTCCATATCGGCCACTTCATGCCAGCCTTTCGGTTGTCTTAATAAACTGTGGTCGATAAGGTAAGGGTGGCTTTCCAAGGTAACATACAATGTTTTTTCAAAATTCTTACTTATCGGAGCCTGAACTTTTGCTAAAACCACATTTGGAATCGAAACTTTCGGGCGATCCTGAAATAAGGTCAACACTTCCTCCTGCATACGAATCATATCCGAAATGTTATTCTGAAATGCCTGTACCAAAGGATGTCCAGACTTCGCCACAGGAATAGAAACGGTATTCTGCTTTGAAGTTTCAAAAGATTGAGCCAATGCTTTTGCTTCTTTAAAATCACGGATAATGGGCGAACCTAATTCCAGTTTAATACCTTTACCCGATGATTTTTTGGAGAACGTATGGATATCCAAAAAGTCTAGCGCAACCACTTTACCCTCCACGAATAATGCGGCTACCACACGTTGTAATTGTGCTAACGCAGATCGGGTAGGAACGCTGGAGGCAATCGTACTGAATGCTTTTCCTTTCAACGTGTCATCAATGAACCCAATCAATCCGCCTGTTCCGATTTGGATGAAGAATCTTGCATCTTCTTCGTACAATTTATCGGTAAGTTCACGGAAACGAACGGGTTGTACAAGGTGTTCTGCACTCAGTTTTCTGATGGCTTCCTGATCTGATGGATAAGGTTCCAAAGTCGTTGCCGACCATAATGGAATTTTTGTTTTCTGAAATTGTGCTTTTTCCATTCCTGCTAAAATCACATCCAGTTTATCAGCGATAAAAGGCGAGTGAAAACCAGATTGGAACGGCAATATCTGATGAAATATCTGTTTTGATTTTAATACAGGAACCAATTCATCCAATGCTGCATTGCTTCCGCAAAGAATTACCTGATTGGGGCAATTGTCATTGGAAATATATACGTTCGGAATGTTTTCAATAATAGGTTTTATGGTTTCAATTCCGGCTCCGATGGCGATGAATCTGGAATCCTTTAATTCAAAGGTTTCAGGATTTAAAACATCAATTAAAGCTTTCACAGAATTTACTTCCGCTAATTCGGAAGAATAACCTGCCAACCATTCTCCTAAGCTGTGTCCGGCATTCATATCTGGAACAATGCCTAGTTTTTTTAATGAATTGTCTAGAATGCTGCACTTATTGAAAATATTTAAGGCATCATTCAACAACCCTTCACCTTCTGTTTCAATAGGAGCTGTTAAGTTGAAATAACGGCTTACACTGTCAATTTCACCTTTTGCTAATCCGTCTAATCCGGGGAAAACAAAGGCTACTTTTTCTCCATTTTGCAATAGAGGAGTGTTGGTGTACCAAATATCCTGTTTGTTGCGCCAAGGGTTATTTTTGGCGACAATTTTAATGGCTTTTTCTATTCTTGCAGGGTTTGGATCAAATAGCGCAATACGATAATCTCCTTCGCCTAATGTGCTTTCGTTATTTTGCAAAGCAGATAATAATGCTTCATGGGTTGGTCGGGCTAAGATGAGAACTTTATCTTTTTTCGGCATATCATAACCTTCTAAAACTACATGTGCATTGATACCTCCAAAACCGAAAGCATTGACCGCTGCTACTTTAGGTAAGCCTGTTTTTGTCCAGTTTTTTGCTTCCTGAACGGGTTCAAATCGAGTTTTCTGCATATCCGAAGTCGGATTTTCACAGTATAATGTTGGTGGCAAAGTATCGTGATGTAGAGCCAGACAAGTTTTTATTAAACCAGCAATTCCTGCGGCTGGCATAGCGTGACCGATGTTTGATTTTACAGAACCGATTCCGGCAATTTTAGCACCTTCTTCTTTTCCGAAAAACTGAGCCAACGTCTGAAGTTCAGTTTTATCACCAAGTGGAGTTCCTGTGCCGTGAGCTTCCAGGTAACCGATTTGTTTTTCATCTAGATCTGCATTGCTCCAAGCTTGTTTTAGGGCTTTCAATTGACCTTTTACCGCAGGACTCATCACGCTGGTTCCGTTACCATCGCTGCTTACGCCAACGCCTTTAATGACTGCGTAAATTTTATCCTGATCTCGAACGGCATCTTCCAATCTTTTCAACACCACAAAACCACAGCCTTCACCAATCAACAAACCATCGGCATCATTGCTGAAAGGTTTAATTTTTTGTTGACGGGACATGGCGCCCAACTGAGCAAAAATACTCCAGAAAGCAGCATTTTGTCCAGTGTGTACACCTCCTGCAATCATAATGTCAGATCTTCCTCGTTGAAGTTCCTGTACCGCGTGGTCTACTGCAATTAAAGCACTTGCACAAGCGGCATCTACGGTAAATGCAACCCCGCCTAAATTAAATCGGTTAGCCACTAAAGAGGCTACCAAATTGGGAATTAATCCCATCGCGGTATCAGCGGCAAAACGTCCTTTTTTTTCCTGAAAAGCGTGTTTTACTTTTTCAATATCAGCAGAAGAAACTTCGGGTAGTAATTCTTTTAACAACGAAGAAATTTGTTCCCCTGTTCTTACGATTTCAATGGCACGGGTAGCGCCAGGTCCCGTATAATTTCCTTTCCCAATGATAATTCCTGTTTTTTCAAGCGAAATTTCTTTTTGAAAAATTCCTGCATCGTCCAAGGCTTTTTGAACCAGATCAAGCGTTAATAAATGATCGGGTTCAGTCCCTTCAACGGCTAATGGTAAAATTCCAAAAGCAGTTGGATCAAATTCATAATCAGAGATAAACCCACCACGCTGACAATAAAAACGGTCAACCGGATTGGTGGTATCGCTAAAATGAACAGGATCAATTCGGTCGGCTGGAGCTAATTGAGTAGAGTCTACTTTATTGACAATATTCTGCCAAAAAGTGTTGGCATCCTGTGCCCCCGGAAAGACACAAGATAGACCAATGACAGCAACATCTGTTTTTTTCATACGTATCTTATACAGAGGTTTACCAATTATTTCCGGACATGATCAATACCTGACTTTCAGTTCCGTATTTTATTTCATTCAGAAAAATTTCCTTTCCTTGTTCCAATGGAATTAAAGAAATACCTCGGCGTTCATATTCTGTTTCCAGTGTCGATGAAACCATTCCGGCACCTTTCCAAGGACCCCAGTTGATGGAAATTACTTTTCCTTTTAATTTCTTATTTAAAGCATTTGCGTAATCATCCAATACAGAGTTAGCGGCAGCGTAATCGGTCTGACCTTTGTTCCCGTAAACGGACGCAATGCTTGAGAATAACACTACAAACTGACAATCTGTGCGCAGTTTTTCTGCTAATACACGAAGTGGTTTTACTTTGGTATCAAACACACGTCCGAAAGAACTTGTTGTTTTTTGTTTGAATAATTTATCTTCCAAAAGACCAGCCCCATGAATTACCCCGTCTAAACGGTTGTATTTTTCGTAAATCGAATTGATTAATTCAGATAATCTGTCTTCATCACAAAGGTCTAATGATTGGTAAACAATCGTATTTCCCATTTGTTCCATATCGCGGATGGTACGTAGAATCTGATTGTTTTTGAAAACTTTTATTGTTTCTTTTTCGATTTCAGAAGGCGAAGTGAATGTTCCGGATTTAATAAGATATGCTCTTATTTCTTCCTTCGATTTAAATGCTTCTAATTCTTTATTCGTTGCCTGATTTCTTGGATCTTCTGATCTTCCCACCAAAATATAAGTACACGGATAAGCCTGTGACATGTGTTTTGCGAGTTCGGAAGTAATTCCCTGTGCGCCTCCAAGAACTAAAACAACTGAATCTTTATCTAATTGGATGTGTGCTTCACTCAATCCTGTTGCCAAAGGCGATGGGATGATGTTTATTTTATGTCTTTGATCATTTTTATAAATAACTTCAGAGGGTTTGTCGGTTGTTAATATTTCTTTTAAAATGATATCAGCAATTTGATCTACCTGTTGAGGAGAGTTTAAGCTGATTAATCTACAATTCGTGTTTTCAAATTCTCTAGCTAAGCTTTTGAAAAAACCCGGATATCCTTTATAATGACGTAAAAGAGTCGTGTCTGTAAGTTCCTGAACATGTGCCGGAATATCTGAAATCAGATAAATCCATTGAGTCTTATCAAGGTCTAATCTTTTAATTAAATCAACATGATCAATAATATTTTGCTTTACGGCAGATGAGAATAAGTCAAGAATAATTAATCCGTCGAAATTCGTAAGATCTTTGTCTGTATCCACCAATTCAGCGATTGCTCCATGCTTTTCAAGGGCATTTTTGATAGCCAAATTTTGGTTGCTGTTGTCTTGAGTGATTGCAAAACGTTTTCCTTGCAGGATTTCATTATTTTCGATTAAAGAAACATCCGTTGGCGTTAAATCAAATCGAAGACGGGATAGTAAATTCTGAATAGGTTCTGGAGTGTTATTTCCGCTCATTTCATTGATCCAAGAAGCTAATCCGCTCAATGTTTTGATGGCAGCTAATTTTTCCATTAAATCATCCGCCTGTTCTAAATCTTCACCGAAACCTATTTTGGTTTTAAGCTCACCAATGATTTCCATACGTTTGATGGAGTCGATGCTTAAATCTGCTTCCAAATCAAGGTCTAGACCTAACATTTCTTTTGGATATCCTGTTTTTTCGCTTACTATATCCAGAATTGCTGTCTGAAGTTCTTCAAGAGAGAATGCAGATTTATTTTGAGCCGTTGAAGCTGTTGTTTCTACAGGTGTAACTTTTTCTGAAGTGTTTGATGCTCCTGAATATTCTGTTAACCAAGAAACCAAACCGTTTAAGGTTTTTATCGAAGCCAATTGCTCCATGATGGTATCTTCATTTGTACTATTTGAGGAGAAAGAACCAAGTTCAGATTTCAGTGTACCAATGATTTCAACTCTTTTAATTGAATCAATACTTAAATCAGCTTCCAAGTCCATTTCCATGCCCAACATTTCGTGAGGATATCCTGTTTTATCACTTACAACCTGAAGCAATAACGTTTTAATATCCTTTGTCGGAGCTTGTTTTACCGGAATAATAATCGTTTTTTCAACACCGTCATTTAAAGGAGCAGAGATGATTGGTGCATGGCTGTTTGAATGAGCCGGAACTTGTGAAACATAAACAGGAGAAGGGCTTACTTGAGGATTTTGTCCCAAGAACGTTAGCATCACATCACGTTGAGCCTGTATCATAAGTTGCATGCTGTTTAAATATTCCTGCAACATACGT
Organism: Chryseobacterium glaciei; assembly: GCF_001648155.1. NCBI lineage: Bacteria > Pseudomonadati > Bacteroidota > Flavobacteriia > Flavobacteriales > Weeksellaceae > Chryseobacterium > Chryseobacterium glaciei. Next base: position 4,637,003 of record NZ_CP015199.1, on the reverse strand, counting down.
TCAGTATTAGATTGAGTTTCAATCACAGGAGCTTGGTTATTTGTAAAGTTGTTCATTTGAATTGGAGTTATGATTGGTAATGCACCATTGGCAGGCAATGTACCTGTTGTTGGGTGAGCTGCCTGTCCGTTCACACGCCAGATGGCAGGGCTTTTCTTGTATAATTCAGGTTGATCGATTTGAATTACCTGAACATTACGACCTTCAAAAAGTTTAGCAATATTAAAATTACGACCTGTTCCTAAATATTGAGCCAGCATAGAAAGCAGATAAGTCAATTTATTCCCATTACTGTCTTCTACAGATAACGTTACATGTTCTTTATCTAAACAAGATTTGGTTAATCCTGCCAATACTTTTCCAGGGCCCACTTCGATAAATATTCTTGCGCCGTCTTCGTACATTGCCTGAAGTTCTTCTACAAATCTTACAGGCTGTACTAAGTGGTTGGTTAGTCTTTCTTTTATTTCTGAAACTGCTGTCGGATAAGTTGTGGCTGTTGTATTCGACCAAACCGGAATCTGCATTTCTTCAAAAGAAACACCTTGTAAAACAGTTTCGTATAAACGTTTAGATTTAGCTAATAACGGACTGTGGAAAGCACATGCAACTTCCAGCTTTTTAGCAGAAATACGTTCCTGTTTAAGGATTTCCATTAATTTGTTAATGGCTTCTGTACTTCCTGCTACCACACATTGCGTTGGCGCATTGTAATTTACAGGATAGCAACCTTCAACGGTATCTAAAATAGGTTGTAGATTTTCTCTTGTTGAGCTTACTGCGATCATTGTTCCGGGATCACCGCCTTCTACAGAATCTAAAATAGATTGCGCTCTCTTGATACTTAAATCAACCAATTTTTCTTCTTCGAAAACGCCTGCAAAACATAAAGCAGGTAATTCTCCATAACTGTGACCCGCCAACATATCCGGAACAATCCCAATAGATTGTAGGAGTTTAGCTAAAGCAAGATCAACAATTCCTAAAAGAGGTTGTGCTAATCGGGTATCTTTAATGGTTTCTTTTTGCTGTTTTAATGTTGCTTCGTTAAAAGTGGTTGAAGGGAAAACTACTTTTTCCAATTCAGGATATGAATTGATTAATTTTCGCATTTCGGGGAAAGCAACGAAAAGATCACGAGCCATATTGATTCTCTGGCTACCTTGTCCAGGGAATAAAAATGCTACTTTACCGTCTCTTTTATTAATAGTGAAAGTGTCTTTGCTTTCAATTCCGGAAAGTGCCAGTTCGATGTTCATCATCAAATGTTCGGTGGTGTCTGCAACAATGCTTAACTGAACTTGTTTTTCTGAACTAACGGCTAAACTGTAAGCAATATTCTTTAATGAAATAGTATCGTTTACTTCAAGTAAAGATTTAATTTGATTTAATTGAATTTTAGCCTCATCATAAGTCTCTCCACGGAATACAAATAATTCCGAAGGCCAAGATTGCAATACCGCAGAATCGTCTTGTTTAGGATGATTGGCAATGACAGCATGGAAATTAGTTCCCCCAAATCCAAAAGCACTGATTCCTGCATAACGGTTTTTCTCGCTCCATAATCCACTTTCTGCATAAAAAGCAAATGGACTGGTTTGAGCGTTATAATAAGCATTAGGATGCTGTAAATGAAGAGTAGGAGGTTTTACTCCGTGATAAACTGCTAAAGAAGCTTTAATTAATCCTGCTAATCCCGCCGCACACTTTGTATGTCCGATTTGTGTTTTTACAGAACCTAAATGAGTCTGTCCGGGCAATGCACCTGAACGACTGAATAAATTGGTAAGGGCACTTAATTCAGTTTTATCTCCAACAACAGTTCCTGTACCATGTGCTTCGACCAATCCAACGGATGCAGGACTGATACCAGCTTGGGCGTATGCGCGCTCCAATGCTCTTACCTGACCGATTTTTCTCGGAGCAGTAAGACCTAAAGCTTTACCATCACTGGATCCTCCAACTCCTTTAATCACAGAGTAAATACGGTCACCATCGCGTACCGCATCATCATATCGTTTTAAAACAATAATGGCAACGCCCTCACCAAGGGCAATTCCGTCTGCATCACTGTCGAAGGTGGCACATCTTCCTTTTCTGGAAAGGGCATGGGTGCTGGAGAACATGAGGTAATCATTGATTCCGTTATGTAAATCGGCTCCGCCCGCAAGAACCATATCTGATTTATTTAAGATCAATTCCTGACATGCCAATTCAAGAGCTGCCAGAGAAGAAGCGCATGCGGCATCTACGGTAAAGTTTCTTCCCCCAAGATCCAGACGATTGGTAATTCTTCCTGCGATAACATTCGCTAAAATACCGGGGAATGAATCTTCTGTTGTATGCGGAAATGCTTCTTTAACTTCTTGATGAAGCTCCCCGAAAACCTGTTTATAAAATCCTCTGAAACTGTAGCTGTTGGCAAGGTCATTTCCACCTTCAGCACCAATAATTACAGAAATGTTTTCTCTGTTTGTATGTTTGTCACCATAGCCTGCATTTTCCATCGCACGTTTGGCAACCAATAAGGTTAGCAATTGCGTAGGTTCAATGGCAGCAAGAGACTGTGGTGGAATTCCAAATTCTAAAGGATCGAAATCAATTTTAGGAATAAATCCGCCCCATTTTGAGTGAGATACATCTGATTCATTTGAGTCCGGGTGATAATACAGTTCTTTATTCCATCTTTCGTCCGGAACTTCTGTTACACTGTCTTTTCCTAAAATAATATTGCGCCAATATTCTTCTAAATTTTTTGCATCAGGGAAAATACATTCCATGCCTACAATAGCGATATCCAATGCTTTTTCATTGGATGTCGGCTCTTCCGGTAATGCTGCATTTTGAATATATTGATGATTGTCTATGCTCACATTTTGATGAAGTTCATCAAGAGTGATAACTTTTTCATGCATGGTAGCAACCTGTCCGATCATGTACATGCCTAAATCCAGTTGCTCTTCTTTAGGAATGGTAACCAATTGATCGCCTTGACGTTCTACACCTTTTGCTGCAATTCTTAAACGACCTACGTTTAATTTTTCGAGTTTTTCCCAAACCTCTTTTTTATCTGTTCCGGCTGCGATCAGTTTTGCTTTTTCATTATTAAAATGTTGAGCAAATGCAGTGTCTAAACATCTGGTTTCGTGTCCCGGAGCGGTTTCTAATAAAACGGTTTCTTCTGCCTGTAAAGCTTGTACCTGGAATTCTTCCTGAATGGCTCCACAAGTAACTGCCTCTTGGGTATATAGATAAGCTGTTCCTATTAATACGCCAACTTTTACACCTCTTGCTGCTAATGGAGCAGCCATTATCGAAACGAAAGCTGTAGAAAAATCGTTATGAATTCCTCCTGCAAAAAATACGCTGATATTTTCAGGATGTTCTTCTTTTAAAATACGTTCGATTTGTTTTTCCCAAAGAACTGTGCTTGAAAGTGGGCCCACATGGCCACCACATTCACGTCCTTCGAAGATAAAGTTGGTCGCGCCTTCTTTCAAGAAAATATCTAATAAAGCGGGAGAAGGAACATGTAAAAATGTTTTTATTCCTGCTTTTTCAAATATTTTTGCTTGGGCTGGCCTTCCTCCGGCAATTAATACAACGGGAGGTTTAGCTTCTAATATATAAGATGTTTGTTCTTCTCTTAATTCCTGAGGGGCAAATCCTAAAATTCCCACACCCCATGTTTTTTCGCCTGCTAATTTTTTAGTATCCATTACCAAGGCTTTTGCCTGTTGACCTTTTAATAAAGATAAAGCAACAAAAGGTAAAGCTCCTGCTTCTGCAACGGCATTGGCAAATGACGGAACATCGCTCACACGTGTCATTGGCCCTTGGGCAATTGGATATTTTAAACCTAAATCTTTAGCTAAAATATTATCCTGATTGATAACCTGAAGAACTTTTGCCTGCTTCAGATGACCATACATTGCTTCTTTAAATCCAAAAACCATTTTCTTTAGATTTTTAAAGTCTTCATAAAGGTCTGTTGCCAAGGAAATATCTTGTCCCATAGGGATATAACTCTTGGTGATATTAAGATCTGTAAAGTGTTTTCTAAGATCTTCAGCGGTTATATTTTCGGGTAATGCAGGAGAATTAGGTCTCACCAATACACGATGATTGGCTATGATTTTAGTTTCTGTTCCATTAAGTTTTGAACAGAGATCTTTGATGTCTTTTGGAACGGAACTTTCCGGGAATAAAGCAAGTTGACTATCCAGTACAATACCGGTTGCTCCCAACGCTTTTACCGCTGCCGCAGTATGAAGTCCGATTCCTCCTTGTACCCAAACAGGAATGTTTTTGATTTCTTTAATGATGCGTTGAAATAATATAAAAGTTGATTCGTAGCCGACAAGTCCGCCTGCTTCATTTCCTTTTATGATAATTCCTTTTGCTCCTGATTGTTCCGCTTTTTTGGCTTCCTGTAAACTGGTTACCTGATAAATAATTGATACTTCTGAGTTGGAATTAAACCTAGATCCAAACGGAAGAATTGCAAATGTCACCTTCTCTGAAAGTTGAAGTGAGGTAAGTTTATCATTAGAAAAGCAAATACCATAAGAAGGTATATCTGCCTGTTCAAGCTGATTTAGTGCTTGTTGTGCGGTCGTTAATTGATGCCCTAAGCTTAGGATGGGAAATGCGCCAGCCTGTTGCATTGCAAGCATTAGGTTGGCATCCGGTTTTTCAAAAGGCGTTAGTCCAAAAATGGTTAAGTTTTTCATTGTGTTGATATATTGAAATGATAGCAGATTTTACATAGCAAAACGTTAAAAATTCCGGTCTTTAAAAACAATTTTTGCTGTGCTAAAGTAAAGTGTCTGATTATTATATTTTTAAATATTATGTTAATTTAACAGTGATATTTTAATGCAAAGAATGTTAAAATTGCTATTAAACAGGAGGTTATTGCATATGAGATTGTTTTCAGGTCTTATAAAAAAGGTTAATCCAAAATTTTTCATTTCGTTGATGTTTATTGAATGTTAACAATATGTTTTATGACAAGACGCTTATACGTTGAGTATAAAAAACGTTTGTCTTTTACGACAGAATAAAAAGCTCAACTCCTGTTTTATTTTTAATGAAATAGATAATTTAATATTAATTCTTAAATAAGAACTTGAAATTATCTAAATACTGTTAAAATCAGTTATTTATATTTTTATTCTCAAAAAAAAGCGGATACAATCAGTGTAATTACATAATTATAATCGTTTATAATTGTGTAATGTTGAACAAATATATAAATAAAATAATAAAATATTTCATTAAATAGAGATTTGTTTTTTTATGTTACATAAATATAATCTATCAATAAGTAAGAGTTAATAAATTGCAAAAATCTATACAGAATTGCTATCTTTTATAAGTCAAAAGGTTATAATTTCAAATTTTAAAGTAAAAGATCAATGCAGAATAGTTATTTATTAATTAAAATTCAATTAATAAAAATGATTAAAAAGTTTTTTAAAGTGAATAATTGGCTGAAAATCTTATGTTATGTCGAACAATATGATCTAAAATAACCGCTGTTTTTCAATAAATTAAGCTTATATTTAATCTGGTAATATTGTAGAGGAGTGTAAATTTTATTAGGAGTGATGTGGACGGCAAGATAGTTGTAGTTACCTAAAACCACACAAAATAGAAAACATGAACTTAAGGTTACATCCAGATTCTCAGGTAAAAAATGATCATATTGATGGTTTTCGGTCTGATGTGTTAGAGGGCTTACACGGCAACCCTAAAAAGTTATCTTCAAAATATTTTTACAATAAAAAAGGAGATCATCTTTTTCAGAAAATTATGACAATGCCGGAATATTATCTCACAAAATCGGAGCTGGATATATTCAAAAATAAAACGGCAGATCTTGCCAATTTAATTACTCCTGACAATGAACCGTTTGATTTGATAGAACTGGGAGCAGGCGACGCCATGAAATCTACTTTTTTACTTAAATATCTTGTAGAAAAAGGAACCGATTTTAGTTATATGCCGATTGATATTTCAGGAAATATTCTTTCGATATTAAATAAAAAACTGAGCCAGGAAATTCCGACTTTAAAGATTATTCCATTGGAAGGAGAGTATTTTGAAATGCTTCAAAAAGCGGCTTCTTTATCTTCCCGAAGAAAAGTTATTTTATTTTTAGGAAGCAATATCGGAAATATGAGCCTTGAAGAAACTGAAAATTTCTGTAAAGATTTAAACCAAAACTTAGCTTCAGATGATGTGGTTTTAATAGGTTTTGATCTAAAGAAAAATCCGCACATTATTTTAAACGCTTATAACGATAAAGAAGGCATTACCGCAGCGTTTAACCTCAATCTTTTAACTCGAATCAATACAGAGCTTGATGCAGATTTTGATTTGAAAGAATTTCAGCATTATCAAACCTACGATCCGGTAAGTGGAGCTTGTAAAAGTTATTTGGTAAGCTTAAAAGACCAAAATGTCACTATCGGAAATGACTTAATTTCATTTAAAGAAAACGAACTCATTGACATGGAAATTTCACAAAAATTTTCACCCGAAAAAATACAGGAATTAAGTGAAAAATCTGGTTTTAAAATAATCGGAGAAATTAAAGATTCCAAAAAATGGTTTGTAGATACCGTCTGGCAAGTAAAATAACGAATCAAAAGCTAAAAACATGACACCAAACACCATCACAACAGATTTAGTAAAAAAATATACAGATATTCGCAAGCATTCTGAGGAAATATGCGCACCTTTGGAAATCGAAGATTACGTCGTACAGCCAATTGTAGACGTTAGTCCGCCTAAATGGCATCTCGGTCACACGACTTGGTTTTTCGAAACGTTTATTTTGCAACCCAATTTTCCGGATTATAAAGTTTTTGATGCTCAATATAATTTTGTTTTCAACAGTTATTATGAAACGATAGGAGCGAGGGTGATTCGTACCGATCGTGGAAATTTGAGCCGTCCGTCTGTTTCTGATATTTATAAGTATCGAAAATATGTGGATGAACATATGGAAGCTTTTCTTCAAAGTGCATTTATGACGGAAGCTGTTGAGCCTTTGTTGGAACTTGGGCTTAATCATGAACAACAGCATCAGGAATTATTAATTACAGATATTAAATATATTTTAGGTCACAATCCACTTTTTCCAGCTTATAAGAAAGAAAGTACTGTTAAAAAAGAACATTCAGAACATGTAGAAATGCTCAGTTTTTCAGAAGGTATTTATGAAATTGGCTTTAAAGGAGAAGGTTTCTGTTTTGATAATGAATTAGGGCGACACAAAGTTTTTCTGAATGATTTTGAAATTAGTAATCAGCTAGTTACCAATCAAGAATATTTACAATTTATAGAAGCAGGGGGATATTCCGATTTTAAACATTGGCACGCTGAAGGTTGGGATTGGGTGAAACAAAATCATGCAAAATCACCATTGTATTGGCATTTTATTGATGATAAATGGATGCATTATACTTTAAACGGTTTGCGGGAATTAGATCTTAACGAAGCGGTTTGTCACATCAATTTCTTTGAAGCTTCTGCCTTTGCATCATGGAAAGGAATGCGTTTGCCAACTGAAGCAGAATGGGAAGTTGCTTCCAATCATTTCAATTGGGGAAGCCGTTGGGAATGGACGAATTCCGCTTATTTACCTTATCCTGATTTTAAAAAAGAAGCAGGTGCAGTTGGCGAATACAACGGGAAATTTATGGTGAATCAAATGGTTTTGCGAGGTGCTTCCGAAGCAACACCTCTCGGGCACAGCCGAAATACATACCGTAATTTTTTCCAGACAGGTTTACAATGGCAATTCACAGGAATCAGACTTGCCCAATAATTTTTGCCAATGATTACAGTAGAATCAGTTTCAAAGAATTTTAACGGAAAACCCGCAGTTGATAATATTTCTTTTCAAGTCAATGATAAAGAAGTTTTGGTGCTTCTCGGAACCAGCGGTTGTGGCAAAACGACAACGCTAAAAATGATCAATCGTCTCATAGAATCAGATTCCGGAAATATTTTGATTGATGGTAAAAATATCCGCGATCAAAAAGTAGAAGAGTTGAGAATGGGGATCGGTTTTGTCATGCAACATTCCGGATTATTTCCTCATTATACGATAAAACAAAACATTGCTGTCGTTCCCGAGTTATTAAAATGGGATAAAAAAAAGACAGAAAACAGAACCGAAGAATTGTTGAATAAACTTCATCTTTCCGAAGACATTCTTTCACGTTTTCCGAACGAACTAAGTGGTGGTCAACAGCAAAGAGTAGGAATCGCCCGAGCGTTGATCGCCAACTCACCGATTTTGTTGATGGATGAACCTTTCGGAGCATTGGATAATATCACGAAAGCGGATATTCATTCGGAATTTAAATCGTTGGAAGAGCTTAAAAATAAAACCATTATTTTAGTCACACACGATGTACAGGAAGCTTTTGAATTGGGAGATCGAGTATGTTTAATGGATAAAGGAAAGATTATTCAGATTGGAACGCCAAAAGAAATGCTTTACAAGTCTAAAAATGATTTTGTCACGGATTTTTTTGCCGAAAACAGATTATTATTGGAATATAAAGTGGCGACTTTAAAGGATGTTAATGATTTTAATTCAGAAAAATTATTTGATGAATTTAATTTTAGTGAAAATACAAGTGTTTGGGATGCTTTACAAAAATTAAGTTCAGATCATAAAGATACAATGCAGTACGAAATGTTGATCAAAGCATTTAATGAATACAGAAAATTACAGATCGTATGACGCAGCAAAGTCTTTGGCAGTTTATTATTGAACAGCACGAAAAATTATTAACCCAGATTACACAACATCTTGGGCTTACTTTTTTGTCATTGCTTTTAGCGATCGTAGTTGGCGTACCTTTAGGAATATTGATTGCCCGAAAAAGAAAACTTTCCAGTTCTGTTCTTGGCATTGCTGGGATTTTGCAGACGATTCCGAGTATTGCTTTATTAGGTTTTATGATTCCTGCTTTTGGAATTGGTGCTACACCTGCCATCGCAGCCTTATTAATTTACGCTCTTTTACCGATCATTCGAAATACGTATACAGGAATTACAGAAGTAAATCCGACCGTTATTGAAGCCGCAAAAGCAATGGGAATGAATAAAACCCAGCTTCTTTTTAAAGTTGAAATTCCTTTGGCGATGCCCGTTATCATTGCAGGAATAAGAACGGCAGCCGTCATTAATGTTGGAGTCGCGACTTTGGCTTCATTTGTTGCCGCAGGCGGATTAGGTGAATTTATTTTTGGCGGAATTTCATTAAATAACACCAACATGATTTTGGCAGGCGCAATTCCGGCAGCGTTATTGGCTATTTTGTTGGATCAGGCGATTGCTGTTTTGCAGAAATCAGGGTATCGATTATTTCATAAACTAAAATATATTGTTCCTGCGATTTTGATTATTTTCGGAGCTATTTATCTTCTTACTTCTGTTTCAGAAAATAAACTAAAAGCTGGTTTTACGCCCGAATTTATGGGAAGACAAGACGGCGATCTCGGTCTGCGTTCTGTGTATGGATTGAATGTAAATCCTGTTGTAGTAAGCGATGCGATCATGTACAAAGCAGCTTATGAAAAGGAATTGGATCTTATCAGTGGATATTCTACAGATGGTAGAATCAAAGCTTTTGATTTATATGTTTTGAATGATGATAAAAAAATATTTCCGCCCTATTTCGCTGCGCCGATTATTAAAACCAAAACATTAGAAAAATTCCCTGAATTAGAAAAAACATTGAATTTATTGTCGGGTAAATTTAATGATTCAATTATGACAGATTTAAATTATAAATCGGATTATCTTCATCAAACACCAGAAAAAATTGCGAAAGACTTTTTAATTAAAAATAATTTATATAAAAATTCGAGGAAGGGAAATTCGGGAACAGTACGAATTGGCTCAAAGATTTTCGGTGAGCAATATATTCTCACGGAAATGTATAAAATGCTGATTGAAGGCAATACCAATTATAAAGTAGAAACAAAAACAGGGTTGGGAGGAACTAAAATCTGTTTTGATGCTTTGATGAACGACGCCATCGATTTTTACCCTGAATATACAGGAACCGGACTTTTAGTATTATTAAAACCAACCGAACAAACGATTAAAAAGGTAAGTCAAAGTCCTGATGAAACTTATAATTATGTCAATTCAGAATTTCAAAAACAATATGGAATTCAGTGGTTGATACCTCTTGGTTTTAATAATTCTTATGCATTAATGATGCGCAGGAAACAATCTAAAGAATTGAATATTAAAAGTATATCTGATCTAAAAAATTATATAGATTCGAAATAATTATTTTTATTTTAACCACAAAAGAGACAAAAGCTATTTGGATATCTAATTTTTGTATTATTAGAAAACAAAGTTTTCAAAAGAAAAAAATCAAAGATTTTTAAAACTAATGTGTTCTTATTTACGGTTTATTGATAAACTTAAAATACTAATGTGTTGATCTTTTGTGCCTTTTGTGGTTAAAATAAAAAGTTTAATAATATAGAGAATCAAAATTATATTAATAATGAATGTAATAGAATCGTTTTCAAAGTTGTCTTATAATTAAAACTAACTATGAAATTTTGTTTTCTATTGATCTTCTCTGTGTTTTCTTCCTATTTATCGGCTCAAAAAGAATCAGATATTGATGCTATCATTAAAAGAGAAATGAGTGAGCGGAAGATTCCGGGATTACAGATTGCAGTGGTTCAAAACGGTAAAATTATTTTGAAAAAATCATACGGAATGGCAAGTATTCAGAATAATATTCCTGTTACTGATGCAACCATTTTTCCAATTAATTCATGTACTAAAGTTTTTACGGGCGTTGCTGTAATGCAATTGGTGGAAGAGGGGAAAATAGAATTATCTGCTCCAATATCAAAGTATTTGACTGATCTTCCTGAAAAATGGCAAGCCGTGACGGTTGAGCAGATGATGACGCATATTTCAGGTTTTCCTGATATCGTAAGATTGTTTGATCCTCTTACCGGAGCAGCGTTGAAGCCGGAAAAACAAATTTGGGAAGAACTTAAAGCGCTTCCAATGGATTTTAAGACCGGAGAACAATTCAGATACAATCAAACCAATTATTATTTATTAGGAAAAATAATTGAGAAAGTAAGCGGACAACCTTTTGATCTGTTTTTTAAAACCAAACAATTTCAAACTGTTGGGATGAAAAATACAGTATTTGGGGACTCAAGAGACCTTATTCCTCATTTTGCGCCAACTTACGGATACAGAAGTTTTATCGATGGAAAAAAATTGAATAAAGAAAAACTGATCAACGATTATCATGTATTTCCTGATTACAGCAGAACAGGATCCGGCCTCAATACAACTGCCGAAGATATGGCAAAATGGATCATTTCTTTACAAAAACAAGAATTGTTTAAAAGTAAAGGAACCTTGACGAAAATGTGGTCGCCCATCAAAATGAACGACGGAAATCCAACATCTTGGGCATTAGGATGGGGAATAACAAAATTCCGAGCAAAGCATAAAGCTTTGGGTATGTCGGGTGGTGGGAGATCTGCGTTTTTAGTTTATCCTGATGATAATTTGGCTGTAATCGTCTTCACAAATTTGATGGGAAGTACTCCCGAAGACTTTCTGGAAGAACTTGCAGGGGTTTATAATCCTGATATTGTTAAATATGATCCTATAACCTATCTTAGAACCAATCTTAAAAAACAAGGTTTCAACAAAGCGATTGATGTCGTAAATTCTGAAAAGAAAAATAATCCTGACTTCAATCCCGGAGAATCTGAACTTAATGATTGGGCTTACCGATTGATGTCCCGACCTAATCAACTTAATGATGCGTATGAGATTTTTAAATTGTACGTTTATTTATATCCTGAAAGCTCAAACGCTTATGACAGCTACGGAGAAGTATTATTAAAAATGGGAAATAAAAATGAAGCCCGTAAAATGTACGAAAAATCAGTAAAGCTGAATCCCGATAACGAAAACGGAAAAACGATCTTGAAACAGTTGAGCGAATAACAGTTAAGTAATTTAATCTAAAGAATTCCCCGAGGCTTGCCTCGGGGTGAAATGAGGAAAAGTTTGAAAAACGGATGGTTTTTCAAAATAGGTTGTAAAACTGTAGATTTGATTCATGGAAGATGAGCATATTTTCAAGAGCCATAATAAAACTTTGCTTGTGTATCATTTGGTTTTTCCTATGAAATATAGAAGAAAGGTTCTAAATGAAGTTTCTGGAGAAACTTTAAAGTTCATATGCAAAGAAATTTCAGAGCGTTATGAGATTGAATTTATAGAAATTGGTTATGAATCAGATCATGTGCATTTTCTGATACAAAGTGTTCCTTCTTTGTCATTGAGTCAAATTGTTCGAACGGTAAAAAGTATAACAGGTAGGGAGCTATTTCGACTTCATCCTGAAATAAAACAAGTTCTTTGGGGAGGAAATATATGGACAAGTGGATTTTATGCTAATACTGTAGGACAATATGGAAATAAAGAGGTTATTCAGAAGTATATTGAAAACCAAGGTAAAGAAAAACAATACACAAAAATTTATACAGGACAACTCAGGTTATTTTAATACCTCGTGGGCTTGCCCCGAGGTAGTTTATTTCTATAAAAAAGAAGTATTTAATAACTTTTTTCGGCGATCAATTTATAAAATTACAATTATGATATACATCATCAGACGTAGTCAATAATTTTTTGTTCTTTTGCAAAACGTAATTTTTTAAATAATGATATGAACAAGTTTGATGATATAAGGCCTTTTTATGACCATGAAGTAAATGATGCGCTGCTAAGTATTGCCAGGCATCCGATGATGAAGGCGTTAATGAATTTTACTTTCCCTGATAAAGATGAGAAATTTTGGATTGAACAGTTTAAAAATATTCATTCCATAAGTGATTTTCAGCATCAATATATATCGCAGACCGTTCGTCAGATTCTTAAACAGAGTTCTGAAGGCTTAACGACGTCGGGATTTGATCATTTAGATAAAAATGTATCCTATTTATTCATATCTAATCACAGAGATATTGTTTTGGATACCTGCTTGCTTAATTTAGTGCTGTTGGATCGTGGATTGATCATGACTTCTTCTGCGATTGGAGATAATCTTGTTCAGAAAACATTTCTGCATGTATTGGCAAAACTGAACCGTAACTTTTTGGTTCAGAGAGGACTTCCTCTTCGTGAACAATTAAGCAGTTCAAAGATCATGTCGGAATATATCTACGATTTATTAACCAAAGAAAACCGTTCTATCTGGATCGCACAGCGTGAAGGGCGTACGAAAGATGGAAACGATGCCACTCAGCAAGGTGTATTGAAAATGCTTGCCATGGCAGGAGATCAGTCATTAACCGATTTCTTCAAAATGCTGAAAATTGTTCCGTTATCTATTTCATACGAATATGATCCTACGGACGTTCTTAAAATGCCACATCTAATGGCAAAATCAAGAAACGAGGAATATATTAAAAATCCGGGTGAAGATTTTAAAACGATGCTAAGTGGAGTATTGGGGCAAAAAAAGCGCATTCACATACATGCAGGTGACGTTCTTGAGACTGAATTTGATGATATTGTAGCGAAAATAGAGAACAAAAACAAACAGTTACAGGCGATTTCGCAGATTATTGACGATTCTATTATTCATAATTATAAGCTTTGGCCAACGAATTTTATTGCTTATGATTTGCTTCATGAAACCAATCAATATTCGGAAAATTATTCAGAAAATGAAAAAATGCTGTTTGAGCGAAGAATGGAAATGCGTATCGATATTTCTGATGCAGATATGAAAAAGAGTTTTCTGGCCATGTATGCCAATCCGGTGATCAATAAAATTAATCATCAGAAAAACCTTTCGATGTAAAAAAATGTGGTATCCATAAGGTATTGATGCCTATTATTCATTTTTAATGGCAGGCTATTTGTTTATTTCAAAGCAAATAATTAATATGAATAATAAAGTAAAAATAGCATTAGGATTAATCGCAACAGGAACATTAGTTCTTATTAATCTTAAAAGAAAAAGACGTGAAAGATTAAAAATGTTCACTGCACCAGACGGGAATACCTATCAAGAAAATCAAACTTACAGAACAATTGATAATCAATTTTATAAAAACGGGAAACGTCTGCGTTTTAATAAGTTAGAATCTGAACAGGAAAATCATTCCTCAATTAACCACTATGAGGAAAATGCAGTAAATATTTCTAAAAACAGTCAGAATAAAAATATTACCTATCATCAAAAAGGAAATCGACATCAATAAACTGATTATATAACTATTTTGATATAAATTATTATGAAATTCCCTGCATTTGTCTGATATTTACTATTATAAAAAGACAAAAATTACTTTAACTTTGCGAATTGAATGATATACACCAATTACTATGTTTTTGGAGAAATTATTATTCAGATTAAAATCAATATCAAGCAAACTTAAGTAATCGGGGAAATTAATTTAGCTGATAAATAGATATGAAATATAAATTCTTAAATTTTAAGTTGAGGAAAATTGTTCATTACTCATTGATCCTGTGTATTTTACTAATACAGGTGATTATCGCTGTGTTTTTTTACAATGAGTTTATCAATGAGAAAAAACTGAAATTTATCGAGAATCAATTGAAGGAAAGTCGTGAATTGGAAGGAATGACCGATAATTCAAGAAGAGACTTTATGGATGCACAAAATCATCTTCAGAGATATATGATTAGTGAGGATGACAAAGACTTAAAATTATACTTTGAATCGCTTACAAAGCTTAAAAATAATTTTGATAAGATTGATGAAAATGAAAGCATAGCTCCAAAGCTGAAAAGTAAATTTAATCTACAGAAAAAAGATACTCTTAAAATTACGAAGCTAAAGACATTGATAGATTCCGTATATAAATATTCTCAAAATCCTCCTCCAAAGATTGAAGATAAACAGTATAATATTGAAAAATATAAAGTTAAAAACAATTTTGATGATATTGATATTGAAACACGTACTTACTCTGACACGATAAAGAAAAAAGGGTTTGTAGGACGTTTACGAGATGCAATCGCGGGTAAAGTTGATGTACAAAAAGAAAGTACGGTGATTACTTTAAAGAATAAAAAAGCAGTGGATCTCTCTAGCTTAAAATCCGAAATGAAGGATGCCATAAAGTCTATGGAAAAACATTATACAACTGAAATTAAGAAGATTCAATTGTCTACAGTTAGAGATCAGCATGATAGCAGACAGTTTTATGGTAGTTTTAATAAGTTGCTGATTTACAGCAACGGATTGATAGATGTCTATGGAAATGCGATCAAAGAATTCAAATCAGATCTGGAAAAAGAATACAACAAACAGAAGCTGATTAATAATGAAATCCGAACCTATTTGGTGCTTGGATTAATGATCCTGATGTTCATTGTCTCGATTTTGATCATGTATTTTACAAGAGTCGCATTTATCTATGAATGGAAATTAAACGCTGCAAACAAGGAAATTAAAAACAATCTTAATTTTAAAAATAGAATCTTAGGAATGTTAAGCCATGAATTAAGATCACCATTAAAAATCATCAATATTTTCATTGATAAAATCAACAGAACGACAAAAGACGAGACGATAAAAGAATATCTTAAATCGATAAAATTTACCAACAGTACTTTGTTGATTCAGTCTAATCAGATTTTAGAGTATACAAAAAATCAGAATGCGGATCAGAAATTGGTGAAGAATGTTTTTAATCTTAAAGACGAAATCAATTCAATTGTGACGGCAATCACGCCTTATTTGGAAACGAGAAATAATAAATTTGTGGTAAATGATGGAATACCTACGGGAACAGTTGTATATTCAGATAATATAAAAATCAACCAGATTTTCATGAACATTCTGGGAAATGCCAACAAATTTACCGAAAACGGACAGATTGATCTTACCATGTCAACTGAAGCTATCGGCAAAAATAGAATTTCACTGCTGACAACAGTAGGAGATACGGGCGCAGGAATTTCAGAATCGGATCTTAAAAATATTTTTGAACCTTATTATCAAGGAATGGTTTCTAGTGAAATCGATAACCTTGGAGCAGGACTTGGGTTGAATTTATGTAAGGAAATTATAGAACTTTTTAATGGCGAAATATCTATCGAAAGCAAATTAGGTGAAGGCACAAAAGTGACATTCAGGATCAATTTAAATATCGACAACAATGGAAATACCAATTGAAAATAAAGAAATTACGTTCCTTTTAGCAGACGATCACAGCATTGTGCGACATGGAATGGCGTTTACAATCAATGAAATTTTTCCAAATGCTACCATTCATCATACTTCCTCTTTACAGAAAGTGGTGGAAGAAGTGACTTCAAAAGAAATAGAAATTGCTATTATTGATGCCCATTTTCCCGACGGAAACAGTATTCATATTTTATCAGACATAAAAAATGCAAAACCGAATATTAAAATCTTGATCTTTTCCGGTCTTGAAGAAGAACTTCATGCCCTTAAATTCATCAATGCAGGAGCCAACGGTTTTTTGAGCAAATTAAGTGAAGAAGAAGAGGTAAGACAGGCTCTTCTAAGCATTGCTAATAAAGGTGAATATATTTCTGCTGTTTCTCAGAATTTGTTGGTGAAATTCGCCAATGATCCGAATTCTATGAATCCTCTTCATCATCTAACGAAAAGAGAATTACAGATCGCTGAAATGTATGCAGATGGATTTGGTAACCTCGAAATTGCCAATAATCTTGATATAAAGCAGAATACAGTAAGTACGATCAAGAAAAATATATTCGACAAACTGAAAATAGAAAATCTTGTTGAGCTTATTGATATCATCAAGACCCATCACAAAATATAGGATTTCAACCCTCCATTCTTCACTTTCTTTATTACTAAAAGTATTTTTATCGATAAATATCTATAGCCTTATCGATATATATCGATGTGTTTTGTAGATAACTTTATTCTCCATTGTTGTTACTTTGTACCAGAGAAAAATACTAAACGAAAACAAGGATTATTAATTGAAAAGGTTTATTAGCTTTTTAATTTTAATTCAAACTTTCAAAAGAGTAAATTTTTTAAACACAAATAAATTTCGACACAAATAATAAACTTGAATTATATTCGAGCACAAGTGATGAGATTAAATTATCGAGCAAGTGATGAAATTAAATAGGGTATATGATAACCTTTAACCGCCTTCTTGAAAACTGATTTATTAAAAAAACACAAAGATTATATAAAGAAGTGAGATGGTCATCTAAGGTTAGTATACGGTAAAAAAAAGGAGGCGAAAGTCTCCTTTTTTTGTGGAATAAACTTTGGAAAAAGCCTGTTAGTCATAAGATTAGCAGGCTTTTTTTGTTTAAATTCAAAACAACTGATGACCAATTAATTCTAAATATAAGAAAGTATAATTAAATTTAGTTTATAAATATATTATTATAGATGTATTTTAGTATATTTGTATTCTAAATTTATTATTATGAATTTCTCCCTTGTCAAAGATGTTGTAGGATTACTAGAGCAGTTTGAGTCTGAAAATAAAAATTCTCAGTATTCTTCTGATGTTGATGGATTCAAATCATGGATCTATAATAAAGAATCTATGACTAATAATGATGAAGCTGATGCTCCTTATTGGGAAGGCAAAGAAAGCGGAAGAAGTCCGGAAAGTGCGATCAGTACTTTATTGGTTCATCTTAACAGATACGCGAAAACGTATTCTAAATCAGCTATTTCTGGTTCTGATTTTGCCACGCAGGAAGATTTTATTTATTTGATCAATTTGAAAGCATTTGGTGAAATGACCAAAATGGAACTCATCAAAAAAAATATTCAGGACAAACCTGTGGGAATGTTGATTATTACCAGATTGATCAAGCAAGGTTGGGTACATCAGACAGATTCAAACGATGACAAAAGAACGAAACTCATAAAAATTACAGAACAAGGAATCGAAGCGTTGGAAAACCAAATGAAAAAGATCCGAAGCGCAACAAATATAGTTTCAGGCAATCTAAATTATTCTGAAAAGATGGATCTTATTCGTATTCTGAACAAATTAGACAAATTTCACTATCCCATTTTTAATCGAAATATAGACAGTAAAGATTTGATCAGCACTGTTTATCAGGAATATTCATTTGAAAAAAATTAAGAATGAGAAAGAAAATAGCCATCATTGGTTCAGGGTTTTCGGGATTGTCGGCTGCTGCCTATTCTGCAAAAGAAGGTCATGAAGTTCATGTCTTTGAGAAGAATAGTGAAGTAGGAGGCAGAGCCAGAAAATTCGTCACAGATAATGGTTATACTTTCGATATGGGACCGAGTTGGTATTGGATGCCTGATATTATAGAATCTTTTTTTGAAGATTTTGGTAAAAAAACGTCTGATTTTTTTCAGCTTGTACCGCTTGATCCTCAATTTGAAATGGTATTTTCAGACAGTAAAATGAATATCCCTCACAGCTATACTGAAATGCGGGATTTGTTTGAAAAAACAGAAAAAGGTTCCGGTAAAAAGCTGGATGAATTCATGGAAGATGCCCGATATAAATATGAAGTGGGAATGAAAGAATTCGTAAATAAACCTTGTCATTCATGGTTTGAATTCGTCTCTCCAAAAATTGCAAAAAGTGCTTTGAAGCTTGATCTTTTAACCAATTTTAAAAAATTTGTAAGAAAATATTTCAGTGATCCGAAGTTGATCACGTTGATGGAATTTCCTGTTATTTTTCTTGGAGCAGCACCCAAAGATATTCCCGCCTTGTACAGTTTAATGAATTATGGCGGATACAAATTGGGAACCTGGTATCCAATGGGAGGTTTTTCAAAAGTAATTGACGCGATGAAAAACGTTGCAGAAAGTCAAGGAGTGAAATTTCATTTTAATTCAAATGTAGAACAAATTATTGTTAAAAATAGTAAAGCTACTTCTCTGTTAGTTAATGAAAAAGAAATCGATTTTGATACAATTATCGCTTCCTCAGATTACCATCACACGGAAAGCAAATTGTTGCCTGAAGAATTTAGAAATTATAAAGAATCGTATTGGGAAAAGCTCACTTTTGCGCCTTCCTGCTTGATTTATTATTTAGGTTTTAAAGAAAAAATTCCAAACCTAAAACATCATACATTGTTTTTTGAAAATGACCTTGACCTTCACACCACAGAAATTTATGAAGATAAAAAATGGCCTACAAAACCATTATTTTATGCTTGTTGTCCTTCAAAAACAGATCCGAATGTAGCGCCTGAAAATTGCGAAAATGTATTTCTTCTCATGCCTGTGGCTACCGGAATAGAAGATTCTGAAATGGAAAGAGAAAAATATTTTCTCGAAATGATCGTAAGACTCGAAAAACATACAGGAATTTCGAATTTATTACCAAAAATAGATTATAAAAAAAGCTATTGTATTAAAGATTTTAAAGAAGATTATAATGCCTATGAAGGCAATGCATATGGGCTTGCCAACACCTTATCACAAACTGCAGTTTTAAAACCGTCACTCAGAAATAAGAAAGTGAAAAACCTTTTTTATACCGGACAGCTTACCGTTCCGGGACCCGGTGTTCCGCCGTCGATTATTTCAGGAAAAATTGCTGCTATCGAAGCTACCAAAACAAATTAATTATGAAAAAATTATTTGATGAACTTTCTTATCGGGTAAGTAAAGAAACAACCAAACAGTATAGCACAAGCTTTTCTTTGGGTATTTTGGCGTTGTCTCCGAAAATCAGAAACCCGATTTATGCAGTGTATGGATATGTGCGTTTGGCGGATGAAATTGTAGACAGTTTTCATGGATATGATAAAGAAAAACTGCTTGCCAAATTCAGGGAAGAAACTGCTCAGGCTTTGGAGGATAGAATTTCATTAAACCCTATTCTTCAGTCGTTTCAGGATACGGTTCATCGTTTTGATATTGATCAAAAATTAATCAATCAGTTTTTGGATAGCATGCAGATGGATCTTCAGAAAGTAGATTATAATTCAGATCTTTATAAACAATATATTTTAGGCTCTGCAGAAGTGGTGGGTTTAATGTGTTTGCAGATATTTGTGGAAGGGAATGTTGCTGAATTTGAAAGGCTTAAGCCTTTTGCAATGAAATTAGGTTCGGCTTTTCAAAAAGTAAATTTTTTAAGAGACATGAAAGATGATTATCAGATTTTGGGACGAAGTTATTTTCCGGATGTAGATATTACTTTGTTCGACAATAAAATTAAAGCTGATATTGAAAAAGACATCGAAAAAGAATTTAATGAAGCCTTAATTGGAATTAAAAAACTTCCCAATTCATCAAGATTTGGAGTGTATTTGGCTTATCGTTATTATATTTCACTTTTTAGAAAAATTAAAAGAACTTCGGCTCATAAAATCATTAATCAAAGGATAAGAATTTCAAACAGTAAGAAGATTTCTTTAATGATGAGCAGTTATTTACAGTATAAAACTTCATTTTTATAAAAATTACAATGGTACACAGACTTTATAAAGAACAGCAATTGAATTGTGATTTAGCAACCGCGTGGAAATTTTTCTCCTCGGCCAATAATCTGTCTAAGATCACTCCGGAAGACATGAAATTTGTTGTTTTGACTAAAACAGATGACGACGAAATTTATGAAGGAATGATTATCGATTACCATGTTTCGCCTTTGTTAGGCATTAAAATGAACTGGACAACAGAGATCAAACAAGTTAATTTTCAAAAAAGTTTTACCGATTATCAGCAAAAAGGACCTTATAAATTATGGAATCATTTTCATGAATTTATCGTAAATGATAAAGGAGTTTTAATGAAAGATACGGTCGACTACGAACTACCAATGGGATTTTTAGGTGAAATTGCTCACAAACTTTTTGTGAAAAGTAAGCTGGAGCATATTTTCAGCTATCGAAATAAAGTTTTAGACAAAATGTTTAACAATAAATAAAAATCATGAATTTTCTGATTGTCATAAGTACATTTTTCATCATGGAAGGCATGACGTGGCTGATTCATAAATACGTCATGCACGGTTTTTTATGGTCGCTTCACAGAGATCATCATGATTACAGTAATGAAGGTCATGTTGAAAAAAACGATTACTTTTTCTTGATTTTTGCCCTTCCAACCATCGCTTTGATGTATTACGGAACGGTCAATAACTACAACATCTACTTTTATATTGCTGTTGGAATTGCTTTGTATGGGATGGCTTATTTTTTTGTTCATGATATTTTCATTCATCAAAGGATAAAGTTTTTGAGAGATACAAAAAATCCATATTTATTGTCGATCAGACGCGCACATAAACAGCATCATAAGCATACAGGAAAAGAAAGAGGAGAGTGCTTTGGGTTTTTATGGGTTCCGATTAAATATTTCAAAATGTATTTTAATAGAAATAAATCATAAAAATGCATCACTATACCTATCTGTTAATCAATTTTTTTACGGTATTTATCTGTTTTATTTTTTCGTTTCATCATAAAATAAAATTCAACAGACATTTCGGAGCTTTTTCCTCTGCTTCCTTTTTGGTGGCTTTGGTTTTTATAGTTTGGGACGCGTGGTTTACGAAAATAGGCGTGTGGTGGTTTAACGATCATTACCTTTTGGGAATCAGGATTTTAAACTTGCCGATTGAAGAAATATTATTTTTTATTTGTATTCCTTTTTCATGTGTATTTACCTATTTCTGTTTAGATAAATTTTTCAATCTCAATTGGAAACTACTTCCCGAAAAAATATTTGTGATTATCAGTATCATTTTAGCCTTAATCATTGCAGCTTATTTCCATGATAAGATTTATACATTCATGACGTTTCTTACAACTGCTGTGAGCATCTTTTTGCTATATTTTGTATTGAAAGCAAGATGGATCGGCAAAGCATCTTTCATCTATTTGATTTTAATGCCCGGTTTTTTAGCAGTAAATGGAATTCTAACAGGAACCGGACTGGAATCGCCAATCGTGAATTATAATCCTCAAAACTTCATGGGAATAAGAATGTTAACCATTCCATTAGAAGACACGGTTTATGGCTATGAAATGATTTTGTGGAATCTCTTTTTATTTCAAAAATTTAAGAAAAATGAACAAAATTAATATATTCTGGTTTAGACGTGATCTGAGACTGGAGGACAATTGTGGCTTGCATGAAGCTTTACAATCGGGTGTAAAAGTCCTTCCTATCTTTATTTTTGACCGTGAGATTTTAGATCAATTGAGTGATAAAAATGATAAAAGGGTAGACTATATTCATCAGGCTTTAACTGAAATCAATCAGGAATTAAAAGAATATGGAACTGCCATTAAAACATTTTACGGAAAACCTTCTGATATTTTCGAAAAATTGATTGAAGAATTTGATGTTGATACCGTTTTCTGTAACCGTGATTATGAACCCCAAGCCATCAAACGAGACCAAAAGATAGCTGAATTTTTAGCAACAAAAGAAGTGAAATTTTCGGCTCATAAAGATCAGGTTATTTTTGAAGAAAACGATATTCTTAAAAGTGACCAAACTCCGTACACCGTTTTTACACCATATTCCAAAAAATGGAAAGAAAATATAAATAAAGTTGAGATTAAAGATTTTGAGATCGATTTTAAAAACTTCCTTCCTATAAAAACTCCCGAAAATATTCTAAGTCTTAAAGAAATCGGATTTGAAAAGGCAGAATTTGAATTTTTAAAACCTTCTTTAGATTCAAAAATTATAGATTCGTACGATAAAAATCGTGATTTTCCGGCTTTAGATCATACGACTCATTTGGGAATTGCTTTAAGATTTGGAACAATTTCAGTACGAAAATGTGTGAAATTTGCCCAAAAACATAATGAAACTTGGTTAAGCGAATTGATCTGGAGAGAATTTTTCATGCAGATTTTATTTCATTTCCCGCATGTTGTGACTCAATGTTTTAAACAGAAATACGAAAATATCCAATGGCGGAATAATGAAGATGAATTCAAAGCGTGGAGTGAAGGCAATACAGGATATCCAATTATAGATGCAGGAATGCGACAGCTGAACCAAACAGGTTTTATGCACAATCGTGTAAGAATGGTCGTTGCCAGCTTTCTTACCAAACATTTGTTGATCGATTGGAGATGGGGTGAGGCTTATTTTGCTCAAAAACTTTTAGATTATGACCTTTCAGCCAACAACGGAAACTGGCAGTGGGCGGCAGGTTGTGGTTGCGATGCTGCGCCGTATTTTAGAATATTCAACCCTGAAGAACAGACTAAGAAGTTTGATAAAGATTTAAAGTATATCAAAAAATGGCTTCCTCAGGATGCTTTGCTAAACAGGCCTATTGTAGATCACAAATTGGCTAGAGAAAGGGCTTTAAAAACGTATAAAGAAGGATTGATTGTAGAATAATCTCACAAAAATAATTTTAAAACCATTATGGCATAGATATTACTTATACTATGGTATAAAAACTCACAAGATGATCGACCATACAGAAAATAAGTATCTTGTTTATGAATATTTGGTTTTAAGTATTAAAAAGAATTTTAATTTAGAAATAAACCTTTTTAACGAATATATTTTAGCTAAAAATATTGTTTCAAAAACAAGAATAATTGTTCCTACATTTTCAGATAAAATTATAAGTAATCCAAGAATAAAAATGTTTTTAACGGCTCTTATTTTGAACCTTAATCATATGAATTACAATATTACCGATCTGAAAAAAGAAATAGAATATTTAAAGAATTCAGATTCAATTACTGAAGCTTGAAGCAGCAAAAGTCTGCAATAATAAAGTCCTCACTTCATAAGCAGGGACTTTATTATTGTATCGGGAGAGTTTTGAGGATGATTTTTAGCTTAAATATTTAGCTACTTTTCCTTCCAGATCATCCAGATTAAATGGTTTTCCAACATAATCATCAGCCTGAGCTTCCTTAGCCAAAGCCACAATATCATTGTTCGCCGTTACATAAATGACAGGAATATGCTTGAATTCTTCATGACTTTTCAAAAGTTTTGTAGCTTCAACACCGCCAATTCTCGGGATCCAGTTATCCATCAGAATAACATCCGGCTGAAATTTTGTTACTTTTTCTACAATATCATGAGACGTTTCTGAAATTTCGACTTCATATCCATTCTCCTCAAAGATGATGGTAATTACCTCTAAAATAGTGGTATCATCATCGAAAATCAAAATTTTCTTTTTACTCATATTAGTTATATTTAAATCCTAAATTTTTTCTTTTAATTTTTATAATTGATTGATATAATTCGCTAGATTATTTGATGTGATAATCAAATCATAATCAACTTCATCAACCGCATGTTTCGGCATATAATTTACTTCGGCAGTTTCCGGATCCTGAACCCAAACTTTTCCGCCATTTTTTTTAATATATCCTAAACCTTCAACACCATCTGCATTGGCTCCTGACAGCAAAACTCCGATCACGTTTTCACCGTAAATTTCGGCTGCAGATTTAAACGTTACATCAATGGACGGTCGCGAATAATTCATCTTTTCTGAACTGTCCAGAGACATTATTTTTTTATTTTCAAACAACAAATGATAATCTGCGGGAACGATGTATAATGTATTGTTTTTAATTTCCGTTTTATCCTCAATTTCAACGACTTCCATAGATGAAAACTGC
This sequence comes from Chryseobacterium glaciei, assembly GCF_001648155.1. Taxonomy (NCBI): domain Bacteria; kingdom Pseudomonadati; phylum Bacteroidota; class Flavobacteriia; order Flavobacteriales; family Weeksellaceae; genus Chryseobacterium; species Chryseobacterium glaciei. The sequence continues at coordinate 4,612,325 of NZ_CP015199.1, read as the reverse complement.
TGTAACAATACAGGAAGTATACTTGTAGAATGTGCCTTTCGGTGAACTACGAGTACGATTGGAAATTTTAATTCAATATTTAATTTTTTTATCATTTCCAGAATGACCTGCAAACTGCCTGCAGATCCTCCGATAACGATTAATTTTGTATCTGTGTTTTTCATTATCGGTGCGTTTAGTTATGATCCAGTTTTTTCCAGATTTTTTGATCTTCAACCTGATGATAAGATTTGTCTAAATTAGAAAATCTCAACGTCTCTTTCGATCCTAAAGCCAAATAACCCAAGTTTTCCAAACTGTTATCAAAAAGACGGAAAACACGTTCCTGCAACCCTCTATCAAAATAAATCAACACATTTCGGCAGATGATTAATTGAAAACTGTTAAAAGAACTGTCTGAAACCAAATTATGAGTAGATAAGATCAGTTTTTCCTGTAAACTTTTATCAAATCTTACGCTGTCATAATTCGCGGTGTAATACTCTGAAAAGTCTTTTTTACCGCCTGATAACATATAATTTTCAGAATATAGTTTCATTTGTTGTAATGGAAAAACGCCTGATCTGGCTGTTTCCAAGACAGACGGATTAAGATCTGTTCCGTAGATCAATGATTTATGATAAAGATTAGCTTCCTTAAGCAAAATCGCCATCGAATACGCTTCTTCACCAGTGGAGCAACCTGCAACCCAGATTCTGATCAACGGATAAGTTCCTAACTGCGGCAGTATTTTTTCCCTTAATGTTTTAAAAAATACAGGATCGCGGAACATTTCTGTTACATTCACTGTAATTTCTTCTACAAAACGCTTTAGATATTCTGGATCATTAAGGATAGTATATCTCAATTCTGCAAAACTTGTGAACCTGTCAATCAAACAGATACGGTTAACCCTGCGTTTAAAAGATGCTCTGCTGTATTCGGAAAAATCGTATCCGTACATGCCGTAAACATCTTTAATCAAATGTTCTACTTCTTCGTCTTTTACGATACTTGGTTCCAGCATTTACGATAATTTTTCAATGGCAGTTATCAGTTGATCAACATCAATCGGTTTTGATACATAATCTTGAGCGCCAGCATCCAGACACTTCTGGCGGTCTTCCGGCATTGCCTGCGCAGTCACAGAAATAATATCTACTTTGCTGATTGATGGAGTGTTACGAATGATTTTAATGGCTTCATATCCGTCCATTTCGGGCATCATCATATCCATCAACACCACATTGATTCCGTCATCTTTTTGTAAGATCTGAATAGCTTCCTGTGCCATTGTAGAACTTTCAATCTGATAACCTCTTGACTTTAAGGTCAGTTTCAGTGCAAATATATTACGTGGATCATCGTCCACAATTAAAATTTTCTTATTCATCAGAATTTATTCTGTTTAACTTTCATATAACCAAACACGTAGCAACGATAACAATTGGTCAATATCCACAGGTTTCGAGATGTAATCTGAAGCTCCTGCAGCGATACATTTTTCACGGTCACCGATCATCGATTTTGCAGTAATGGCAATAATCGGAAGACGCATGTGTGACGGCATTTTTCTTATTTCCTTAATCGTTTCATATCCATCCATTTCCGGCATCATCATATCCATCAGAACAACATCGATATCAGGATTTTCTTTCATCTTCTCTAAAGCCTGCTTGCCATCCATCGCTAAAACTACGTCTACTTTATATTTTTCCAACGATTTTGTTAGAGAAAAGATATTTCGAACGTCATCATCAGTAATCAGGATTTTTTTGCCTTTCAGAACTTCCGTTAATGAACCTAATACTTTATTTTTAATGGTCTCTGAATTGCTTTTTTCTTCAACCAAGTGCAAAAACAAACCAACTTCATCTAAAATTCTTTGGTAAGAATGTGCCGTTTTTACAACGATAGAATCAGCGTACTGCTTGATTTTCAGCTCTTCTGACTGAGTTAAATTATGTCCAGTAAAAATAATGATCGGCAGATTTTCAAGTCCTTCATAACTTTTGATGGATTCTATAATTTGATATTGATTTCCTTTTTCTGCTCCGATATCTAAAATGACACAGTCGGAATTACCTTCCGTTAAAGCTTTAACACAATCTTCAACGTTGTTTTCTACTGATAATGAGATATTAAAGTTGCTTAGGTAGTAGGAGAGTGCGCTTGCGTGTTTCGCATTTTCTTCAACAATTAAAACCTTTTGCGGAGATTTTTTTAGGGCTTCTTCAATCTTTCTGAAAACTTCAGTCATCTGATCCAAAGCCATCGGTTTATTAATGAAATCAATAGCGCCTTTCATCAGACTTTCCTTTTTCACATGCAAAACAGACATCATGTGAACCGGAATGTGTTTGGTTTGAGGATTTGATTTTAATTCATCCATTACTTGCCATCCATCTTTTACAGGTAGCTGAACGTCCAGTAAAATAGCCGCCGGATGATACTGAATAGCAGTGGATAAGGCGTGATCACCTCTTACGGAAACGACTCCTTTATAATCTTGTAAACGAGCGTATTTCAATAATGCTTTGGCGAAATTAATATCATCTTCAACGATTAAAATAACTTTATCACCATCAGTAATGGTTTCGCGGTCATCGGCTACATTTTCCGGAATTCCCAAGGTATTGACAGGGAGTGTATATTGAATTTCTCCATCCTCAAGGATATTTTGAATTTCTTCAACATCTTCACGAATGGTTTCCATTAAATGCTGATCTGTTTCAGGGTGAATAGGTTCTGAGATTGCTTTAATTGGAATGATTAAGCTAAATTCACTTCCTTCATTTACTTTACTTGTAAGCATTAGTTCGCCACCTAATAATCTGGCAATTTCTCGGCTTATTGACAGGCCTAAACCTGTTCCTCCAAATTTTCTTCTTGTAGATCCATCTGCTTGTTGGAAAGCTTCAAAAATGATTTTCTGTTTGTCTTCTGCAATTCCGATTCCGGTATCTTTTACACTGAAAATGATGAAATCATTGTTCTTTGGATCTTTTTTGATATTTAAATTGATGCTTCCCTCGGTTGTAAATTTTGTAGCATTTGAAAGTAAATTTCTCATCACCTGATCTACACGCAAACGGTCGGTTTCAATCGCTTTTTCTACATCATTTTCTATTTCGATGTTAAATTCAATCCCTTTTTCACGAAGAATAGGTTTGAATAAACTTTTTAAATCTTTTATAATATCATCGATGATTACTTCCTCATATTCCAACGTCATTTTACCGGATTCAATCTTAGCAAGATCTAAAATCTCATCAATCAAGGTTAATAAACTGCTTCCTGAACTTTGAATTACTTTCGCTGATTCAACTTGATCTTCATTTAGGTTTTCATCAGGATTTTCAGTCATTAAACGAGAGAGAAGTAGGATTGAATTCAATGGAGTACGAAGTTCGTGCGACATATTCGCCAAAAATTCTGACTTATATTTTGTGCTTAAAGCAAGTTCTTCTACTTTTTTCTGAATTTCATTATTGCGTTCGGCGATCAGGTGATTTTTATCTTCCAATAATCTTGAACGTTCTTCCAATTCGGCATTGGCCTGCATCAGTTCTTCCTGCTGAACTTTCAATTCTTCCTCCGAAGCCTGTAGTTTTTGAGTCTGCGCTTCTAATTCTGTATTAAGATTCTCCAATTCAGAATGTTGAACCTGTAATTCTTCTGATTGAGCTTGGGTTTCTTCTAATAATTGCTGTTCTTTTTCACGGCTTTTTGCGGCACTTAAAGCAATTCCGATATTTCGGCTGCATTCTGAGAAATAATCTACGCGTTCTTCTTCAAAATTAGATGTTGAGCCTAATTCTAAAACTCCGATTGTGTGTCCGTCTGCCAAAATCGGCAATAATATTATTCCGTAGATTGTAATTTTACTGCTGGCAAAAGTTACCGTAAAATCTTCTTCATGAAGATTATTATAAACCTGTGTTTTTTCGTTAACAAAAGCTTGACCAACCATTCCTTCTCCTAGCTCAAAGGTCTTTTTCATGTTGTCTTCCAGTCCGAAAGCTGTATTTAATTTTAATACGCCTTCGTCAAAAAGATATAATGAACCATTGATACAATTTCCGTATTCAATTAATTGATGTAAAGATTTTTTTGAAACCTCGTTTACAGATTTATTTCCTACTAAAGATTCATTTAAAATAGCAAGACCTTTCTGACGCCAATCGCTTTTATTGATCTCGTCGAAAGATTTTTTCAGGGAATCCGTCATATTGTTAAGAGATCCAACCAGATCTCCAAGATCGTCCTGAGAAGTATCAGAAGCTTTTTGGCTGTAATCACCATTGGCAACCCTGTTTGCTACTTGCTGAATCGCACTTACACGTCTGCTGATTTCCAGATCTTTAGCTTTTAACTGTTTTTCAAGCTTGTCTCTGCGGATAAGGTCTGCACGTAATTTTATATAGAAAAATGTAGTGACAACAACGGCTGCTATTGCAGAAAACAGGATAAATAATACGGTGGTATCTGATGAACGGTTAAGGTCTTTATTTTTTATAGCAAGCTGAGCCTCTTCATATTGTACAAAATCGCGAACGATCTGGCGACATTTGTCCATGTAAGTTTTGCTCATCAAAACCTGCTGCTGAGTCATTACAATGCCTTTTCGTCTGTTTTCTACAAAATGTTTTAAATTACTGATATTGCTATTGACATTCTGCTGTAAATTATTTAGGCGGTCAAGTTGATTTTTATCTTTAATATCTAATGCTTTTGCACGTTCGAAAGCTTTTGGATAGTCGGCTAAACTACGTTTGTAAGGTTCTAAGAAATTTTCTTTTCCCGTTAACTGATATCCTCTGTTTCCTGTTTCTGCGTCCAAAAGAGCGATTAAAACGTCTTTTACAGCCGTAACCGAACGTCGGCTTTGGGATAAGCTTTCCCTGTGTTCCATCTGCCTTTGGATGCTTATATAAGAGGCAATTGAACTCGCAATTAAGATCAATAAAGATAAACCAACTCCAAACTGAAGATTTCTTATGATTTTTTTCGGCATGAAAATTAATTTAATGGTAATGTGAAATAAAATGTAGAGCCTTCGTCCACTTTACTTGATACTCCGATGTTTCCATGATGTTGTTTGATGATCTCGGAACAGATGAACAGGCCAATTCCCATTCCCTGAAACTGTAGCGAAGATTCTTCTACACGATAAAATTTATGAAATACGGCATCTTGTTTGATATCTGGAATTCCGATCCCGAAATCGGTAATATTTACTTTAACTTCCTGTTCTTCTTCGTCAACGAAAGTCGTAACAATGACCTGATTATTTTGTGGAGAATATTTGATAGCGTTGGTAAGAAAATTGATCAAAACTTGCTCGATTCGAATTTCATCCAAAGGAATTAAAATATCGGGTTTCATTCCGTGCCAGTCGATTTTTACCTGACGATCTTCATGGGTCTGCAATATCGTATCAATTGCATTTTGGATGACGTTTCCAATATTGGTAGGTTTTCTGTTGATTTTCAGTTTTCCATTCTCTATTTTTGAAACATCTAAAAGGTCGGTAATTAAGGTGTTAAGTTTCTCTATTTGATCCTGAACTTTAATCATAAAGCCAGCTTCCGCACCTTCTTTGTCTAATTTTAACTTACGATCCAATAGCTGAACATAGGCTTTAATGCTTGTCAGAGGTGTTTTCAGCTCATGACTGGCGATACTTAGGAATTCGTCTTTTTCTTTTTCTACTTTTTTCTGATCATCAATATCAGTAAATGTTCCGACCCAATTCTTTATAGTATTTTCTTCATAAACGGGGGTAACTCGCAGTAAATGATAGCGATAGTCTCCAGATTCTATGTTTTTTATTCTGACCTCCAACTCGAGAGCTTTGCCTTTCTTTTTGCAACGTTCAAATTCTTCTTTGATATTGTGATCGTCGAAATGAGTTTCAGGAAATTCATGTTCAGAATCCGAATATTCATGCCATTTTCTGTTGACAAAATCTACAATTCCGTCTTCATTTAATGTAAAAGCAATTTGAGGTAGAGATTCCAGCATTAGGTGAAAATGATCGATCTGGGATTTCATAATGACCTGAGATTCTCTTCTTCCTTTTACTTCCAATTCTAGGCCTTGCTGTGCTTTTTTCATCGCAAGATTCTGTTCCTGAAGGCTGTAGAAAGTTTTTACTTTCAATAAAAGAATTTCGGGATCTATAGGTTTGGTTACATAATCTTTTCCGCCTGAAGCGTATCCACGGGTGATGAATTTTTTTTTAGTATTTACGGCAGATAGGAATATGATAGGTATTTCTTTGGTTTTGCTGTAATCAGCTAATGTTTCTGCGACTTCGAAACCATCCATGTCGGGCATCTGCACGTCCAGGATAATCAAAGCGTAATCATTTTTTAATGCTTTTCCCAATGCTTCTTCACCGGAACTCGCTATATCAACCTGAAAATCTTTAGATTCTAATAATTTTTTTAGTGAATAAAGATTATTTTGGTTATCATCAACAATTAAGATCATAGGAATGAAAAATCAATAATTAATTATGTTTACTCTTGCATCAAAAATACTCACAAAAATCCGAAAAACATTTATTTTTTTAACCATTTATGCTTACATACCACATGTTTGAAAATTTAAATCTAATTTTTAGAAAAATTTTCATTAGTGATTATTTGAAGATTAATTTAATTATGTTTTTTATTCCTAAAAATTAGATAATAAATGAGAATATCATTTAGTTTTAGAATAATTAAAATGTGATGTCTTAATTTTCTTCTTCTGTCTCTTTTCTAAAACTTACGACTTCATAATCATCGTTGGAACAGAATTTTTTACAGCTTTCATCATCAAATTTTTCAGGATTTTCCGTAAAAGCTTCAATGTACTTTTGGCTTTCATCTGTTTTGGCCGGAGTGATTATGATGTGGTAATCTTTTAATACAGATTCGTCTGCATTTTTTAAAGATTCTTTTTTGTGTTGTACTGCTTCGCTGTATTTCATGTAACTTGATTTTTAATTATTTTGTAAATTTTAGAGTAAGAAACAAAGAAAAATCCTTTAATATTATGAGTTGGATCATATTATTAAAGGATTTGGTTTATTGATGTTATGTAGATAATCAGCTGTTTTTTTCTATTTTTTCAAATATTTCATTTAATGTATCCTGCATATCTTTTGGAGTGTTTTCACCACTTTGATTAGTGATAATAAATACTCCCAAATTATATTTTGGAATGATATAAATAAAACATTGTGAACGAAAAACTCCGCCGTGATGCTTGTATAACGTTCCCAATTTTTCATCTTTAATAATGCGCCAAGCGTAACCTGCGCTAAATGTATCATCAATTTTCACCAATGGGTTGTGAGATTCTGCTATTTCAGGATTATTTTTCAACTGATAGGTAAGATATTTCATCATGTCCGGAAGGGTGGTTTTTATATTGCCGGACGAACCCCAAGGTAATGTAGGCATCTTCATTGTTATATCGTTATAATTAGAATGATAGCCCACTGCAAGGTTTTTTTCTTCCTGTTTTGTCAGATTGATGGTCGTATTTTTCATCTGAATATGTTGAGCCAAATATTCTTTTAACAGCAACTCAAACTTTTTATGGTATACTTTTTCCAATACAGAAGCTAATACTTCTATTCCTGCATTTGAATAGGCGTATTTATATCCGGGAATCGTGTCGATTTTCACGGTATGCAAGTCTCTTAAAAAATCTTTTTGAATATAATTTTTCAACACATTATTGATGTTTTCCGGCGTTTTTTGATTGGTAAAATCTTTAAAAAGTGCATTGATGGATAAAGGCAGCATAGGAGGTAATCCGCTGGTATGCGTCACTAAATCCTTTATGCGAACGGGATGATTATTAAATTTTAAATTAGGATAATCCTCGGATAAATATTTTTGAACAGGATCTTCAAGGCTTATTTTCCCCTCCAACACAGCTTTTGCAACTAATGTTCCGGTAATCGTTTTGCTTAACGAACCAATTTCATAGATGGTTTTATCGGTTGGCAAATTGGCTTTTCCTTTTTCTAATTCACCGTAATGTCCAATGTATTCTTGTCCTTGATAAACAATTCCTATGGAGACTGCATTGATCAATGGTTTTTCAACCATCTTTTGAGCGGCGTTATCAACGACAGATTTAAGGTTGATGCTTTCTTTTAATGATTGTTGTGCTAAACAAAATACTGATACTATTATTGCGGTAAAAAGGCTTGTTTTTTTCATGGTTTCCAAAGTTTAATAGGAGTGTATTAATTCATTGTTTGAATGATTGTATTTTGAAATTTTTCTGCTTCGTCTTTATGAATTTGATGCCCTGAATTTTCAAATAGAAATAAATCTTTTTTAGGCGCTTTCACTTTTTCAAAATATTGTTTTGTAATGCTCGTCAAGGTTTGAATATCATTTTTTCCAACAAAGAAATAAATTGGGCAGTCGACTTTCTTTAAAGTTTTTGGAAGGTCAATTTTCATGACTTCGTTCCATGCAGGAGACCATGTTTTTGACCATTGAAGGAAGCCCTTTTTGAAATCATCAGTCGTTACATATTCTTTGCCATCTTTGTAAAAAAGCCATTTTCTTAAATAAAACATTTCTTCATCATTGGTAAAAGGAAAATGTACTTTTTCCAATTCTTCCATGGCAGCAGGCTTATCTTTAAAATGAACTTTCAATGTTTTGAGTAGTTCTTTTTCACTCTCTAATTGACTGATAACAGGATTTACAGCAAAATAAGCATGTAATAATTCCGGATGGTTTCTAACAATATAAAAACCCAAAGCATTTCCCCAAGAGCTGCCTAATAAGTAAAGTTTTTTCTGATTTAATCTCTTTAATAGAAAATTAATAACCTCATAAGTATCTTTTCCCATTAAATCAACTGACGGCTGCACAGGTGAAGGATTCAAGGCTAATGTTTTTCCTGCATCTCTCTGATCCCATTGAACTATGGTAAATTTGTTTTTTAAAATATTAGTATAAGAGTCTGCGTTTTTCATCATTGAGCTTCCCGGGCCGCCCGATAAAAATAAAAGGATGGGCTTGTTGGCATCATCAGTTTTAATTTCTATGACTTGTTTTATTCCGCCAATTTCAGTGGTTAAAAGGGTGTCAATTTTTACTGGATTTAGTTGTGCTAAACAAAATACGGATAATAGAGTTAGGATAAACAGGCTTATTTTTTTCATAGTTTCTAAGTTTTAATTTGACTTTGAATTTTCTGATACAAATATGCTGTAGAAAGTTTTGAGATAAGTCCATGTAAAAAAAGTCGGACTCATTTTTCCTGTTGAAATGAGTCCGACTTTCTACAAACTGAAGTTTGAGTATTTGCAATTAGTTAAATATCAATTATTTCTGAAAGCTGTAGGTGTTTGGTTCGTGTATTTTTTGAATGAGGTATGAAACGAAGATTTTGAATTAAAACCCACTTCATATAAAATTTCCAGCACGGTATATTCTTTTTTTGAAGGATCTTTTAGAATGGTCATTGCTTTTTTCACGCGATATTCATTCACAAAATCAAAAAAATGCTGATTGATGTGATGGTTAATTAAAACAGACAAATCCCGAACGGGAATTTTCACCTGATCCGCCAATTCCTGAATCGTTAATGAAGGTTCTAAAAACGGCTCCTTTTCAGTCATGAAATTTTTAAGTTGTTCGATCTGAAAACTTTTTGTTTCGTCGGTTTTATTTTCAGTTTCGAGAGTTTCAGTAAAATCTTCTGTCGGTTGTAAGGTAGAATCAATTCTTCGAAAAAGCTCAGGATAATTTAATGCCTTCAATATAAACCAGCAGGCAGCCAATAAAAAGGAAGTTCCCGCGACAATATGTATCCAAATAAACAGGTCGTTGTATGCTGTATATCGTATTGTATTTTTAAAAATAATAAATACATGGATGAATAGTAAAATCATTGTAAGCTGAAACAGCCATTTGTACAACAATGTGTTGGGGTTCGTGTAATTCTCAAGATAAATTTTCTTGTATTTTTTGAGTATTATGAATACGCCAACGATATAAAAGAAATACTGTAGTTCTGCAATAACTTGATAAAAAAACATCTCGGGAGAGTCCCACATATGCTTGAAAAAATATTCTTTAGGAGAACCTTCTGCAAGATAAAGTCTTGGAACTAAAAGTAAATTGACAACAATGAAAGGGATAAGATGAAGTAAGTGCTTTCTTTTTAATCTAAAATCTGAATAACAGACAGCATTAACGTACAAATAGAAAAGAGGCATTACCAATAAGTAAGCAGACATTTTGAAAGTTTTCAGGTTGTAACTATCAGTAAAATAATGCATAAAAAGTCCGCTCATATCAATTGCATTAATGATAAGGAACGCCGCAAATAATCTGTTTTCTAGTTTCCTTTCTGTTTTTACCGTTAATAAAAATACGGCAAGAAGCAGCGATATAAAAACGGAAATCGCTGCAATAACTTCCAGAAAATTCAATTTGTCCATTAGTTTTTTTGCAAAAATAGGATTTAAGTTGTGAAGAAAACAGACTGATAAAGAACAAATTTTTAAAATATCTTATTTTTTAATCAAAAGTTCGTCAATCTTCTTGATCATATCTTTTGCATTGGTGTTTTCAGGATTTAATTCAACTGATTTTTGATACATTTTCAGTGCTTCTTCTTTTTTATCGGATTGAAGTAATGCTTCTCCATAACTATCAAATATATTCGCGCTTTTTGGGAAAATCAATGTTGCCGAATAGAAGGTCTGCAAAGAATTTTCATTTTTTTGAAGTCTTAGAAATTGATAGCCTAATCGGTTAAAATCATTTTCACTGGCTTCATAACTGCATGGGCTTTTTAGATATTCTTGAATCAGCTGATCTGCTTTTTCTTTATTTCCGCTTTCAAGCAGGTTTCCATAAATTCTCGATAAATTCTGTACAGGAATTGTATAAGGTTTATTATCAATTATTTGTAAAACGGCATTGGATATTGGAAAAACAGGGCTATTTCCGATGCTGGATAATAATATTATGGTTTCATTTTTAGTGATGTTATGCAATAAGATACTGGTAAGTCCGGTAATGAAGCCATCATGAAAAACAATTTTCCCGTTACTTTCATCGGTGTACATTTCCCAGCCTAAGCCGTAGCTCACTTCTTTTCCGTCTATTTGATAACTTACTTTTTTTCCATCATTAAGTGTTGTTGCTGTTAAAGCTTCTTCTAATTCTTTTTTGCCTAAAATTTTATAGGTAAACAATGCATTTTGGTATTTTTGTAAGTCTGCGGCTGTGCTTACGATGCCTCCGTTTCCGTAAAAGTTACTTTTTTCATCGATTATAAAAGGTTTTTTTTGAGTAGTGATATTCACAAGTTGAGTGGAATAGAAGTTAGGATACGTATATAACTCTACCTGATTTACTTTCTTGATCTTCCTGTTAAGCGGAACAAATGAATCTTTCATTTTCGCAGGATTGAAAATATTTTTCTCCAAATAATTGGCATAACTCATTCCGGATATTTTCTCAATGATCAGAGCAGCAAGGCAAAAATTAACATTGTTGTATTCCCATTTGCTTCCCGGAACAAATGAAAGTGGTGTTTTGAAGCGAATAAATGTTGGTATAATATCCTGATTAGAAATTATTTTTTCCGGTTGTTCTTTTATGACAGTATCAAATAAATTATAATATTGCGCCAGTCCTGAAGTGTTATTCAGCAATTGTTTAACGGTGATATTTGGATAAGGAAAATCCGAAAGATATTTCTGAACCGAATCATCAATATTGAGTTTTCCTTTCTGTTTAAGTTGAAGTATTGCCGTTGCTGTAAACGTTTTTGTTATGGAGGCAATAGCGAACTGAGATTGATTATTAATTTTCTCTTTCTTTTCAATATTTGAAAACCCGTACGAATTGGAAAAAACGGTTTCTCCTGATTTGGAAATGATAACACTTCCATTGAAAAGATTATTTTTAGAAAGTGTTGAAAATAGATTATTAAATTCCTGTCCCGAAAGAGTAGTAGTGAGAAATGAAGTCAGTAAGATTAGAAAAAATATTTTTCTCATTTTGTTTTATTGTTATTAATTTTAGCTTAGTAATAAGACAATCTTGAAAAGGGTTTTATTACATCTGAAAAATTGATGATAAATTAATAAGATGTTAATTCAATCGTAAATTTTATCACTTTTGGTCTCAAAATTGTTAGAGTTACAGGACAAATTCTACAATTAATCACTAAATTATAATACTTATGGAAACTAAAACACCAGCTAAGAAAGCGACGGTTAAAAAAACGGCATCTTCAAAGACGCAAACTAAGACTCAGGCAAAAATTCCTGCTAAAAAAAATGCAGCTAAAGAATTGAAAGATTTATTTGAAGATTCTTTAAAAGATATTTATTGGGCAGAAAAAGCGCTTACGAAGGCTCTTCCAAAAATGCATAAAAATGCAACGGACAAAAAGTTACAGTCAGCGATTGAACTGCATCTTGCCGAAACTCATGTACACGTAAAAAGACTGGAAGAGTGTTTTGCTTCATTGGGTAAAAAAGCTCAAGCAAAAAAATGCGATGCAATGCAAGGTCTATTAGACGAAGGCAAAGGAATCATGGAAGAAACCGAGCCGGGAGCTGTAAGAGATGCTGGAATCATCGCTGCGGCACAAAAAGTAGAACATTATGAGATCGCAACTTATGGTACGCTAGCGGCATATGCTAAAGTTCTTAAAGAAAAAACTTGCTTAAAAAATCTCTTAGCAACGTTAAATGAAGAGAAAATTTGCGATAAATTATTGTCAAAAGTCGCTGATATTACTTTAAACAGTAAAGCGATTAAAAAATAGAAAAAAATCCTCTTTATGAGGAGAATTTAGATAAAAAAAACCTTGTTAGTAATAGTACCAACAAGGTTTTTAGTTATTTATTTAAGCGCTTGTGTTTTTGCTCTCATTATCACGATCATTTTTTTTAGCGATTTTATCTGCTTTTTTTTCTTTTGCCGTTTTCAAAGGAGCTGTTTTATCAGATTTCTTTTTGACGTCTTTTTCTTTTGACATAATACTATTTTACTTTAGGGTAAAGTTCGTCTATAAAAAAACGAAAGGTTTATACATAGATTGTTATTTGTTGCATAAATCATAGATTTTATTTCAAACGAGTTGAGAAAAATAAGGAATTAGCGTACCACATTATAAAATAATAAATGATTAAAAGTGTAACTTTGAGTAGATTATAAGCCGTTATTTAAACTGTTTTATTAATTAATTTTTGTGAAATATTCAATACTGCCATGAAATTATATATAAAATATATGGTAAGCCTTCGATGCAAAATGGTTGTACACGAAGAACTTAATAACCTCGGCATAAAACATGCGGTTGTTGACCTTGGTATTGTAGAAATATTGAATGATATCACCAAACAGCAACGTGAAATTTTAAAAGGAAACCTCCTAAAATACGGTCTTGAATTGCTTGATAATAAAAAAAGCATTCTGATCGAAAAAATTAAAAATGTGATCACAGAAATGATCCATTATTCTGACGAGGTGCCGAAGGAGAATTTTTCTGATTATTTAAGTGAAAAATTGGGTTATGATTACACCTATTTGGCCAACACATTTTCTGAAGTAAAAGGAATTACCATACAGCATTTTATCATCGTGAATAAAATTGAAAAGGTAAAAGAATTGCTTTTGTATGACGAATTAAACCTTACTGAGATTTCTTATAAACTTAATTACAGCAGTGTAGCTCATCTTTCCAATCAGTTTAAGAAGATAACAGGGCTTTCACCGTCTTTTTATAAACAGTTGAAGCAAAAACGGACTAAAAATCTAGAAGATATTTAATTGTGTGAAATATGTAAACTATTTTGATTGATTTGCAATATTTTGCACTGTAAAGGTTCGATATTTGTATAATAACATACAAATCCTCTGATCATGGAAATAAATAGAAATATAACCAATAATAATTTTAAGATTATCGGAGATTGGAACATCAATGCAAGACTTTTGAAAAATAAATTTTCACAGTTAACTGATTTTGATCTAAAGTTTGATGAAGGCAAAGAAATAGATCTTCTTGACAGAATGGGTAACAGACTCAGAAAAAACCGTGAAGAAGTAATGGATATTATAAAAGAAGTAAATCTTTCATAAACTATTTTTAAATACTGATTAAAACTAAGAGGAAATAGTACATATGTTTTCGACGAGTTTTAATAAGAGGATAGAAACTCATTGGTCTCTATCCTTTTTTTTGAATTGTCGACAGAAATTAAAAAGATGAATTATTGATCATGATCTTTTTTAAATATTAAAATAAGAATCACACACCAATTACACACACTTAACTACTAAAATATACACTATGAAAGACCCAAAAACACCGCCTAATGAAAAGGTAGATCAGCTTCAAAATCACACCACAGACAATGCTGATCAGAAACTGACGACCAATCAGGGCTTAAAAATCAACAACAATCAGGATTCCTTAAAAGCGGAAGAAAGAGGTCCAAGTTTATTGGAAGACTTTATTCTTCGCGAGAAAATCACCCATTTTGATCATGAAAGAATTCCGGAAAGGATCGTTCATGCCCGTGGATCTGGAGCTCATGGAACTTTTAAGTTAAATAAAAGCCTGAAAGAATTCACCAAAGCAAAATTTTTATCTGAAGAAGGCAAAGAAACCCCTGTTTTCGTGCGTTTTTCTACGGTTGCAGGAAGCGCAGGAAGTACCGATCTTGCTCGTGATGTAAGAGGTTTTGCCATTAAATTTTACACGGAAGAAGGCAATTATGATTTGGTAGGAAATAATATTCCCGTATTTTTCATTCAGGATGCAATGAAATTTCCTGATTTGGTACATGCCGTAAAACCTGAACCGGATAATGCGATTCCACAAGCTGCTTCCGCGCACGATACTTTTTGGGATTTTATTTCATTAATGCCCGAAAGTATGCACATGATTATGTGGGCGATGAGCGACAGAGCGATTCCGAGAAGTTTTAGAATGATGGAAGGGTTTGGAGTTCACACCTTTAAATTTATTAATGATGAAGGAGCGGTTCATTTTGTAAAATTCCATTTTAAACCAAAATTGGGAGTCCATTCTGTAGCTTGGGATGAAGCGACTAAAATTTCAGGTAAAGATTCAGATTTTCATAGAAGAGATCTTTGGGAAGCCATCGATAACGGTGCATTTCCAGAATGGGATTTCGGCGTGCAGATCATTCCTGAAGAAGATGAACATAAATTTGATTTCGATTTACTCGATCCTACCAAATTAATTCCGGAAGAAGAAGTTCCTGTTCAAATGGTCGGAACTTTAACATTGAATAGAAATCCGGACAATTTTTTCGCTGAAACAGAGCAGATTGCATTCCACCCCGGACATTTGGTTCCCGGAATAGATTTTACGAATGATCCGTTGTTGCAGGGAAGATTATTTTCTTATACAGACACTCAATTATCCCGTTTAGGATCTCCAAATTTCCATGAGATCCCGATCAACCGTTCTTTAAATGAGGTTCATAATAACCAACGTGACGGACACATGCGTCAGCAGATCGTAAAAGGAAAAGTAAGTTACGAACCCAATTCTATTGGAGGAGGGTGTCCTTTTCAGGCGATGATGAAAGATGGCGGTTTTTCTTCTCATAATGAAAGAATTGACGGTAAAAAAATCCGCGCAAGAAGCGAAAGTTTTGTAGATCATTATTCTCAGGCTAAATTGTTTTTTAACAGTCAGTCGGCTCCGGAAAAACAGCATTTACAGAACGCGCTTATTTTTGAACTTTCAAAAGTAACAATTCCCGCAATTCGAGAAAGAGTAGTAGGTCAGTTGGCTTTCATTAATAAAGACTTAGCAGCAACAGTTGCTAAAAAAGTAGGCGTAAAAGTGGTAGAATTAAAGCAGCCAAACGGAAGTATTCCCGCAGATGCTGATCCTGCAACATTGCAAAGTCCTGAAAAAGAACCTTCAACAAAAAGTTCAGAAGCATTAAGCATGGCCAATACGGTTAAAGATAAAATTGAAAGCAGAATTATAGGTTTTATCATGGAAAACGGAGTAAAAGCTGCCGATGTAAAATCTTTACAGTCTAAATTAGAAGCGAAAGGAGCTGTCGTACAGGTTATTGCCGGAAGTTTAGCACCTGTAAAAGCTGATGATGGAACGGTTTTCGAACCTAAACATTCTTTAACAAGTACGGCAAGTGTTTGTTTTGATGCACTTTATCTGTGTAGCGGAAAACAGTCTTCAGACAATTTATTGAATGAAGATAACAAGCCCGGAACACTTTTATTTGTGAATGAAGCCTACAAACATTGTAAAGCAATCTATTTCGGAAATGAAACAGATGAGATTTTTAAAGCCAGTCATGTGAATGATAAAAAGCATGATGATCCGGCAATTATTACTTCTGATAATAAGGATTCCGATGCTGCTTTTATTAAAGCTATCGCCAATCACAGGGTTTGGGAGTTTGAAAAAGAGAGAAATAATCCTGCTTAATATTTTTAAGTAAAGAAATGATTTTGAAAGATATTTTTAACTTTTAAATTCATCAATAAATACAAACAAAGCCATTGAATAACTTTTGTCGAAGGACATTTGTGAAAGATGGTTTTGTTTTTTTAGGTTAAATAATCCTTGACCGATTTTCTAACAGTTTTTAATCATTAAATATTAATTATGAAACCTAAACAGATTCCCGGAATTCCGTTGCAGAAAAAAGGTGGTTTTCATGATACTGAAAGCATAAAGCAATATGAAAAACCGGAAAAAACAATTTCACAATATGCTATTTTAAAAGAAAGATTTTTGTCCGTTAATCAATGGAAAAGCTATTGTGGAGAAGGTTTTGCTGATTTCAGACTTCACGATTCTTTAGGAAATTATATTGATAGACTTCCGAAAGTTGGAGATTTTATCAGAATTGATATTCCCGGGCCCGGAGGTTTTGAAGCAAAAGGTTACGATTGGGTTGAGATTATTGAAATAAGCGAAAATTATATCAATAAAAATGAACTTGAAAATTTATTGATTATTTGTAGGCCTTCGACAATTCCAGGAAACAAAAAAAGTAATCATATTGCTCATTTTTATTCCAATGAGGCAACTTCAAGTTTCATGATCTCAAGAAGTGAAAATGTTATCAAAACAGCCGTTTATGGTAGAAATGAAAGCCCGAATTGGAACGCCAATTTTTTAGATAAAATAAGAAACTTCTCAATCGCGGTTGGCGGAATGTTTGGTGTTTCAAAAATTCAATGGAAAAGACTTTCTGATCAGTTTTTGGATTTTTAAATTTTGTTTTAAACTTTTTTAATTATTGTTGGAGAATCGCAAAGACGCCAAGGTATTTACATGATTGCGTTTTAAGGCGCAAGGATTTTATCTTCTATAAAATTTACAGCTTTTTATTCTGAATGATTGTTGAAAATCTTTGATTTTCTTACGCCTTAAAAACAGTATAAAGATTAAAATCTTTGCGTCTTTGCGACTCTCCAACAAAATCTTACATAGTTTACCAAAAAAGACTGTCATTTTCAGACAGTCTTTTATTTATTTTTTCTTTAGATCTTTGGTGATCTGTTTCTCTGCATTAATAGCTTTTTGTTCCTGATCTTCCTGATCTTTACGGTGCTGACGTTTCGTTTTTTTCTCCGCACGTTTTTCTTCACGAATCAGTTTGTTTGATTTTTTATTATACAAAGCGGCTATAATTCCCTGACCTTTTTTGCTGAAGATCTTGATTTTCGGTTTTTCATGAGTTCCTGTTACAACAATCGGGAAGCCTATCCATCCACCAGGTGGAAGTCCGACTCTGATTTGGAGATCCAGCAATCCATTGAAGCTTGTAGTTCCGCTGATTGAAGGTCTTAAAACAGAAACTTTAAACGTGAATTTTTCAATATGAATCAAATTATTTTTAATATGAGTTTCAATATTTACGCCTTTCATATCAGGATTATCAAAACCTTTGGAGCCAATATTATCGCCAACAGCCGAAAGCATTTTTAGGTTTTTAACTTCAACATTACGAAGATTTACAATTCCGCCACCTTCTAATGACGGGTAAATTGGACTCATATTTTTATCAAAATCGCCTTTTAATTTATAATCCAACGATACAATTCCTTTTACGTCTTTGGCTGCAGTCGCCATTTCTCGCACCATATCAATTTCTTTGTATGCTCTCTGAACATCAAAATCCTGAACCTTAAGCGCCGCATCATAATTGGCAGTCAACGGAGATTCGTCCTGATAACGCGCATCAATATTCATACGGCTTCCGATAATATCGAAAGAGGTATTTTTAAGGTAAACCTGACCTTTGGTTACGGAAGCTAATCCTTTAAGGTGATTTAAGCCTAACCCTTTAAATTCAACTTTTTTGGCGTTGGCTTCGAGAGAAACATCAAGGTTTTTCGGAACAATCACAACGCCGCTGCTCTTAGGATTTTCTACTTTTGCATATTCTACTTCGATTGATTTATCTGTGTTATCACCGCTTTTCAAGGCCATAAATTCATCAACCAAAATGTAATTGGAATTCATTACAAATTTTCCGTGAAGAGTTCCTTTTCTTTCAATGAAATAATTGATGGTATTTAAAAGATAACCATTTAAAGCAAAATCTGATTTTCCATAAGTTGCAAAAAACTTTCTGAACCACATTTTTTCATTCTCAAACTGGAAATTTCCTTCTTTTATATAGAATGATTTCGGAAGATATTCTGTTGTGGCTTTTATATTTTTAAGAATTAAAGTTCCTTTGTTGTCGAGTTTACTGTATTGACCTGTTGTTGCGTAACTTTGTCGACCGTTCAATGAAAGATCAGCCATAATCAATCCGCTGATGTCTAAGCCTTTTTTAGCAAAAACTTTGTAAATTCTACCGACATTTAAAACTCCTTTCGCTTTAACTTTATACAGCAAATCTTCAAAATTCTGAAGATCAGCATTAATGAAGACAGGATTTCCCTCAAAATCAAATTTAAAAGGATCCAATTTTACTCCAAGACTCTTGAAAGTCCCATCAGTATTGATAATATTAGCCGCCAAATTGATGTTTTGGATAGGATTGGGGTAATATTTTGTCTTAACAAAACCGTCTTTAAGATTAATATAACCATTGGTTTTTGGAAACAGTTTTTTATCCATGCTGAAAATTCCGTTGGCTTTGATATTGGTATCCATCAAACCACGTACTTCAATGTCATTTAATCCTAATGCCTGTTGCAGTGTCTGAAGGTTTACAGCACCTCTGATATTGGCATTTACATTCATTTCTTTCAGACCTTTTGTTCGTACATAGGCAAGAAATTTATTATTCGGACCAAGGTCGAAACTTAATTTTTTAAGATCTATTCCCAATTGATCAGTATTTAATGATGGAAGGTCAATATTTAAATCCATATTAAGATTATTCATCGGAACAGGCGCTTTTCCGTTGGAAATAAACCCGTTTTTGACTAAAAGTCGAACTTTTACTCTTGGTTTAAGGTTTTTTGGCTCGCTGAATCTTCCTTTTACATTAAAATACAAATCACTATTGCCTTCAATTTTGGTATCTTTTGCCCAATCCAGATATTGTGGAGGTAATACCGAAATCATTTCACGAATGGTTGTTTTTTCGGAAGCTGCTTTGATATCGAGGTCATATCCGTCTTTCAAAATACTTGCAGAACCAATAAACTTTAATGGTAAATCATTGACTCTTAATTCGTTCTTTCTCAATACAAAAGTTAAGGCATTGGTATTGATTCTTGTAATAAGATCAGCATGTAATTTCTTTTGCTTTGCATAATATACTCTGTTAAGGCTAAAATCAACTTTGTCGATATCAAGGTTGGTTTCCAGATCGAAAATATTTTCGCTTAATCCGCCTTTTCCGGTGTAATTCAACCCTTTAGCATCAACTAAAATTCTGGCAGCATGATCAACATATTTTATATAGCTGTTTTTAATTTTGATAAGATCCAGCTTTATAGAGGTACCTGCTTCTGTAGTATCTTTTGGTGCTGATGAAGGTTTTGAAATGTAAACGTTGTAATTTGCTTCACCTTTTGTGTTTACAAAAACATTGGCGTAAGCATCGGTTACGTATATTTCATCGATCTTAACTTCACGGTTGAAGATCAGGTTTTTTAAATTAATTCCTACAGCAACCTCTTTTGCAGCCAATAAAGTATCGTTCTGAAAAGGTTTTGAACCTTGTAAAATAAGATCATCTACAGAAACCGTAAGCGAAGGAAAGTGTCTGAAAAATGTAAGATGCGTTTTTTTATAATCCAGTTTTCCGGCAAGATGTTGATTGGCAAATATTTTTACCTGCTCAGAAATAGTTCCGGGAAATAGAAGCGGAATAATAGACATCAAAAATAGAATTGAGGCTAATGAAATTCCCGTCCATTTTAGAATTTTCAAAATTATTTTTTTAAACTTTTCCATAAATCGATAATTTTGATTTTATCAATGTTTTTTAGATATAAATAGCGATAATAAGTTAATGCTTATCTAAAATCAAGCCATTTATCATGGAAAATTCCAAAATGATATCTAATGTATTTAAAAGGTTAAAATTTTAAAAATATTGTAGAAATTTTTCATATTCATAAATTCAAAATTGATATATTGAATGATTAAATTCAATGAATGTTAACAGACATTATCGCCAGAAATCTCACCGTTATCTTTTGCGGAATCAATCCCGGTTTGAAATCTTCAGAAGACGGGCATCATTTTTCGGGAAGAAGCAACCGTTTTTGGAAAGTTTTGCACGAATCAGGTTTTACTTCTCATCAAATTGAAGCTGAAAACGATACCAGTATTCTAGATTTTGGATATGGTCTTACGACGGCTGTTGCAAGGCCAACTTCCCGCGCAGACGAACTTTCCAAGGAAGAATTTGATAATTCTCTTGAAATTTTTAAAGAAAAAATGACCAAGTTTCAGCCAAAATATATTGGTTTTCTTGGTAAAGCTGCATACAAAGCTTTTTCAGGAAAAAAACAAATCGAATGGGGATTGCAAACAGAAGATTTTTGCGGTGCTAAAGTCTGGGTTTTACCAAACACAAGCGGTCTAAACCGAGGGTTTTCACTTGATGATCTTGTTGTTTCTTACGGTAAATTTTATATTGAAATTCAAAATCTTGAAGAATAGATTTCTTATTCTACTTTATTAGGTTTACTTACATATTTATTGCCTTTAATGAAAAATCGCCATGGCAATAAAGCATCTTCCTGAGCGTATGCAACGCCAACACGAGGGCTTGCGATAATATCGTCAGGATTATACCTAATGTTATGATCTTCAAGCCAGATCTCTTCTCCGGTAAGCTCTTTTTTATTGAAAGAACGATTAATTCCTAAAGCTTTTGCTGCAGAACCTGGACCGGATGAAATTGCCGATTTTGTGGAAGGCATATTTCTTCTGAGTTCCATTATTTCCTGACCAATTAATGGCTCAACGGCTCTTACCAATACAGCATGAGGCTCATTTTCAATGGAAGTTACAACGTTGAAAAGGTGATGAATGCCGTAGCATAAATAAACATACGAAATCCCACCTTGAGCATACATTATTTCGGTTCTTTCTGTACGTTTTCCGCCATATGCATGGGAAGCTTTGTCGTGAATACCAAAATAAGCTTCTGTTTCTACAATTATGGCTGCTGTAATTTCACCATCAATTTCGGTGAAAAGTACCTTGCCTAGAAGATCTTTTGCCAGAAAAAGGACATCTGGATTTTGGTAATAGGAAAATGGTAATTTCAAACTAATTCAATTAATATTTTAATAAAAATAGTGAAAATTGTTTTTATTTGAAGAAGGGCTTGTAAAAGAAACTATAATTCGTATTAATGATTAAATAATGAGTATTTTTATCGATATTCAAATATAAAATTAATCATTACTATGAAACTCAATTTCCCAAATGTAAAAGGTGAGAAAATAACTTTACGACAGATCTCAGATTCAGATATTAAAGATATTGTGGAGATTTCTTTCTATGATGCAATTCAGGCAAAAACATCAGCAGAAGCAAGACAAATGCAAGCTAAAATCGATGAAGATTGCGCGAATGGAGATTCAATTCATTGGTGTATTGTAGATAATTCAACCGATAAAATCGTTGGAACTTGCGGTTATTATCGCGGACTGAAAGATGGCGAAGGTGAACTGGGATGTATTCTTTTACCAAAATATTATGGAAAAGGTTATATGACTGATGCAATGAAGTTGGCCATTGATTATGGACTGAATACGATGCGTTTAAAACGTATCTGGGCTGCAACAAGCCAGCAGAATAGCAAAGCGATACAACTTCTTGAGCGACTTAATTTTAAGAAAATTGCAGATTTAGACGATAATGAAATTGAATATGAATTATCAAAGTAAATTCGATTTAAATCTATTTTGCAATCAACAGTTTTTTTGCTTCTAAAGTTGCAGTCAATTCTTTTTTTAATTGTTGAATGTAAGCGTCTTTCCCTTTTTCAATTTTCGGGGCGACATTTAAAGTGCCTTCCGTGCATTCAGAATCTGATCCCCAAATCGCCAATTCAATAACAACGGGAATAAGACTTATTCCTTTTTCTGTAAGGCAATATCCTGTACGGGCTTTTCCTGCCAACGGATATTTTATTACAAAACCGTATTTCTCCAGCATTTTTAACCTGTCAGTCAGTATATTCGTAGCAATACCTTCGTCGGATTGCTGAAAATCTCCAAAAGTTGTATATCCTTTTAAGATCATATCTCTTACAATAAGCAAAGTCCATTTATCACCAAAAAAATCGAGTGAAAAGCTGACAGGGCATGTTGAGCGATGTGATATATCTTTCATTTATGAAATCAATTAAAAATTACTTGCAAATTGAAAGTAATTGTATTTATATTTGCACTTGCAATTTGCAACTACAAAATTATGCTTTTGAGAGCATTTATGCAAATCTTAGCAACAATAGAATTAAGTGATTAATAATTAAATTAAAAAAAATGGCAAAAGTATTTTTGATAACAGGAGCATCAAGAGGATTTGGAAAAATCTGGGCTGAAAAATTTTTAAAAAGAGGTGATAAAGTTGTCGCAACAGCAAGAAATACAAATGATCTGAAAGATCTGGTAGATCAATACGGAGAAAATGTATTTCCATTGCAATTGGATGTTACAGATCGTAACGCTGCTTTTGAAACCGTAAAAAAAGCAAACGAGCATTTCGGAAGAATTGATATTTTGATTAATAATGCAGGTTATGGACTTTTCGGAGCGGTTGAAGAAACAACAGAAGAGCAGGCGAGAGGTCAGATGGAAACAAACTTTTTTGGAACTTTGTGGATGACACAGGCTGTTCTTCCGATCATGAGAGCGCAGAAATCGGGTCATATTATTCAGGTTTCAAGTTATTTGGGATTGATAACATTGCCGATTTTAGGTTTGTACAATGCTTCAAAATTTGCTGTAGAAGGCTTTAGTGAAACATTGGCAACAGAAGTTTCAGGATTTGGAATTAAAATTTCTTTAGTAGAACCCAACGGTTTTGCTACAGATTGGTCGGGTGCTTCGGCTGTTCAGACGGAGTCTATTGATGTTTATAATCCAATCAAAGAAGCGTTTATGGCAAGTGCAACTCCTGATATTTTCGGAGATCCTGAAGCAACTGCCGATGCTATCGTAAAATTGGTTGATGCTGAAAATCCTCCATTGAGATTATTGCTTGGGAAAATGGCTTATCCAAGTGTGAAAAAGGTCTATGAGGAACGTCTTGCCGGATTTGAAGAGTGGAAAGAGGTTTCCGAAGCTGCTCATGGTAAGTAATTTGGTGCAATTTTCTTTATATTCTAATATAAAATCCTTTAAGTCTTAGATTTAAAGGATTTTTTGATGTGAATATTATTATGAAAAATTCCATTATTAAAATCATAGTAAATGAGAAATTATGTAATGATTATTTCGATATTATACTTTATTGTTGCGGTTGAAATATTATTAATAAATTATTTTTAAAAATTTCATTAATATTTAATTTTTTTAACTTAAATTTATCACTTAAACGAGAGTATTTATAGTGTACTGTTTGTATCAAATATAATAGTGTGAAAAAATTTTCACTTTTTATCAGTTATGTATTAATGATTTAATATAATAAAATGCTTGCTTTTCTAAGCACATCATAATAAAAAAATTGAAACCATTTAAATTATGGCGGAATAGAAAAGGTTAAACAAAGCATTAATTACTTCCTATTTCAAAAATATTGATTGACTAGGGAATTGTATAGCAGCAATTTACACATTAAAAATTTTTTATTTTTTACAAAATACAATTTAAAATATCATAGAATTCAATTAGTTAAGATCATTAGTTAGACAGCCTTGGAATCGGTGATTTAAGGGCTGTTTTTATTTTTAAAATTCAATTAAAATTAATATACCATTATGAAAAATCTTTTTAAGTATGTCTTATTTTTATCGGTCACATTATTGTCAGTTTCTTGTAGTTCAGATAATGATGAAGTTATTGATGAAACGGGAGGTGTTACCCATGTATTCTATAAAAATGCAGATGAATTTGCTTTAACGTATGACACAGGCGGAACGGTGAGTCAGCCAATTAGAAATCAGGCATTTGATCTGTACAAGCTAGGGAAATGGAGCGAATTAGAAACTTTATTTAAAACCAATAATCTCAATGGCGGATGGCCACCTGCAAACGGCGGATACAATATCGTTGACGAAGTTCCTCTTACAATGGGGCAAAAATTTGACAGATACAGCGGAGCAATCGGTAACTACACTGGAACTGGAATACCCAATTTGGGAGGAAGTTTTACAAGCCCGATCGTAAACGGATATGTGTATACTTTTAGTCAAAGAGCTTTGAATCAAGAAGAAAATAAATATGATTTCTACTACGAGATTGATGTTTTGAATAATTTATTACCTTTCAAATCTCAAACGGCAGATGTTATTCCTTGGTTCGGTCAGGTGGGAAAAGGGAAACAAACGATGTGGAAAATTTCAATAGATCCTGCAACTGGTTATCAGAAAACATGGAATAAACTGGCGCAGGAAGGTTATATAAAAGTTACCATCAAAAAAAGTCCGAGCGGAAAATACAATAACTTAGCAGGGACGGTTATTCAGTAATAAATAAATTGAAATGTATTCAATATCAAAAAAAATAAATATTGTTGAAAAAGCGCTTGTCGCAAAGAGCTTTTTTAGCAATGATGAAATTATTCCATCCGCTGTAACAAAATTTACATGTTGCAGTTGCGGTTCCGAAAATTCAATCGAAATAAAACCTTACGAATCCGGGTTTCCGATTCTTCAAATTTACAGCGAAGACAAGGTTTTATCTAAGGCTGAATTATTAAATAACAAAATAGTTTCCGAAACTTCAAGCAGAATGCAACATTTTGGAGAGTTGACGGTACATGATCTGCCAACCCTTTATTTTGGAACAGATTGTTCATCTTGCCATTCAAAATACATTTGTGTATTTAGTTATGGTGAAAAACAACCGGGACTGACTTTACTAGAAATTTCGGGTGTTTGGAAGTATGAATAATGTAATATTTAATAATATTCAATACAAAAGAAAAAATCTGTCTCACAACTGAGACAGATTTTTTATTTAAAGCAATAGATTATTTCAAGATTTGATTATCATAAAGTATATTGTCGTCTTCGTCAAAGCTTATGATAAGCACTTTATATTGTTTTGCGCTGTCGTTATTATAGAATTTAATTCTTGGAGGAACGTAATCGCTGTCAAATAAATTGGGATTCCAATATAGGGTTTCTCGAGTATCATTTTCTACTTTGGCTGTAGAATCATCTAACATTTCAATAGGAAATTCTGAAGGTTTATCGTAACCTTTTACTATAGCTAAGTTATTTTTTTTGGTTTCTTTTTCGGTATTTTTAGATTTCAAATTACCTTTCATAGTGTAGATTAGTACAGCATTGCCAATTAATCCTGATTCTTTTATAACTTTAACCATCGCAATATTGCTGATAGGAAGACTTGAAATCATACTAGCATCAGTAGCCATTTCATCTAAATATAACTTAGCCTGACTGCCACGAATGTAAGGAACATTCTCTCCTGAGTTGTTTCTTTGAAATGTTAAACCGGCAGCTCTTCCCTGTAGCCAATCTAAAATATTGCCTGATCCGGCATGTTGATCTTCATTTACAAAGTCAAATATTGTTGAATTCATAGAATTAAACATTCCGGTAGACAACTGTTTGTTTAATTCTTCTTTTGGATCTTGCTTTTTTCCTACTAATTTTACTTCTTCAATCTGTACATCAACATTCTCTGTTTTTCTATTGTTTTTCTGAGTATTGATGGCTCTGGAGATCGTTGTAGGAAGTTTTTTATTCTCAGTAGCTTTTACCAATTTGTATTTTGTATTTGGGAAATTACCTTTAAATTGTGTCGGATTTACCAGAGGTTCCACTGTGACAAATAAATTATCAGTACTTGATTCTTTACCTTTTTCCTGATTTACAAATAACGAAATACCCAAAGGCTCATTGAAATTAAGGTTGTCTAAATAAACATATCCGCTTTGATCAGTTTTAAATAGGCTAGCAGACGGTGGGTTTTCGCCTAATTTTAAAGCTAAAGTTACAGCAGCATCTCTCAGTATTGCATTGTCTTTAATAGGTTTTACTTTATAAGAAAGAAATTTTAGAGAGTTGTTTTTAATAGTAGGTGTAGCTCCGCTAAGGACGGAATTCCAATCAAATCTTTTCCAATTTTCAGAAATAAGCAGGGCATCCAAAGCCTCACTATTGGCATTTTTAGAAAAATATTGTGCCGGTGTGTCTATTTTGGAAGTAAAATCTCCTGTAAGCCAAAGACTACTCAGAATATTTTCATCTTCAGTGTTGTTGCTTCCATCATCACTTACGACAACCGTATAATTTTTAAAATACGACTCTGGGGAAAGGTCAATGCTATTGAAAGATCGTGGTGTTTCCTTTAAATTTTTACCGATAATTTCTGCTTTCTCAACCTTTAAATTATTAGGCTTAATAAAACAAAGTCTTTTTGCAACCAGATTATCCTGTTCATCAAAAATAGCTAATTGCAGAATACCGTTTGCTCCATTACTAATTTTCGTAGGAATAAGACTTGAAGCTTCATTCGTTAACTGATTAATATTGGCTTTATAAGCAAGGTGATTATTGATGGTTCCTACAATTTTATAATTTTGGAGCTGTTGTTTTAGATTGACTCCTTTTAAGCTATATTTAACACCATCCTTAGAGCTGGAAACTTCTAAATTAAGACCGCTGCTAGCAACTTCCGGTAAATCTATAGTCTGTTTTTTTCCTGTATTATCCTGAATGATGGCTTGATATTTTTTGCCTAAAGTTGGAGTTATTTTAAAAGAGGCAACATTTTTATCAAACGATGTAAAAGTTGTGATAGACACATTTGGATTTTGTGCATCTATTATTTTTCCTGTCCAGCTTTCGGGTAAAGAATTATCGCTTGATAGTCTTACTGCAAATTTTGTAGGCATACCGTTGATGAAATTTCCACTTTCCGGAAAAGCTTTGGCAGACCAATTAGAATTTTTAGAAATCTCTAATGATTCAGCAGAGTTGGGATTGTAAATCGGAATCGTTTTAACAACCTGAAAATCTTCACTAAAATTAGTCATGTAAGGCGTATAAGCTCTAACGAAATAAACCTGCTCAGGAAGATCTGCTTTCAGTTTAAAATCTCCGCTGCCTTCACCATTGGTTAAAAGTATGGTTTTCCAGTCTATTAATTTTTTATCAGAATCGTACAATTCAACAAATAGAGTGGTAGATAGTGCCGTTCGATTATAACCATCAAATACAAAGCTTTTAAACCATATTTGGTCACCTGCTGCGTATTGTGATTTGTCGGTAAGTAAGTATACTTTTTCTTGTTCGTAATTATTCTCAAGATTGGTAATTGCTTTTTCCAGTTTAGTTTGTGACAGTACGGGTTGTACACTTGAAATAAGCAATAAAAAGAATATATTTTTCATAGAGATATTAGCGCATTTTTAAAATGCTATGCTAAATTACTTATTTAAAGATTTCCAAAATTGATATTTAACTAATAATTGTAAAATTTAAGGAGATTTTAACTATTTGAGATCGGCAAAATAGAAGTTTATTACTGTATTTTGGATTTGATATGAAGACTTTTCGGACAATTTATTTCGATTTATAATTTATGGTTAACCGTAAAAAATGTCAAATTATTATTAGTATTATTGCGATAATTAATCATTAAAAACTAATTTATAATCTAACCATGGGAATTGTATTAATCATTATTTTCTTTTGTTTGATGATGTTTGCTTTCATGAAATCAGGCAATATCAAGAAAGAACTAGCTAAAAAAGATGCTCAGATAGCTCGTCTGAATTTGGAAATTAATCAGTTAAAAAATGAAATATCCGGTCATCAGACTGATAAAAGATCATTAAATGACAAAATTCAGAGATTGAGAGCGGAATTATCTAACCTTCAAATTGATAAAAGATCTATCGAAGAAAAAAATATTCAACTTAAAAATAATAACGATGCTTTAAGCAAATATCAGGATATCCTCAATATTCAAGTAGAATGCGAATATCTTTTAAAAAAAGCTGAAAAAGACAGTATAAAATTAAAAGAAAATGCACAGCTGGAATTAGATACTGCTCAACAACAATCGAGAGAATCCCGTAGAATTACACGAGAATACACCGAAAAACGTACCAGAGAAGTAGAATTATTGTATGAAAATGCCGTAAGAGAGTCTCAACGAATCATCGAAAATGCAGAAAACAAAGCAGAATCAATTGGTGGTGACGCTTATCGCAGTCTGAGAGAAGCAGATCTTATTGCAGATCGAATTAAAGCAATGAAAAATGTTATTAAAGGATACGGAAATGAATATATCATTCCAACATATACTTTGTTAGACGAGCTTGCAGACGATTTCAGTCATAAAGAAGCCGGAGAGAATATTAAAAAACTTCGTTTAAACAACAAATTAATGATCACAAACAGACAGGCAGGTCTTTGTGAATATGTTGATGAATATAGGAAAAATATTGCTATAGATTTTGTAATTGATGCTTACAACGGAAAAGTAGAAAGTATTTTATCTACTGTAAAAAAAGATAATTATGGAATTCTTAAACAAAAAATAAATGACGCTTTTCAATTGGTTAATTTTAATGGAGAAGCATTCAGGAAAGCTAGAATTTCCAATATTTATCATGAAGCAAGGCTTGAAGAGCTTAAATGGGCAGTCGTAGCACAAGAGCTAAGATGGCAGGAACAGGAAGAACAAAGACAAATTCGTGAGCAGATAAGAGAAGAAGAAAAAGCCCGTAAAGAATTTGAAAAAGCAATAAAAGATGCTGAAAAAGAAGAGCAAACCTTAAAAAGACTGATTGAAAAAGCTGAGTCTCAGGTTTCCAGAGCAAATGAAGAGGAAAAACTACTTTTCCAACAAAAATTAGAAGAGCTACAAAATAAACTCGAACAAGCTGAAGAGAAAAACCAAAGAGCAATTTCAATGGCTCAGCAGACAAGATCGGGAAATGTGTATGTTATTTCAAATATAGGATCATTTGGGGAAGATATTTATAAAATAGGAATGACAAGACGTTTAGAGCCATTGGATCGCGTAAGAGAACTTGGAGATGCGAGCGTTCCGTTTGAGTTTGATGTGCATGCAATGATCTATTCTGATGATGCTCCGACGTTGGAAAGACAGCTTCATAAGAAATTTATGAAAAGCCAGCTTAATAAAATAAATCCTAGAAAAGAATTCTTTAAACTAGGTATTAATGATATTAAAAATTACATCGAAACCATCGGAATTGGCTGTAAATGGACATTAGCTGCCGAAGCAAAACAATACAGAGAAACTCTGAAACTTGAGGAAGAAATGCGAACCAACAAACAGCTTGAAGCAGAATGGGAGCAATATCAGGAAGAAGTAGATCCCGTAAGCTATGAAGAAGTTTTAGTTGAAGAATAAAATTCGCTTAAACATAAAAAATCCACAACTGAAAAGCTGTGGATTTTTTGTGATAATATATTAAACTAAGATTCGGTCTTCAATAGGCCATAGTTCACGGGAGCAGGTTCTTTTCCGAATAAACATGAAAAAATGTTCTGGAACTCATGGATATATTTACATTTAATAGAATTTCCGTAGATTTTTAAACCTTCTACGATCTTTCTGGGATTCAGGTCGATATCATATTTAATGAACGTTTCCGGTCTTTCATATCTGATACGCTGTTCTGATCTGTATGTTCTTGAAAAACCGAATTTCTCTAACCATTCTTCAGTAATCTGAATAGGTGTAATAGATTCTGCTGAAACAGAAAAACTGTGAATATCATTCTCTATTTTTACAAAATAATCTTTTTCATTATCCTGGAATATCTCAGTTATTGTAAATATCTGATTTCTGTATTCCACTAAATTTTTAATTTTAAGATCTACAACGTTCATAATATTTTGTGTTAAGGTTAAAAGTATATTGAAAGTGCGTATTGGTACAGTTATGTTTACAAATATTATGCCTTACACGGTAAATTTATTTAATCTTTTTAATAATTAATTGTTAATATTTTTCTTAAATAATTAATTATATGTTGATTACGGTAACATAAAATCATTTTTTAATTAAATAATATGGTACGTGTGTGGTATGTGATATTCTTTTATTTACGGGAAATCTTATCAATAGTAAGTGAAAAAGCAATGATAATAGAAAAAATAAGGAAGAAAATAAAGAATTTCCAAGAAGTTGCATGGAGAATATAGCCTGTACCACTTCCTAAAATGCTTGAACCAAAATAATAAAAAAGCCAGTAAATAGACGTTGCAGAAGATTTTCCTTCCTTTGCACGTAAAGCCGTCATCTGACTTGCCATTGTATGTGCTGCAAAAAATGAAAGGGTAAATAATCCAAGCCCGAAAATCACAATATAAATATTTTCAGAAAGTAAAAATAAAATTCCGGCAAGCATGAATAGGATAGAACCTTTCAGAATATTTTTCCGGTCTGTTTTATTTGATAACCTGCTTGTGATCATCGTCCCGAAAACCCCGAAAGTATACATCAGAAATATAAAAGCAATCCAAAAATGATTTAATGAAAATGGTTCAGATTCCAATCGAAACGTAAGATAATTATAAACGCTCACAAAGCTTCCCATCAGAAGTGCTGCAATTAGGTATAGACGAAGCATATAAGAATCCGTAAGAAACTTCATCATTTGCTTCATTTTCAGAGAGTAATCTGTTTTTTGAGGATTAAAAAACTTTGAACTCGGGAAAAATTTCCAAAAGAGTAAACCTAATAGTAAACTTTCAATTCCGATAATCAAAACGGCATTTCTCCAGCCCAATTCTCCAGCGATTATGGTTGCTAAAATTCTTCCGCTCATCCCGCCGATGGTATTTCCGCTGAGATACATGCTGATGGCCAAAGCCACCACAGAAAGTTCAACTTCTTCCGTAAGATAAGCAAGTGCAACCGACGAAACTCCTGAAATCACAAAACCTTTTATAACACCAATCGCGATTAATAAAGGTAAACTTTGAACCCAACTTGAAATAATTGTCAGTACAGCAGAAGAAAGCAATGAAAAGATCATCAGTTTTTTCCTTGAATAACTATCAGCTTTAAAGGCAAAAAAGAATAATCCCAAAGCCATTCCTATTGTAGCGGACGAAACGAGTAGAGAACTGTCGCCAACAGTTGTATGAAAATGCTCTGCAACCATCGGTAACAAAGGCTGAAAAAGATAAAGTTGAGCAAATACAGAAAGCCCCGAAAGAAAGATACAAAGTTTTATATATCGGAAACGTTTACTGCTTTTGTCTGCTTTTTCAGGTATGATCATGATTTTTTAGAATTAAAACCTTTTTAGAATTAAATTCTTGACGGATTTTATAATCTGTAAATTTTCTGATATTTTTTTAATTTCTAAAACGCTTTATTTCGATAATATTCATCGCTGAAACCGATTTAGAATCAAATATTTTCTGGAGCATTGATCGCTTGCAAAGTATTGATATATTCGGAAGGCGTAATTTTTTCAATTTGCTTAAAAACACGATTAAAAGTTGACTGATTCGAAAATCCTGCCTCCGTGTAAATATACATTAAGGTCACTTTTTCAAGATCATTTTCATTCAGCAGTTTTTTCACACAATTGATACGGTGAATATTCAAGTAATTATTAAAATTTGGAAAACCGTGCTGTCTGATCGCTTTTGAAATATACGTGCTGTTAACTTCCAGCTCTGTAGACAGTTTTGAAATATTAAAATTAACATCTTTATAAGAGTGTTTTTCTGTCATCATATTTTCTATTCTCTCAAACAGTCCATCTCCAAATGCAGGATCTTTTTCTACAGATACGGTTATTCTCGGTTCAGATTGCTGCTTTTGTTCAATCTCATGATAAATTTCTTCTCGTCTTATTTTGTCTTTAAAATAAATGATCAGTGAAAGTATGGCAACGTTAGAAATCACTAAAAAAGTATCCGTCAGTTTTACATCCTCTTTAGTATGCTCCTGAAAATTAAAATCAAAATTTTTAGAAACCAAATAGGCTAAAATAATATTAACAAAGATAAATGCGCTGTAAATAATTACATATTTCCTGTTAAAAAACACATATGCAGCCAAAGGAATAGGCATAAGCCAAACGAAGCTTGCCACAGAATTATTCCAAAAGGCAAGCATAATGTAGAAATTATATAAAGACGCAAGAATAATATAGGTATGAACCAGAATATTGATAGAATAATTTTTACGAATGATAAAATAAGAATACGACAGAAAAAATGCTCCGCCATAAAGATACCATGAGATCGTCTTATCCGGAATATAAAACGTAAAAATAAGAGCATATATAAAAAGCACAGCCGACATTAAGATGACATAATAATGTACGAGATCTTTTTTATGTTTCTCTATTTTTTGAAGTTTTATCGGATCTGTAATTATCATTTGTTGTTTAAAATATTACTTAATCACAGCCACAATTATTTTTTTTATCAGTCAAATCTAGGAATTAATTGTATTAAATCATTGATTTTAAGTTGAATAAATAATGTAAGCTATTTTCAGGGTTTCATTGATGTGTTTAAAATTTGATTTAGCGAGGCCGATAACTTTGCATCAGTTCTTAATCAAGAATTTTATTAGTACAAAGATAAAAAAGAGTTAATAAAATAAAACGATTTCTCCAAAATTGTACTCATTATAAATTAGACACAAATAATATATTATAAAACATGAAGAAACTAAAATTATCTCTTTTAGGTTTAGCATTGAGTTTTTTTTCAACGGAAACTTACGCACAAATAGGTATCAATACAGAATCTCCAAAAGCAACATTAGACGTTGTCGGAAAACCTGGTGTGGCAACTTCAGCAGACGGAGTAATTGCTCCCCGAATGACGGGAGATCAGCTTAAAGCTAAGGATTTGGTTTATCTTGCAGAGCAGACCGGAGCATTGGTTTATGTAACTCAGGCTGTAGGAACGGCTTCTGTAAAAACAGCAAAGGTTGACAAGCCCGGATATTACATGTTCAACGGTGAAACCTGGAAATTTGCTTTCGGCGGAAGTGATACTGATATTATGATTGGTGAACTGGTTTATTATCACGGAAGCATTCCGGCAAGTACTTCCGGAACAAATATTTTGGCAAGTACTTATCTTACGGATCTTCCTGTGTTGGGAGGTGTTTTAAGGCTTGATGCTCAGTTTGATAATAGCTCAGCAGGAACGGGCTCATCAACTACTTTTAATCCACGTCTTTATAATGTCGGAAGTTCTGATATGAAAATCTGGGTTTCAGAAATGTCTACCCATACAGGTGATTCAGATAATGGAAATATAAAGCTGTCACCGGGAGCTTACAGACAATTTGATGATGGCGTTTATCTTACGCAGACTCACAATGAAACGGTAACTTTTGACATCACGATTCAGGAGCCGGAGCCAAGATGGTACAGAGTTTATTATGCTTTTAGAGTTGATAATAAATCTACTACAGGAACGAGTAATAATACAACGTCAGATTCCAGCACGGCTGACAATACAAGAGAGCTGTTTTTATCAGTACAAAGATTATATTAATCTATTGGTTTGATTTAAACAAGTTTCGATTCTATAGACACACAGGAAAAAATTATATAAAAGAGAGGCGTTTGTCCTCTCTTTTTTTGTTTAAAATAGTAAATGATTTTGTGAACTTCACTGAATTTTAATCATTAATTAAAGTTAAAAGTCTCTGCAAATATTCATTTTCTTTTACAACCTTATTATAAGACTGTCTTACATAGGCAGGCGAAAGCTCATAGTTTTCAGGCTTTGAATTAATGTCTTCATTTTCAATGTATTGGTTGAGATGAAGGGTATAATCTTTAATGTATTTATTGATTAATTTTCGCTTGATTTTACAGATCGTATTATTTTTTATTTTATGTAAAGAATTTAGAATAAAAGATTTATCTCCATGGAAATTAATAACGTTTGCTACAAACGAAAGATTATGCGTATCCTGTAAAACAGAATGTTGTTCATTTTCAAAAATCATGATGTGGTAAGAGTTTTAGTAAGTCTGTAATATTTTCAAAACATGGTAAGCGGATCTGTGAAGATCAACAGACGGGTATTGAAAATGATTTTTTCAATATCAGAATAATCTTTTTTCGTGAAGAAGTAAAGTTTGAAAGTTTCATGATATTAATATTTAAACTAATGTTGAAAAAATAAGCGATTAACTTAATTTTATATAAAATATTTCACTTCAAAAATCTAACCAAATACTTACATTGTTTCAAAAATATTAAAAATTTGTAACAAAAACCATTATTAATGTATTATTTCCTCTGAAAATTTAAATATTATTATCATTTTTGTGGTATGTAGGGGTTATTATTCGATAAATAATATTTTTGAAATCGAATAATCACTTTAGAATAATAAAACAAAAAATATATGGACAAAAGTGGAGATATTTTATAAAATATTATTTTAATTAACTATAAATTAATCACTTGTAATAACTGAAAAATACGGATTTTAACATTTTGGTCTCTGTTTTGATAATAGAAATCAAACACACAAAATGAAAAAAGAAAATTTTAGCCACCTGTTGGGTAAATCCCGCAATGAAATTATCAAAGAACTAGGAGATGGGTTTAATTATTTTAATAACGAAATCTGGACTTACGAAGTCGGAAAAACCTGGTTTGGCAGAAAAATTATTCTATCACTTACCTTTAAAGAGGAAAAAGTTTCAGAATTAAATCTCATCAAACGCTTCGGAAGATGCTAAAATCCATAAATTTGTAATTCGCCTTTGGTGAAAATTATTCATCGTTAAAACCGATTTACAAATATGGAACTCAGACAAATTCGTTATTTTCTTAAAGCCAAAGAATTGCTTAATTTTACGGAAGCGGCCAATCATTTATTTATAAGTCAGAGCACGCTTTCGCAGCAGATCAAACAGCTTGAAGATGAATTGGGAATTCCTTTATTTAATAGGATAGGGAAGCGTATTACATTAACGGAAGCCGGAGCTGTGTTTTCAACATACGCCGAAAAAAGTCTTCTAAAATCGCAGGAAGGTTTTTTGGCTTTACGAGATTTAAAAGATCTTAAAATCGGTGAGCTTACAATTGGCGTTACTTACGGGATGCGTTCTACTTTGATTGAGGCTCTCATTAAGTTTTCTGTAAAATATCCGGGCGTGAGAGTAAACATTGTTTTTGGAACCACTTCCGAATTAATCGAAAAATTGACTCATCTTGAACTGGATTTTGCCCTTACTTTTGCTGAAGGGAATAAGGAAAAGATATTTAATTACACGCCGCTTTTTACGTCACCAATGACTTTGGTTGCTTCAAAAAAATCTGATTTTAAAAATAAAGAAAGTATTACGTTAAAAGAAATCACGAATTTGCCACTTGCATTGCCTACAAAAGGGTACAGCACAACAAAATTTGTTACCGAAGCCTTTGAAAGTAATAATTTGTCACCCAATATTTTAATTGAAATTAATGATATTCCTACCTTGCTTGAGCTTACTAAAAGCGGAAATTGGTTTACCATTTTAGCACAAACAACAGTGGTGGGGAAAGACGATCTCCTCACTATCCCGATTAAAGGGAAAAATATGATCCGTACGGCAATGCTTATCTCCTTAAAAGATGCCTACGAAAAGAAAGCAATGACTGTTTTCTATACTTTTCTTATTGTTCAATAAATTATCCTTTATTTAACTTAATAATTGAATTAAGATTTCTTTCCACTTGCACTAGTTTATTACTTCTATAATTTTTTGATTATACAATAAATCAAAACTTATTTTCATGTAAAAATTATCTGTATAATATCAATCAAATATTTACTAATAATGGATATAATAAACGTTTTTTACTTAATTTTTAAGAATAATACTGAATACTGTAGTAGCAAAATAAATTCTAGACATATTCATTTTTTTTAAAATTAAACGAATATTCATTGTTTATTAATAATATGATATGTTTGTTAAAGTTTACTTAACAAATGGTTATTTTATTGAAAATTATATTGATTTGTTGATATAATTGTTGAATTTTTAAATTAAAATTTGTATTTTCACAAAACCGAAACTTAAAAACTTTTAACATATG
Source organism: Chryseobacterium glaciei (assembly GCF_001648155.1). NCBI lineage: Bacteria > Pseudomonadati > Bacteroidota > Flavobacteriia > Flavobacteriales > Weeksellaceae > Chryseobacterium > Chryseobacterium glaciei. The sequence goes on along the minus strand of NZ_CP015199.1, from coordinate 4,575,629 downwards.
AAAAAAACAGTATTAACTATTGTAATGGCAATTTCAGGTTTTGCTATTCAAATTAACGCTCAGGTTGGGATCAATACTGCTAATCCACAAGGTGCATTTAACATTGATGCTGCAAAAGACAACGCTGCAACGGGTGTTCCTACGGCAGCTCAGCAGGCGAATGACGTTTCAGTTACCGCAACAGGGAGTGTTGGTATTGGTACTACTGCTCCAGTTGCAAAAGTAGATGTCGTAGGAACTCTGTTTGGTATGAAAAGTTCTACAGCTAGTGGAAGCTGGGATAATATTTGGTTTAATGTTACTCCAAGCATTCCTTCTATTAATGTTTCGGGGGCAGAATCTGGTTTACAGTTTAACGTAGGAGCAAATTCTGTGGGAACCTATGGTGATGGTCAAACATTGACAACTGTTGCTACAATGCTTGCAAATGGAAATATGGGAATAGGTACGACGACGCCCAATAACAGGTTGGATTTAGGAACAAATGCGGGAAGCACGGTCACGGATGTTGTTGGAAAAAAATTAGCGGTTTATAATAATTCAGTTGGAAGCGATTTCTATGGTTTAGGGGTTAGTGATAACGTTCTTCAATTTCATTCAAAATCTATAGCCACTGCAGCGCCAGGTATGGTTCTGATGAGTACGGGAAACGTAGGAATAGGAACTACAGCTCCTACAAATACTTTAGATGTAAATGGTACAACCAGAGTAAGAACAATTACTCCGGTAGCAGGAGCAACTGTTGTAACTCCTGTGTATTCTGATGCTAATGGCGTTCTGGTAAAAGCATCACCTTCAAGTACTTTTGGTTCGGTTACTTCAAATACGGTTACTGTTGCGAGTGGTGCTACAAGTACATTTATTACCAGTGGTATGGTTGACGGTTCCGTGTATAAAGCTACTGTGACTGCTTTTGATGGATGCTCATACGCTGTTGTTGCTGAATATTTTGTATTTAATATAGCATTTAATAGTAACTTTTCTATTAAAGGAATAGATGGTTTAATAAGTAATAGTACTACCAAAGGGCCAACTTTTACTGAAACAAGTAAAACAACTACCGCTACAACATGGGCTGGTAAGCCGGGATGTGCAGATGGAGGAAATTCTACAGCTTTAAATTATACTTTAGTAATACCTTCATCCGGTACTATAAATATTACCAATAATGGGAATGTTTCCAGAACATATTCAATAGTTCTTACAAGACTTACTTAATGTATTTTTAAATTATTATCCCTCATAATAATTAATGGAAATATTTTAACAGAACTAGATTCTAAAACACACAAATACAAACCGGATAATTTTATCCGGTTTTTTATTTAACCTAAAAAAATAAAAACCTCCCAAAAAAAATGAGAGGTTAATAAAAATTGACTGTATATTGAAGTGTAATTCAATCGTTATTTATGGTTTTCAAGCCATTGTAAGCGTCGTTCATCGGGAAGATGCTTCACTTTAAAATTCTCAAAAGTTGCATTGAAGCCATTTCCGTCCGGGCACGCAGCCATTAAGCCAACCATCACAGGAGTGTTGTCCTGTAAATGTGCATTACGCATCAGGATATAATTTTTATCATCAAAAGAATAAAAAATTTCTACTGCATCCAGCCTTCTTACTGCTTTTATCCAAACTGCGGGAGGTGTTTTATCTAAGGTGATCACGCTCCAGTCACTTGTTGTATGAGTGACAACGGTGCTAAGGTTGTATTTTCCGTCTACAAATTCGACGCCGGCTTTGATGTAATGGTCTTTATCAATTCTCAGCATCAATCCCATTTGATCAAATCTTGCCTTATAATTTCCTGTAATTTTTACTTTCGCTTCAAATTCTCCGCCATAAGTGGTATAATAGAAAGGCGCATCGTCTACAGTGAAGCCATAATGTGAAATTCTCCAGTAATCACTTTGTGGAGTAACAAACATTGATAAAACATTGTTTTTAATTTCCCATTTTTCAGGTTCGTTGAACCATGTCATTTTTTCTAACGTCTGAGCAAAGCTTTTCTGAGCCAATAGAAGTACACAGAAACTTAAAATTATTCTCTTCATTATCTTTCTTTATCGGTATAACTGAGTGTAAAGTATTAATTTAGCAAAAGTAAAATTTTACCGTTATTTCATCAATACTTATAAATAACCATTTATGGAGATATTAGACACGCTTAACAAAACACTGCTGAACAAAAATGGAAGTACCTGTCTGTTGGATATTGAGATATATAAACAACAGGCATCAATGTATTCTCAAATTGAAAATATTGTTTCAGTATTGAGTGATATGCAGGCGAACAAAAGCTACGTCTATACTTCAAAATCTGCGTTGGAATTAGGTTTAAATTTTAAAGAAAACCCAACCGTTATAGATTCAATTTGGGAAGAAGAGATCTTAAAGAAAATCCATCCTGATGATAAACTGAAGAAATACATTCACGAATTACGTTTTTTTAAACTCATGGATTCGCTTAAACCTGAAGAGCGTATTAATTATAATGTTGTATCCAGAATCAGGATGAAAGATAAAAATGAAGAATACAGATTTGTGCAGCATCGTATGTTTTACACTTATTCACCCTACAATAATAAGCTGAGGTTTGCGCTTTGTCTGTATAGTATTGCTTTAGATCAGTCGATTCTCTCACCATCGGATTTTTTAATTATAAATTCTACAAAAGGAGAAGTGGTGGTTGAGGATAAATTAAACTACAAAAATATCTTGTCTCAAAGAGAATTGGAGGTCTTGAAATTCGTAGGTGAAGGTTTCACAAGCAAAGAAATTGCAGATTTTCTTTTTATAAGTGTAAATACCGTCAGCCGTCATCGCCAAAATATCCTGGAAAAACTGAATGTAAAAAACTCAATCAAGGCATTTAATGATAGCTTTTATTAAGTCTAAAATAAAATTTTTATTAAATGATTTTTTCATTGAATAAATGTGGAGTTATTAAGTAAATAGTTAAATATTTTATATTGAAGTAAGATGGTTGCGAAAGTGGTTGTCTTTTTTTGTTTTTGATGAGGTTTTGTGTTTTATTTTTCACTAATTTTAGATTAATGAAAAGGCTTTTCGAATATGTTAATAAATATTAAAATGATCCAATAAGTGTGAAATATGTTGATTTTCAAACTATATGATTAAAATATTATATGCATAATAAATTTTAATTGAAAATTCAAAGTTAGCCATGTGAAATAATCATATATTTGTTCTTTAAACAGCTAACAAAATTAAGGATGAACATTAACTTTACAACAGCCACATTTAAGGATTTTGAGAATATTCCAGACCATAATATATCTCAAAGAGCAGAGATTTTTTATGAATTTTTAGAGTACATGAAGTCCAACGGCCACATGAATTACAGATTGAAAAATACAACAGGAACCAACTCATTAGTTCACGTAAATATTGCCAATCAGGATAGAGAATATGTGAGCTTTGTTTCCAGTGATTATTTAGGATTTACACAACATCCGAAAGTAAAACAGGCCGCAATTGAAGGAATTCAGAAATATGGAACCGGAACGGGGGCAACTCCGCTTATCGGCGGATATTTTGATTACCATAATGATCTGGAAAAAAAGATATCTTCTTTTTTTGGAAGAAAAGAGGAGGAAGCTGTAGTTTTTACTACAGGATATACAGCTAATAGTGCTACATTGCAATGTTTAATGCAGAAAGAGGATATCGCTATTTTAGACATGGCAGTACATGCAAGTGTACATGAAGGTTGTGCCTACACAAATAAAAAAACGTTTCCTCACAATAATTTAGAAGCTTTGGAACACATTTTGAAGACTTCAGAAAACCTTTACCGTACAAAACTCGTAGTTATAGATGGAGTGTATTCACAAGATGGGGATACTTCGCATGTAAAAGAGATTTATGCGCTAGTAAAAAAGTATAATGCTTTTTTAATGGTAGACGATGTACATGGGGTTGGAATTTTAGGAGAAACGGGAAGAGGAACGCTTGAAGAAGCCGATCTATTAGATAAAGTAGACATTATTACAGGAACGTTTAGTAAGACTTTTGGTAATTTGGGAGGATATGTAATTGCAGATAAGAAAATAGCGGCAATTTTGAGATTCCAGTCTAAACAACAGATTTTTTCTGCAACGGCACCGCCTTCTTCTGCAGGAATTATTAAGGCCATTGAGTTAATTGATGAAGAGCCTATCTGGAGACAGAAGCTTTGGGATAATATTAATTATTTCAAAAAAGGGTTGGATGATTTGGGATTAGATACAGGAGTTACACGTTCTGCGATCGTTCCGGTAAAAATTGGAGATCCTTATGTAACAGGAGACGTCGGAAGACTACTCATTGAAAGAGGAATTTATACAAACCCGATTTTATATCCTGCCGTTCCTAGAAAAGATGCGCGTATCAGAATGAGTGTAATGGCGAGACATGAAAAAGAACATCTTGATAAAACGCTGAATGCGTTCGAAGATATAAACAAAAAATTGCATATTGCAAAAAAATAAAATAATACTAGTATTATGCCCAGAAAAGTTGTGCAAGGTCCCATTAGGGACAAAGAAAAAACTAAACAGAAATTACTTGCCGCAGTTGGTAAAATTTTAAGAGTAAAAGGTTACTCAGGTTTAAAAGTAAGTAAGATCGCTGCCGTTGCAGGTTTCGATAAAAAACTTATCTATGAATATTTTGGAAGTACTGATAAGTTGATCGATGAGTATATCAAATCTCAGGATTATTGGACAAAATTCAATCAGAATGTAGAAGTTGATATTTCAGATGGAGGTAAAGAATTGTCAAAAATTGCTTTGCTTAACCAGTTTGATAACTTGAAAAAAAATAAAGAACTTCAAAAAATCATTCTTTGGGAACTTTCAGAAAGTAAACCGATTCTTAGAAAATTAGTAGAACAGCGTGAAGAAGTAGGAGATATGTTGTTTCAGCATATTACAGACCCTCACTTTGGAGAAAATGCTACTAGATACAGGGCAATTATGGCGCTAATTATTTCTGGAGCATATTACTTAAATCTTTATACAGGTTACAACGCAAACAAGTTTTGTGGTATCGATATGAAGACTGACGAAGGTAGAGCAGAAATTGAAAAAGCTATCGTTGAGTTGATCGACTTTGCTTACGAAGATAAAAAATAATATGTTTGAAATTTTCCATTTGTAGAAAAGTATGATTTACATGAAATTTTGAAAATTTAAATTTTCAAATTAGAACAATATTTCTTATTTTTGACCAATGGAAAATTTCATCGTATCTGCAAGAAAATATCGCCCACAAGAGTTTGACACGGTTGTTGGGCAATCTCATATTACGGATACGTTAGAACATGCAATTGAAGAAAATCAGTTGGCTCAGGCTTTACTGTTTTGTGGACCCCGAGGCGTTGGTAAAACGACTTGTGCCAGAATTTTGGCAAGAAAGATCAACGAAAAAGACGGTTCCGTTTCAGAAGATGGCTTTGCATACAACATCTATGAATTAGATGCTGCTTCCAACAACTCTGTTGATGATATCAGAGAGTTGATAGATCAGGTGCGTTTTGCTCCTCAGGTTGGTAAATACAAGGTATATATCATCGATGAGGTACACATGTTGTCTTCTGCTGCCTTCAATGCTTTCCTTAAAACGCTGGAAGAACCTCCTGCGCATGCAATATTTATTTTGGCAACCACAGAAAAGCATAAAATCATTCCAACGATTTTATCGCGTTGTCAGATCTACGATTTCAAAAGAATTGTGATTGAAGATATTCAGTCGCACCTTAAAACTATTGCTCAGAAAGAAAATATTCAATATGAAGATGATGCTTTATATTTAATCGCTCAAAAGGCCGATGGTGCTTTAAGAGACGCTCTTTCTATATTCGACAGACTTTCTACATTTTCTCAAAAAAATATTACGTTGGCAAAAGCTGCCGAAGTGCTTAATATTTTAGATTACGATCAATATCTAAATATTGTTGATCTTGCCAAGGAAAATAAAATTCCCGAAGTACTTTTTGCTTTTAATGAAATTGTAAAAAAAGGTTTCGATTCTCATATTTTCATTGCCGGATTAGGAAATCATTTCAGAGATTTAATGATGGCTCAAAATGCTTCTACAATTGATTTAATCGAAGTAGGAGAGAAAACAAAAACCAAATTTGTAGAGCAAGGCCAAAAATGGAACGCTCAACAATTAATAGACGGCATCGAGATTTGTAATCATGCCGATATCAATTATAAGAACTCAAAGAACCCAAGACTTACGGTAGAGATTGCATTAATGCAATTGTCCTCACTGACGGCTAATGCTGACCTTGCTAAAAAAAAAAATTCTTAATACTAGCGCCCTTCCTTCATGAAAAGATTGAAGTAGCAATTCCGCAAAAAATAGAGGTAAAGAAAGAAGAAAAGGTTGAAAAGCCTGTGATTTCTAATGAACCTCAGGAAATTGTTATTAAAAAAACTTCTAAGCCTTTATCTAAACAGGGATCTTCTTCCGGTTTCAGTATCAATTCTTTTATGAATAAAGAAGAGAAAGTTGAAAAAAAGGAAGATAGCACGCTTGCCACAAAAACTGAAGACCTTCCACAAAACCATTTTACTGAAACCGATTTACAAATGGAATGGAATTTGCTATTGAAACAATTGCAATCCAAGAATACATTTGTTTTTAATGCTATTAAAGCTTTTAAATTAGTTAAAATAGACGAGCATAATATTCAGGTTTCTTATCCTTCAGACTCTGCAAAAGTGGAATTTGATAAAATAAGCGGAGAATTTTTTAATCATTTCAAAAGAAAAGTACATAATTATTCTATTGAAATTGAGTATAAAAGAGACTTCGAAAGCCTTAAAATTGAGGTTGTTACGACTAAGAAGATATTCGAAAAGTTCATTGAGAAAAATCCTTTGCTGAAAGATCTTGATGATTTAATGAAGTTTGATTTGTCATAATTTTATATATTTGTCAAATAATTTTGTTTTAAATAACTTTTTGACAAACACAAATTATAAATTTAAATAGCTGAAAATAGAAGATTCACAACATAAAAGTGGAACAAACAATTTTACATAAACCTAATTCTAAAAACCTTTTTGGTTTTGCAACTGCTGATTTCTTTAGCAGTTATTTTGGTTTGTCTTTTAGCTATCTTAGAAATTTTGGAACGTATTATCGATTTTATTGGTATTACTAACTAAATTTCTTTCTCAAAAAAATACAAGGAATAGATTGATTTTCTATCACAATTCCTAATCCCACTTAATTTTTTTAACGGCATTTTTTGAAAGAAATTATAAATTAAATTTTATAATAATTTGCCTATTGATATAAACAGTAAAATAAATATATATAAATTAACGATATGAATTTAAGTGACTTAAAAAACGACTGGATCAACGAATTCCCTCAACCAATGATGATTGCAGGGCCATGTAGCGCGGAAAGTGAAGCGCAAATGTTGGAAACAGCAAGGAGAATTAAAGAAACAGGTGCGCAGGTTCCCATTTTCCGTGCAGGAATTTGGAAGCCCCGTACAAAACCAAACGGATTTGAAGGAGTAGGAGTGATCGGGCTAAACTGGTTAAAGAAAGTAAAAGAAGAATATGGTTTCAAAACCGCTACAGAAGTTGCCAACGCACACCACGTTTTTGCTGCATTGGAAGCCGATGTTGATATTCTTTGGATCGGAGCGCGTTCTACCGTGAACCCGTTTACCGTTCAGGAAATTGCGATGGCGTTGAGAGGAACGAATAAAACGGTTTTGGTTAAAAACCCTGTAAACCCAGATTTAGCATTATGGATCGGAGCGCTAGAAAGACTATTAGGTCAAGGTATTGAAAACCTTGGAGCAATACACAGAGGTTTTTCTACTTACCAAAAAACAAAATACAGAAACAATCCGAACTGGCAGATTGCATTAGACTTCAAAAGTCAGTTCCCGAATATCCCAATGTTGATCGACCCTTCTCACATTTGTGGTAACAGAACCGGTTTGGCAGATATTACGCAGGAAGCAATGAACGTTGGTTACCAAGGTGCGATTATCGAATCTCACTGCAATCCTGATGAAGCTTGGAGTGATGCTTCTCAACAAATCACGCCAGAAGTTTTAGCTGAATTAATCGGAAATTTAAAAATCAGGAACTCCGGATTGGCAGGTTTTGACGGTGAAATGGGAAGACACAGAACGTTAATTTCTGATCTGGATTTCCAATTGATCGAACTTCTTTCTCAAAGAATGAAAATTTCAGAAAAAATTGGTAAGCTTAAAAAAGAGAATGATATCGCTATCTTCCAACCGGAACGTTGGAAAGTGATTACAGAATACGCTACTCAAAAAGCTAGGGAAACAGGTATGTCTCAGGATTTTATCGAGAAAGTTTTCAAAGCGATTCACGAAGAATCTATTGAGGTTCAGAACAGCATTATGATCGATAGAAAGTAGTTAACAGGAAATAGATTTTAGGGCTTAGGATTTAGGGAAATTAAGATGAAATATTTTTAATTATTAACTAAATCCTAAGCCCTTTTTCTTATTTCCTAATTCCTTATATTTGCACCCAGTAATATATATGAAAGGAAAAATCATTAAATCTACAGGAAGTTGGTATCAGGTTTTAGAAATGGAAACTGGTAAAATTTTCGAGGCCAGAATTCGTGGCAAATTCAAATTAATTAAAACCAGACTTACCAATCCGCTTGCTGTAGGAGATTTTGTGGAATTTCAGTTGGAACAGGATGATGTTGCTTGGATCACAAAAATAGATCCACGCAGAAATTATCTGATCAGAAAATCCGTTAACCTTTCAAAAGAAGCACACATTATTGCATCCAATATCGATGTAGCTTGCTTTATTTTTACCCTGAAACACCCTGAAACATCTCTTGGTTTCCTAGATCGATTTTTGGCATGCTGTGAAGCGTACAATATCGAGCCTTTACTTTTGTTCAATAAAATGGATGTTTTAAATGAACCTGAAATTGAATTGGTAAAAGATATCGAGTTTGTTTATCAGGACATCGGATACAACACCTTGGAAATATCCTCTTATTCTCAATTAAATTTGAACGATTTGCAGGAACTTCTAAAAGACAGAACTTCTGTTTTCTTCGGCCATTCCGGATGTGGAAAATCAACTTTGGTGAATGCTTTGCAGCCAGGTCTGAATATCAAAACTTCAGAAATATCAGACACCCATCTTAAAGGAAAACACACCACCACTTTTGCCCAGATGCATTTCTGGAACTTTGGCGGAAATGTGATTGATACTCCCGGAGTCCGCGAGTTTGCAATGATTGATATTGAAAAAGAAGAAGTACAGCATTATTTTCCTGAGATCTTTAAAAAGAGGAAAGAATGCAAATTTCACAATTGTATGCACATCAATGAGCCAAAATGTGCTGTTCTTGATGCATTGGAAATGGGCGAAATCCAAGAAACCCGATATTCTACTTACATTAAGTTGATGGACGAAGCGGAAGAATTGTCACAAAAATAAATTTACTTAATAATAACAAAATATAATATATCCTGTTTGAAAAATAATTAAACAGAAGTTTAACTATGTCATAATGTTTGAGTTGGATGACCTTTTTGGGGAATATTGGGCAATAAAAAACCCAGCCGAGGCTGGGTAAAAACTAATAACCATGAAAACTCAAATTAAACATGAGAATCGGAATAGAATAAACAATTACTGTGCCAACTTTTGTTCATCATTTCTTAATAAAAGTTATTTTTATGTTAAAAAAAAATTAAAATTCAAATCAAAAATATTTTTCGTAATTTTGCGCCATTAAAAAAAATATACATTTATGTCTAACATTACATTCACTATGATTAAGCCTGATGCTGTTGCAGACGGACATATCGGTGCTATATTAGGTAAAATTGCAGAAGGTGGTTTTAAAATCAAAGCTTTGAAATTAACTCAACTTACTGTTGCTGATGCAAAAAAATTCTACGAAGTTCACGCTGAAAGACCTTTCTACGGAGAGTTGGTAGATTTCATGAGTTCTGGGCCAATCGTTGCTGCTGTTCTTGAAAAAGATAATGCTGTTGAAGATTTCAGAACTTTGATCGGAGCTACAAACCCGGCTGAAGCTGCGGAAGGAACGATCAGAAAGATGTTTGCAAGAAGCATTGGAGAGAATGCTGTTCACGGTTCAGATTCTAACGAGAACGCTCTTATCGAAGCTCAATTCCATTTTTCAGGAAGAGAGATTTTCTAATTAAGAATTTTCTTATTTAAAATATAAAATCCAGAAATTTTTTCTGGATTTTTGTTTTTTTACGCCATACTGTCATATTGTTGGCAGATTTTAAAGATTATTTTCAACGGCGCCTACCTTTTCTCTGTATAATTCGATGGGTTTGTCCAGTAAAACGGCAATTACTGTCATATTTCTGTCAAGTCTCTCTTTTGGAATGTCAATATAAACGATTCCTGGCTTGTCACTCCAATATAATTTGTTGTAAGATCTATAATTAGCCAAAGAACCGTCCCCAACAATTCTGATTCTTGCAATACTATTTTTTATCCCTTTTAAAGCAATTGACCCGGTTGGAGTTCCTTCAACAAAAAGGTAAATTGTCTGCTTGTCCTTTGAAAGAACACTGTTGCCGGAATAATGCCCGTTTGGCAGACCTTTTTCAGTTTCAAATAAAGCTTCTGCATGTTTACTGATCCAATTGATGGTTTCAGTATTTGTTTTTGATGATTTTGGAAACTTCATATCCAATCCGTCACCTGTTAATCCTGAATTGTTGAAAATATTATTTCCGTCATGAAGTTGTTCAGCGATTTCGAAGGTGGCAGATTTAGAATTTTTATCTTCTAAAATTTGATTGAGCGAAGGTTTATCCCTTTTTATATTGTTGGAAAAGGTTATTTTGTCATTAAAATCCAATTCAACAACCGTTACATCCTGATCAAATTTCACATTTGAAAAATTCACTGTCAGATTTCCGGTATTTTCAGCTTTAAAATTTACTTTTCCATTATCATTTCCTATAATTCTTGCTAATTTCGGCATAGAAGTTAAACCATAAATTTTCGTAAAATCTTTCGCTTCTTCCAAATAAAGGAATAATTTTTTTCCGTTTTTTGACATGGCAGATTTTCCTTTGTAATTCTCAAAAGGGATTCCGTGTCTGGTTCCATAAATGGCATCAGGATATTTTGAAGTCCATCTTGCCAGATTTTTCAAAATTTCAACTTGCTCGGCTGGAATTGTTCCATCAGCTTTTGGGCCAATATCAAGCAATAAATTTCCGCCCATACTGATTACGTCTGCCAATGTTCTTACAATCATATTTGGCGTTTTATAATTCTTGTCAAAAGGCTGATAACCCCACGCATCATTCATCGTGTAGCACAATTCCCAATAATCACTTTGAGGGTTAATAACAGGAATTCCCTGCTCAGGTGTTTCGTAATCTCCGTGTGTATTTAGTCTTGAATTAATAATAATATTTGAATTATATTTTCTTAAATTTTCTAATGTTTTTGGCGCCTGCCATTCTTCTGATGAGTGCTCCCAGTCACCATCAAACCATAATAAATCTGGCTTAAATTGACTGGAAAGATCATTCAGTTGACTTTGGTAATAATTGACAAAATTTGACCAACGTTTGGGATCGTTTTTAATTTCATATCGTTTTTTTGTCCTCGTATTATTGTCGTAATAAGGATGGCTCCAATCGAGAAGAGAGTAGTAGAGACCAGTTTTTAACCCTGATTTTTTAAGCTCAGAAACAAATGGCGCCAATACATCTTTTTTAGCCAAAGAGTTTTTAGGAATAGTCGTCGCTTTTTCAGCTTTAGAATCCCACAGAGAAACTCCGTCGTGGTGTTTTGTGGTGATGACAGCATATTTTGCTCCGGAATCCTTAATTAATTTTACCCATTCATCAGGTTTATATTGTGAAGCAGAAAATCCGTCGAGCTGTTTCATATAATTTTCATGATTGATATAATTATTGAAAAAAGACCATGATTCTGAAATTCCGTCAACCGAATAAATTCCCCAATGGATAAAAATTCCCAACTTGGCGTCTTGAAACCATTCCATTTTTTTGTTGTCGGCTGTTTTATCTTGAGCATTAAGATTGCTGGTTGATAAAATTAATCCCAATAAAAATGTTCCGGTAATTTTACTTTTCATCTTTCTCTGTTTTGCGGACTAAAATAAGAAAAGTTGATAAAAATTTCTTTATAATCATTGATTAATTGTATAAAACAAGAAAGTATTATGAATCTATAATTAAATATTAAAAATTATTAAACTTAAAATTGTTTTTAATGTATTATTTTTATGTTTCAGCAAAAAACTAAATCATCAAATTAAATATATGAAAATGACAACGATACTTTTAATTGTCACAGCTGTCCTCACAGCCTTGATAGCCGGACTTTTCTATGCGTATTCCTGTTCTGTCGTATTGGGATTAGGGAAATTGTCAGACACAGAATATTTAAAAGCAATGCAGTCGATCAACCGCGAGATCCTGAATCTTGTATTTTTTGTGAGTTTTATGGGAACTGCAGTTTTACTTCCGATTTCTACCTTTTTATATCGGGCGCAAAATCCTGTTTTTATTTTGCTTCTTTTGGCTACATTGACTTATTTGATCGGTGTATTCGGAGTGACAATAGTTGGAAATGTTCCGCTTAATGATCAATTAGACAAGTTTGATATTGTAAATTCTACAAAAGAAGGAATTAAGCAAATGCGGGATAATTTCGAAAACAGATGGAATTTTTTAAACAACATCAGAACCGTTTTTTCTGTAATCAGCATACTTTTAGTAGTTTGTGCCTGCGTTTGGAATAAAGTTGAATAAGAATTTTTCTTTCGCTAAAATCTCTATTAAGTATAAATACTTAACGGAAATTCAGTGTTTTTACGGATGTTTTTAATGAAATTAATATAGATCTTTACATCAGAATTACAACAGGAAGTTTAAACACTAAGCTTTAAAAAACGAAAACTAATAACCATCATAAGCTCAGATTACAGAGTAAGAAAGGCAGCCCACAAGCTGCCTTTTTCTTTATTTAAAAGCTAAATAATTAAATTTTTAAAAGCTCAATGGTTCTTTCTGGGCTTTCTGATGAGAAAACTGCATTTCCGGCAACTAAGACATCTGCTCCGGCTTCGAACAGTTTTGAAGCGTTGTCTAGATTTACACCGCCATCAATTTCAATAAGAGCAGTAGAATTATTGCTTAAAATTAAGTCTTTGGTTTCAGCTATTTTCTTGTAAGTGTTTTCAATGAATTTTTGTCCGCCAAATCCTGGATTTACACTCATTAATAAAACAAGATCAACATCAGCGATAATATCTTCCAACATTAAAACCGGAGTTGAAGGGTTTAAAACAACCCCAGCCTTCGCTCCCAAACTCTGAATATGATGAATCGTTCTGTGAAGATGCGTACAAGCTTCATAATGAACCGAAATAAGATCAGCACCGTGATTGATGAATTCTTCAACATACTTTTCAGGTTCTAAGATCATCAAATGTACATCTACAAATTTCTTGGCATGTTGCTGAACAGTTTTCATCACAGGAAAACCGAATGAAATGTTGGGTACAAATCTCCCGTCCATTACATCAATATGCAACCAGTCGGCCTGAGAATTGTTTAACATTTCAATGTCTCTTTGCAGATTCCCAAAGTCTGCAGATAAAAGGGAAGGAGCAATAAGCTTCGTTTTCATTTTTACTTTTTATACTTTTACTTTATTTTAACCGATTGAAAAAGAATTATTGTTTGTGAAATAATAGTACATTAAATAGCCACCAATTAAAACAATTTCTATTATCGAAAGTCTTATGGTATTTACTTTTTTAACTAAAAACCTGTCTATGATTAATAATCCTAACACAAACATTAAAATAATTATTTCAATTGCAATTCCTAAACTTGAACTTGAATCAAGTGTGAAAAACTGATAAATAATTAAAGGAAGACCCAAAACAAATAATAATATACTTACTATTGATATGAATGTTGGTTTTTTAATTAAATCAGAAATTAATTTCATTTTAATGATATTTCAACTTCATTTCCGGTGTTATCTTTAGAAGCGTTTCGTAAATCAGTTTAATTACATTTCCTACGTCTTCTTTAGAAACCATTTCCACGGTCGTATGCATGTAACGCAAAGGTAACGAAATTAATGCACTCGGAACCCCGCCGTTAGAGTGTGCAAAAGCATCAGTATCAGTACCAGTAGCTCTGCTTGCTGCCGCTCTTTGGAAAGGGATTTTCTTCGTTTTTGCAGTATCAATAATCAATTCTCTGATCACGTGATGTACGCTTGGAGCAAAGAAAACTACAGGCCCGTCACCACATTTTTGGTCGCCTTCTTTTTTCTTTTCGATCATTGGAGTCGTTGTGTCATGGGTAACATCTGTAACGATGGCGATATTAGGTTTGATCGTATCTGCAATCATATCGGCTCCATACAATCCAACTTCTTCCTGGACAGAGTTCGTGATATACAACCCAAATGGAATTGTTTTTTTGTTTTCTTTTAAAAGTCTTGCCACTTCCGCGATCATAAAACCACCGATTCTGTTGTCTAAAGCTCTGCAAACGAAATAACGGTCATTCATTTCGAAGAATTCGTCTGGGTAAGTGATCATACAGCCAACATAAATCCCCATTTCTTCAACCTCTTTTTTGGTGGTTGCTCCACAATCGATAAAAATATTTTCGATCTTTGGAATTGGTTCGTTTTGATTGGTTCTTGTATGAATTGCCGGCCATCCGAAAACTCCTTTTACAATTCCGTTTTCTCCGTGAATGTGAACGACTTTTGACGGTGCAATGGTCTGATCTGAGCCTCCGTTTCGGATTACATAGATTAATCCTTCATCTGTAATGTAATTTACATACCAGGAGATCTCATCAGCGTGTGCTTCAATGACTACTTTAAATGGTGCATCTGGATTGATTATCCCATAGCAAGTTCCGTAATGATCTACTTCGATTTTATCAACGTAAGGTCGGATGTAGTCCATCCAGACTTCCTGTCCCTTGTGTTCGTATCCAGTTGGCGATGAAGTGTTTAAGTATTTTTCTAAAAATTTCAAAGATTTCTTCTCAAATTTCATAAAAAGGAATGATTTTTGCGTTTAATTTTTGTTCTAATACGTGTAAAAATAATGAATTTTACTAAGATTGTTTATCTTTTTCTTTTCTTTTTTGGGGTCTTTGTTTTCGGACAAAGGGATTCCGTGATTGCGAAGCCTTTGAGCCAGTACCCACAAGAGTTGTTAAAAGTGGATGAATTTGGCAATAAATACTACTACGATGAAAGCCAAAAAGCCAGAATCTACGAGATCAATGGAGAAACCGTGGTGGCAATGGATGAATTGGTTTTAGTGAATAAACCGAAATTTAACAATCAATTAGATAAAAATTATTATTATTTTCTAAATAAAAAATTATACAGAGTTTATCCTTTATTTGTGACTGCTCTTCAGCAATACCGAGATATTCAGAAGGAAATGACCGATCTGGATAGTAAAGCAAAAAGAAAATATATAAAAGACAGGCAAAATATGCTGGCTGATCAATATGAAAAGCAATTAAGAGATCTTACCACAACGGAAGGTCAGGTTTTTGCAAAGTTGATGAACAGAGCTACCGGCAAAAATGTATTTGAAATTATTAAAGAATTAAGAGGTGGATGGAGCGCATTCTGGTGGAATGTAAAAGGTAAAATGGCAGATATCGATCTTAAAGACCAATACAACCCACGTAAAAACAGAACAGACGAATTTTTAGAGTCTCTTCTGCAGTCCAATTGGAACTCTGGTTACCTGCAGCCTTATCCTGGCGCAAGTACTTTTAAATCCCCAAAATAACAAATAATATAACAATAAAAAATACCTGTAAATTTTACAGGTATTTTTCTTTTAACTTATCGAATACTACTTTATCTACTGGTAATGGAAACGGATTATCCGGTCTGTCGATTGGGATCCATTCTGTTTTTTCAATACAAGGATCAAGGATGATGAAATCCTCTTCATTGGTAATATTTACTATATAATATATGGTAAGTAATTGTTCGTTCTCTCTGAAACGCGAAACCAGAAAATTTTCCTGTGTGTAGAAATGTTCTACAATCTCTATTTTCACATTAAGTTCTTCATCAAATTCGCGGTGTAAGCATTCAATAAGTCCTTCTCCATATTCTAAACCGCCTCCCGGAAATTTCATTAAAGGTTCTCCTGCGTATTCTTCAAATAGTGTCAGAACTTTTTTGTCTTTTACAGCACAGGCATAGACTCTCACGTTGATCTTATCTATCATATATAATAATTTGTATAGCTAATTTAGGAATTTTTGCTGGAAGTTAGAAGATGGATGCCGGAAGTTTACTACTATATATTTAATAGGTCTATAAACTTCCATTTTCTTGCTTCAAACTCCCAACCTATAACTTCACAGCATTAATCATCTCCCTTTTTCCCGGTGGACCTTGTTTCTTCTCTACTTTAAA
Organism: Chryseobacterium glaciei; assembly: GCF_001648155.1. NCBI lineage: Bacteria > Pseudomonadati > Bacteroidota > Flavobacteriia > Flavobacteriales > Weeksellaceae > Chryseobacterium > Chryseobacterium glaciei. The sequence continues at coordinate 4,559,118 of NZ_CP015199.1, read as the reverse complement.
ATTAAGTTCCTGAAGAATCCTTCTTACGCTTCCTTTAGAAGAGTAGGTTGTTAATAAGCCGTTAACACTCATTTTATCTGAAACCATTTCAAATAATGGCTTTTCCCAAAGATCAGGCTGAACTCTCGCTCCAAAACAGTCAAAATAAACAAGGTTGATTTTAGGTAACTCAATGTCTTTCAGGTCAAAGAAGTCACATTGGATCTTTTTAAGATTGATTCCATTAATAATTTCAACCGATTTTCCCCATTCTGCTTGATGAATTTTTTGATAAATTTCTTTTAATTCTGGGTTATCAAAATGCTCAAAGTAGGCCAAATCTTCAATTTCTGATTCATTTATGGGATACTTTTCCAAGGTAAAATAGTTGATGATATGATTTTTGTCAGTTTTTAAATATTCATTAATTGTAACCAAAACATTCAAACCTGTTCCAAAACCGAGTTCTAAAATATTAATTTCGCAATCATTTATTAGATTTAATCCGTTTTTAATAAACACATGTTCTGCTTCTTGCAGTGCTCCGTGATGAGAGTGGTAGTTTTCATTTAAATCATTGATAAACAAAGTTTTACTACCGTCATTCGTGGTCTTAATTTCTCGTTTCAAGCTTTTTTTTGTCAAATTTAATGTAAAATTTTTATATTTAGAAAATTATGTTAAATTTGTAGAACATCATAAAAAATTTTAGAAATGATAATTCAAAAAACTGAAAACTCCAGAATTTCTACATTCGACCCAAACAATTTTTCTTTCGGAAATACTTTTATAGATCATATGATAATATGTGAGTATGAGGACGGAAAATGGGGGGATGTAAAATTAGTTCCTTATGGTCCTTTAATGTTTACACCAGCGATGATGGGGGTAAACTACGGACAGGCTTGTTTTGAGGGTATGAAAGCCTATAAAGACAAAGACGGGCAGGTTTTCCTTTTCAGGCCTGAAAAGAATTTTGAGCGTATCAACAAGTCGGCTACGCGTCTTGCAATGCCGGAAGTTACGGAAGAAATGTTTCTAGATGGTTTAAAGGCATTGGTAGATTTAGACAGAGGCTGGATTCCTTCTGGAGAGGGAATGTCACTGTATATCAGACCATTAATTTTCGCTACGGAAGAAGCATTGAAAGCTAGAGTTTCTAATAAATATATGTTCGCTATCGTTGCAACACCTGCAAAGAGCTATTATACAGAGCCAGTTTCTGTTAAAATTTCAGACCATTATTCAAGAGCGGCAAGCGGTGGTGTAGGTTCTGCTAAAGCAGCAGGAAACTATGCGGCATCTTTTTACCCGACTCAATTAGCAATGGACGAAGGATATGAGCAGATTATCTGGACTGATGATGCTACTCACGAATATTTCGAAGAAAGTGGAACAATGAATGTTTTCGTTAGAATTAACGATACAATTTATACGCCGCCAACTTCTGAGAAAATTTTAGATGGTGTTACAAGAGACAGTTTTATTCAGTTAGCTAAGAAAAGAGGGATTGAAGTAAAGGTTGAACCAATTCCTGTAAAAGCTGTTGTAGAAGCTCAGAAGAACGGAACATTGAAAGAAGTTTGGGGCGTTGGAACTGCAGTTGTAACTACGGTTTTCCAGGCTTTAGGATATAACGGTGATAAATTACAGTTACCTGTACTTTCTGACGATGAAAGTTTTGCTGCTACACTTAAAAATGATTTAGTTAATATTCAGACGAACGTTGCAGAAGATACTTTCGGATGGAGAGTCGTGGTTGAGAAAAATGTTCTTGAAACAGTTTAATTCAACACAGAAAAATTATATAAAAGCCAAGAGATTCTTGGCTTTTTTTGTTTTTTATATCCTGTGAAATGCGTATTTTCGCAAAAGTTTATGAAAAAAATTCTCTTCATATCGATATTAGGCTTACTGAGCTGTAACAGAAATACACAGGTTCATCCTCCTGTGGGTGGGGTCTTGAGTAAAAAAGATCTTGATGTCTCTAAAGACAGAATGAAAAATCTGAATTCAGTGGAAAGAAACCAGATCCAGCAATGGATAGCGACACAGACTGTAAAATTCTATCCTACACAGCTTAATTACTGGGTAACTGCCGAAGGTTTTGATCAAAGAGAAAGAAGACAGGATAATTCCCTTATCTCTTATTCTTATGATCTGTATGATTTTGATCAAACCAAGATCTATGAGGAGCCTTTAGGAAGAAGAGATGCCAAATTCGGACACTTTGATGAATTAAAAGCCGTAGAAAATGCACTGCGTTTTATACACGATGGGGAAGAAGTTACGCTTTTGGTGCCGTCTGCACTGGCTTACGGAACCTATGGAGACGAGAAAAAAATAGATAATGATATCCCATTAATCATAAAATTAAAAGCATTATAATGAAATTGTTTAACAAGAATATAATTCTGGCAGCGGCTAGTGTTTCGCTGATGAGTTGTACACCAATTTATAAAAAAATGAACGTAGACAAAGAAACTTACGAAGGGCTTAAAGACGGACTTTATGCTAATCTTCAAACAACGAAAGGGAACCTTATTGTAAAGTTTGAAGACAAAAAATCGCCTGTAACTGTGGCTAACTTTGTTGGTCTTGCAGAAGGTAAAATTGATAACAAATCTAAGGCTAAAGGAGTTCCTTTCTATGACGGAACGATCTTCCACAGAGTAATCAAAGATTTCATGATCCAAGGGGGAGATCCTAAAGGAACTGGAGCTGGAGATCCTGGATATAAATTCGAAGACGAAAGAAACGATCTTCACCACACAGGAAAAGGTATTTTATCAATGGCGAACTCTGGACCAAACACAAACGGTTCTCAGTTTTTCATTACTGAAGTAGCTACACCTTGGTTAGACGGAAAGCACACAATCTTCGGAGCAGTAGTAAAAGGTAACGATGTTATTGATGCTATCGCTAATGTAGACAAAGGAGCTCAGGATAAGCCTAAAACTGATATTGTACTTGAAAAAGTATCTATTTTCAGCAAAGGAGACGAGTACAAAAACTACGATGCAGCAAAAACTTTCACTGAGGGAAAAGCTAAGATCGCTGAAAATAATAAAGCGTATGTAGCCAAGGAAGAAGCTGACAGAAAGAAAAAAGAAGAGGATTTCAAAGCAAATCAGTTGAAAATGGTTGAGGATTTACAGGTAGGAATGCAAAAAACTGAATCAGGATTATACTACAAGATCACAAAAACAACTACCGGAAAAGCTCCAAAAGCAGGTGACAATATTTCTGTACACTACGCTGGAAAATTGGTAGATGGAACTGAGTTCGATTCTTCATTCAAGAGAAACGAGCCTATCGAAATTCCTATCGGAATGGGTAGAGTGATCAAAGGATGGGACGAAGGTATCCTATTATTAAAAGAAGGTGAAACTGCTACTTTATTAATCCCACCAGCATTGGGTTACGGAGAAAGAGGTGCTGGAGGAGTAATTCCTCCAAATGCTTGGTTGATTTTTGATGTTGAGCTTGTGAAAGTTCAGTAATTGAAGTTTTATGATATTGAAAGCCGTCCTTTTTAGGGCGGCTTTTTCGTTTTTATATGGTAAAATTTGGAAATTAAGTAGGAGTACGGATTCCCGTAATTTTTAAGCAAAAAGACTATATATTTTTGGTGCAACAAAATTGTTATTAATGAAATTAAAAATCCAACTTTATGTATTGTCATTATGGCTTTTATTTATACTACTATTTATAAATAAAGTTAGCTTTCCAACTTGTTTTGGTATCAATTGTGGATTTATAAGTTTTCAAGACATTCTTGAAATGAATATTATTCCATCAATATCTCTAATAATTGTTATTTTAGGTTTTATTTTTTATTTCCAATTTAAATATATAATTAATGGTAATCGGTCATTACCTGAAAAAATATCAAAAATAGAAAATCTAAACTGGGAACATTTAACATTTTTAGTTACCTATATATTACCATTTTTAAGCTTCAATTTGGGTGAAAATCGAAATGGCTTAATTTTTTTCTTAAGCTTAATTATAATAGGATTCATATATGTAAAAACAAATATGTTTTATACAAATCCTACCTTGGCTTTATTAGGTTATCATATTTATAAAATTTCTACTGCGAATAATGATGGTATAATTATAATCACTAAAGATATAATTAAAAAAGATGATTGGATAAAAAGCAAATTATTAAGTGATAATATATACATAGCAAATAAAACTTAAATATGGAATTAAATCAATTAAAAGAAAGATTAAAATTAATAAATAATACATCAGTTCCTGTTGGTATATGCATTCATATTATTAAAAAGCAAGAAGATAATTCTGAAGTCATTTTAAACGCAGATATTTCACAAAATTTAGCGGATGAATTAAAAGAAATTTTTGTTAATGAAATAAATGAAAAAATCATAAATAATAGCAATATTAATTTAAGAAATATTTCAGCAACTCATGAAACAGTTGATACACTTTTCCTTTATGATCTAGATGAATTTCCTGAAAAACTTTCAGTTATTAATGAGTTTAACCCATTTACTGATTATCCAGATTTTTCATTTTCAAATGATGATATACAATCTATAAAAGCTATTATTATTACAATAGGAAGTGAAGATAATTACTTCTCAATTTATAAGCATGTCTATCCAGTAACTATTGTTAGGCAAGATAAGATGTTAGGATTAATTCCTAGAGGTAATAGATTTGAAAAACTATCATCAAGTATTTTACAAATAAATACTTCAATAGATTTCTTATTTGCAGATAATACTTTAATTGTAAATAATTTAAAAACCTTTGCTTCTGCATATGGATATAATGAAATTGTTAAAAATCAAGCTAGGATAAAACTTGAGTTGATTTCTTCTTTAGATTTAATTGATAATATAGAAGAATTACATCTTTTCATGGATAACATTAAATATGCTAAAAGAGTTTTAAGAATCCAAGCCGAATCTCCTGTCCTACAATTGGAAAAATCTACAATAGTAAGCTTTATTTCAAATCATCCAAGGCTTAGTAGACGAATTAGATTAAACTCTACTAGTGATAAAATTGTTCTTGATACAGACGTGTCAAAAGTAATTGTAATTGGAATTTTTAATGATGATTATTTAAAGTCAAATTTAACAGATTTAGATTATGAAAGTGAAAATAAATTAACTCTTGCAGATGAAGAAGAATAAAAACCTTATTTTCGTGTAAAATAACCCAATGCAAAAGATCCCCCAACTATTTTTTATATTCTTCACAATCCTCATTTCCGCGCAAGGCAAAAGATTCTTCGAAGACGGAGAAGTGCAATTAAAAAATACAGTTGAGAAGATCAATCTAACTTACGCAAGCGATTTACCGTTTGTAAAGGTCAATATCAATGGAAAAATATACAATTTTCTGTTTGATTCCGGTGCGCCGACTGTGATTTCCAACTCTATCTACAGCGAACTGAATCTTGAAAAAAAGCACTCAAGCAAAGTAAAAGATTCGCAGAAAAATAAGCAGGAACAGATCTTTACGCAGTTACCGGAAATGACGGTTGACAATGTTATTTTCAAAAACATCGGAGTTGTTGTAATGGACTTAAATGGTTCGGAGTTGGGTTGTTTCAAAATTGATGGTATTTTGGGAGCAAACCAGATGGCAAAACTGTTTTGGAGAATCAATTATTCAGAAAGTTCGATTGAAACGACAAAAGACCTGGCGAATTTTGATCTGAAAGACTATGAAACTGTCATTCCATTTGATGCAAAAACGCAGAAAACACCAACCGTTCTGGCGAAAATTTTAGATAAAAAAATTGAACTTACTTTCGATACAGGATTTACAGGAAGATTGAAAATATCGGACAGTAACTACAATTCAAAGAAAGTAAAACAAGCAGTTGAAACGTATGGAACGAATTCCGTCGGAGCTTTTGGTGCAGGGAAACCGGTTCCGGGATATATTTTCAGAACGGAGGAAATGACGCTTGGAAACCAAACTTTCCAGAATGAATTGGTGATGACCGGAAGTACAAGCCTGATCGGAAACGAATTCTTCAAAGACTTTATTTTCATCATGGACTGGAAAAACAACAAAATCTACATGAAACGCATCAAAAACAATCCTCCAAAACTGGAATCTTTCGGTTTCGGATATCGTTTTATAGATGCAAAACCTGTTGTGGTTTTTGTATTTAAAGATAATGGTTCACCTGTTCAGATCGGAGATTCTATTTTGAGCATCAATGCTATTGATCTAGATCATTTAAATAAAGAATCTGCTTGTAATTATATGATCAATAGAGTAGAAAAGGATTATAAAACAATTGAAGTCAAGGTAAAAAGAGACGGGAAAATCCTTGATTTTAAACTTGATAAAAATGAGTATTTGAAATAATTATAAAATAGTATTAAACAAAAAACCGTCTTTTTAAAAAGGACGGTTTTTTTGTGCAGAGATTGTTGTCAATATCTGTTTATTTTCTTTTCATATTTCTTAGCAGAGAACTTATAAATAGTAGGGAAAAACCTACGTAAGCAAGAAAAGCAGTCGCATATACCAGTAAGCTGTTTAAGTGAATTTTTGCCGTAAAAATGAGCAGGCAAAAAAGACCAAAGCCAATCAATAAGAAAATGCTTAAAACCTGTACTTTTGTGGAATCTTCCCGTGTTCTGAATATCATTTCAAATAAATCTTTCATCATTATAATTTTTAAAGTTGTGTTTCTGTTTTGTTTCCGTTTCTTCTTGCCAGAACTGTTTTTGAGAAATAGTTTCTTCCGTTGTTCAGGATTGTCAGTAGATCAGTGTAGAACGGGTCTTCCTTTACATTCGCCAATGTCACAATATAGTTGGCCATTTGCTTATAATCGCGAGTTAAAACTTTTCTTAAAGCTTTAACATCAAAGTTCTGCTTTTGAGAGTTTCCTGAATACCGAGAGGAAAAGATCGTGTTAAATGCAGCATTGGAATCCGACAAATGATTGGTGAATTTTACAATACCCAATGAAGAAATAGCAGAACTGTAATCCGAAGAAAGAAGCTTTCCAACTAATGTTGTAAGCCTGTTGGTTTCTTCCTCGTAAGAAGCATGCTGTACATTTTTATATTGATTCAATAACATTTTTATGGTAACGTAAGCATCTTTTTCGGTCTGTGTTTTGGCGTTTCTGTAAGGTCTTACGGCGTCTCTCAACGCTTGAAGATCTGCATCACGAACAGCGTCTGCGGCTGCAATTTTTGACGTTTCTTCACTTCCTCTTATCTGATCTAAAGAACTGTTATAGATTGGGATTTGTGCCTGGATAGCATCAAACATCTTCTTGAAATCAGTATCGGTGTTGGCATCAAGCGAAGAGTTGTTGAAGTCTTCAAAAAAGCGTACGATAAACTGCCCGAATTCGGCATGATGGAGCTTCATAAGATCCACCGGGATTAATTTTTTCATCTTGTGTGTATTAATTGTGTTTTTCAGGGATTTCTGAAGCTATTTTTATGCCAAAAACAGTGTTTCTATATTAATTATTAGTGATTTAGACATAGAATATTATCTATAATTTTATGTTTGATGATAAAATGTAGTGTAAAAGTTCATTTCTTCTTCCCAAAATACAGCTTTGCATTGTCGGAAATTCCGACGACCTAAATCGAAACAGATTCATGCTGTCGGAAACTCCGACGAAGAGAAATGAATTAAGTTTAACCCGTCGGAACTTCCGATGATAAGAAATAAAAAAGGTTTGCACTTTCGGAAACTCCGACAATGCAAACCTATATTTTAGGGGCGATATGATCTTATTTTTTCAGTAAACTTTCTATCAGTTTACTTTGAGCTTCCATCAGTTTGGCAATCTGCTCCTGATTTTTTAGGATAGCTTCTAGTAGTTCTGGTGATTGCATATTTACGGTTCCACTTCCTGTATTTACAACACCGTCATTCTTTTCTATATTACTAATATTTGTTATTTTATCATCGTATAGATCATTTAAATTAACTTCTAATTCATCAGCAATCTTTTTTAAGAGCAAAGAATTGGGGATATTTTTATCAGATTCTATATTGGAAATCGTGGTCTGTGTAGTATCAAGACGTATTGCCAGATCTTCCTGAGACCAGTTTTTAGCTTCCCTGTATTGCTTTACCCTAGTACCTATACTCATTTTATAAGAATTTTTATCAAAAATATAAAAATTCTTATGATGTTGGGACAAATTTTATTTTAGTTTTGTAGAAGTTCTCCTTGTATAGAGAATTATTTTATATATTTACAACGTAAAAAACAAACAATTAATGAAAAAAAGCTTTATTATCAGGCTGCTTATCTTAGCAGTTCTCAGCATTTCGCTGTATTCCTGTGTTCATGATGATCTCTCTTCATCACTAGATCCTTCCTCTAAGGAATACGAAAACAAATCTCTTTGGAAAGAAGATGAGAAATACATTCAAAATGTAATTCAGGTCTATCGCGAAAACGAAACCAAAATTAAAAAATTTAATGGTACGCCTTTTTGGGATTATGCTACAACAATGGATCGCTTTGATGAAAGCTTTCTAATGGTTCCTGTGGTAGAAAATAAAAAAGTGGTTTCAGTATTACAGGTGCCAAGACATGGAAAGAATATATATTTTATTTATACCAATGAAGCGGATGATATTGCTTTTTTCCAGAACATCATTTCGACCCGTACGAAAAAAGCTTTACCCAATGAAGCCAGTAATGAGACAAATAGGCTGGTTTGTACCACACGAGCGATATCTGTTTGGTTGCCTAGCGGTGGTGGCGACTCTAACCCTGGTTCCGGACAAGGGAGCTGGTCTACCTATCATGTAACGTCATGCAAAAATGTACAACAGGAAGGCTGTGTTGGGATTGTGGGGCCGGATGGTGAATGTACAGGTGGAAGTGGAGATGGCGATCCCTATCCTTATCCAGGAGGCGGCGGAGATGGTCCTCAAGATCCAGAACCTCCGGAAGATCCTTGTGCGAAAACGAAAAGTAACTTAACGAATCCTAAAGTAAAAGCTAAGATTAAAGATTTGAAAGACCAATCTATATTACCTGAATCTGATCCTAATTTTGGAGAAAAAGGAGTTAAATTTAAAGCTGACGGTACACCTTCAAACCTTATTGTTGGCGGAAAACATAATGTAGATTTTGGAGACAAAACAGGCTACCAAGGAGGTTATCATAACCATACAACGGGAACACCCATGTTTTCTCCTGCTGATATCGAACAGCTTTTGCAGTTTGCATTAGCACAACCAACTTCTAATCCCGCTAATGCATCTAATGCTTATCTTGGAATGGTTGCGCCTAATGGCATGCATTATGTAATACAGTTCAACGGAAATTATGATGGTGCTTTGGTGACTTTTTCGCAGTATGACTTGGATAATTATAGTATTAAATATCAGAATATTAGTGATGTTATGTTATTGGATCCTCAATATTCCACAGACCATCTAAATTTAAATAATAAAGGAGTTGAAGCATTATTTTTTGATACTTTAAAAAAAATGGGATTAGATGGAAAAGTTAATTTGCAAAGAATAGAAAGCGGTGGAGTAATAAAGAATATTCAATTAGACAGTGCTAATCAACCTGTTCCTGTAACTTGCCCTTAACATTAAAAAAATAAAAATGAAAAATTTAAAAAAAATATTATTAGTAGGCTTTATTATAAGTTTAATTTCTTGTAAAGCACAAGAGTATCCATTAAATACGGATTTTAGAAATATTCCTAATTATTCTTATTTAAAAGATACAAATAATGAACTAAATCCATATATAGGTACTTACAATTCAAATTTTAATGGAAATCAAATCACTTTATATATTACAAAAGAGTCTCATAAGCTAATAGACTATGTAGATCAAAAATTTTACAGAGATGTTTTATCTATCAGATTTATTGTTAAGAATTCTTCACAAACTGTTCTTCAAGATACTAAAAACATGAATTTTCAATCTAATCAGATTCAACACACTATTTATAGCACAATGATTAATCCATATTATAATTTAGTCATGCTATCTTATGGTGGGACAAATTGTGGAGTTGGTTGGGGGAGTATACGTTTGAAAAAACTAAATCCTACACAAATATCGTGGGAGTATATCCCAAATAGTACGATAATTGACAGTAATAAATGTCCTTCTGGAACTGATATTAATATTTATCTTCCCGAAGCAAAGGATTTAATTTTTACTAAACAATAGTGAAGAGTTTAATAATATTTTTAGGAATGTTTGTTGTGTTTTCTTGTAAGGCGCAACAAGCTTATCCATTAAAAACAGATTATACAGAAACGCCTAATTATTCATATTTAAAGGATTTGAATAATGAATTGGTTTCATATATCGGCACTTATAAAGCTAATTTTCAAGGAAAAGTAATAACTTTATTTATTACTAAAGAAGTTCATAAACTTTTTGACCAAGGTAAATATAAATTTTATAGAGACGCTTTATCTATAAAATATATAGTTGAAAATTCTTCTGGAATAACTCTTCAAAATACTCAAAGCATAACCATACCAGTACAACAAATAAGACATACAATTTATAGTCAATGGGCAGAAGATAATGGAAATGAAATCTTATTTTATTATGGAGGGACTAATTGTGGAGTAGGCTGGGGAAGTATACGTTTGAAAAAACTAAATCCTACACAACTATCGTGGGAGTATATACCAAATAGTACGATCATTGACAGTAATAAATGTCCTTCTGGAACTGATATTAATATTTATCTACCCGAAACAAAGGATTTAATTTTTACCAAACAATAGTGAAGAGTTTAATAATATTTTTAGGAGTGTTTGTTGTGTTTTCTTGTAAAGCACAACAAACTTATCCTTTAAATACTTATCCAGATGATGTCCCTGCAGGCTCTTATTTAAAGGATTTAAATAATGAGCTTACTCCATATATAGGTAGTTGGAATGCTAGTTTTAATGGAACCCAAATTTTCTTGTTTATTAGTAAACAGCCTCATAAATTAATACAGTATGGTGAAAGAAAGTTCTATCGAGATGTATTATCAATAAAATATCAGATAAAAAATTCTTTAGGTGTTATACTTCAAGATACCCAAAATATGAGCTTTCAGTCTAATCAAATAGAACATACAATTTATAGTTTAAGAATCAGACCTACACTAAACGTAATTTCATTTAATTATGGAGGAACAAATTGTGGAGTGGGTTGGGGAAGTATACGTTTGAAAAAACTCAATTCTACACAAATATCGTGGGAGTATATACCAAATAGTACGATAATTGACAGTAATAAATGTCCTTCTGGAACTGATATTAATATTTATCTACCCGAAACAAAGGATTTAATTTTTACTAAACAATAAAACACAAAGCCTCTGCAAAGAGGCTTTTTCAAATGATGAAATATGAAACAAATATTATTTTTTTTAATTTTTTTATCTGCTTATTTTAATTCTCAGGTTATTAAAGATTCAATTTTAGGAAAGCTTAAGTTTGTGAAAGAATCTGTCGTTTTTCTAAACGAATCTGGCCCCTTTACTTTTCTGAAAGCTGATGATGAATATGGTCATGCAACTATAATGAAACCTGAAAATTTAAGAAAAAATATGGTGGGCTCTTGGTTCGAAACAGATTTTTGCAGATATATAAACAATGAAACCTACTACGATAAAAATCGAAATATTATTAAAGAAACGTGGTATTATAAGTCAGGGGAAATTGTTGATGATTATGATTATACTTTTGATAATTTGAATAGATTAATTACAGAAAAGTCTAAAAACGAACGTTCTGAAAAAACATCTTATTATTTTTATGATAAAGATAGCAAAACGGCGAAATTTGGAGAGCTTTACTATAAAAGGAAGGATAAGCCTGTTGAAAAATATTCGAATAATCTTGAAAGTTTTAACCCATTATTTGTTACAAAATTTGACACGATTACAAAGACAGATAGTATTTTTGCCATTACCAATGATATTTGGAAAAAAGTAGGTGAGGGCTATACTGAAACTAAAGACTCGGTTTATCATAAGAAATTAAGCCAAATAAAAATTTATGATAATCAATACAAAGTAATGGAAGAGAAATATTTCAACTATAAAGATGATTATCAGAATAAAAAAATATCTCAAGGTCGGCATCTTAAATATGAATACGATAAATCCGGAAACTTAACAAAACAGAGTGATTTCATTAATGGAAAATTATCTTCTTACATTATATTTGAAAATGGAAAAAGGTTGAAAGAGGAAAGCTTTGATGATAATGTAAAAACGATGTGCATCATTTACATTTACACTAAAGATAAAAAGTTGGAAAGAAGAACAATTTATTATAACAATAAAGTTTCAAATGATATAAGGTTTGAGTATAAAGATAATTATATAAGCAAAATATTTTATTTAGATACATATAATAAAAAAGAACCTTCAGTTATCACCTTCAAATATACCTTTGACAAACAAAAAAACTGGACAGAAGTTATCAAAAACGTAGACGGAAAAGATCTATACAAATGGATAAGGAAAATTGAATATTATGAAAAATAATAATTAATAATTCTCACAAAACAATAAAAACAAAAACCGCTGATCCAATCAGCGGTTTTCCTATATTTTACCAGTTCTTATCAATCATATAAATAATCTGCGTCATGGCGACAGCTCCTAAAAGCAACTCTCGTCGGTTAACCTTTTCGAAAGTATCTTCTTCGGTGTGATGAATGTCAAAATACCTTTGAGAATCGGGAACCAACTCCGCCGTTGGAACTCCCATATCATGAAGCGGATAAATATCTGTTCCTGAATATTTTCCTTCAAAATTATACACTCCGTAAGGGAAGAATAAAGCCGACCAGCCTTTGATCTGGTTTCTTTTGGCATCATCCATTTCAAGGGCAATTCCTCTTGGAGTAAAACCTCCGGCATCAGATTCTAATGCAAAAAGATGTTTTTCATTGTTGTCTTTTGCTGTTTTTCCGTACTGAATTCCGCCTTTTACACCGTTTTCTTCGTTGGCAAAACAGACAACTCGTATTGTATGATTATTCTGAATTCCAAGCTTTTTGAAGGTTCTTAAAACTTCAATACTTTGTACAATTCCGGCTCCGTCGTCATGGGCACCTTCGCCAACGTCCCAAGAATCTAAATGTCCGCCGACAACGATGACACTTTTATCTTTTTTGCCTGTGATTTCACCGATAACAGAGTGGGAGAGTTTCTCGCCTTTCATCCCGCAATTAGAATTGAGTTTTGCAGTGATTTTTTGAGATTTTAATAGATTTTCCAGTTCGTCTGCGGTTGTGTTTCCAATAGCAACTGCTGGAATTTTATTGACTTTATCTTCATAACGCATTGCTCCTGTGTGAGGAACATCATCAAAAGCAGAAGAAAGCGAACGGATAATCGCAAATTTTCCACCTTTTTTGGCCGTTAAAGAGGCGGCTGTTGTTCTATATTTTGCGGCATCACCATATCCTATGAAAGTCTCAACAAAAGACTGACTGAAAGGATAATTAAAGAAAATTATTTTGTCTTTTACTTTTTCGGCAGGAAGTTTTTCATATTCTTCCATGGATTTTACCATGATAATTTCTCCCGAAATATCTTTTCCACCTGTACCTTCAGAATTTCCTAAAGAAAGCATTTTTAAGCCTTTCCAAGTTCCGTTGGAGGTTTTAATCTGCAAAGATTCTTTTCCTCTTTCCCAAACGGGGATCATTACTTCCTGAAGCCAGACTTTATCTGCTCCGGCATCTTTAAGTTTCTGTTCAGCCCATTTTACGGACTTTTCGTAAGCTTCGGAACCGCTTAAACGGTGACCAATATTTTTAGTTAAATCTTTTAATTCGGTGTATCCTTTTCCGTTATTTAAAATCTCTGTTGAAATTTTACTGAATTGTATTGAATCTTCTTTAACCTGACCAAAAACCGTCAAGCTTAGAAGTAATAATGATATTCCTAATAGTTTTTTCATTTTACCAATTTTTATCGATCATAAAAATCATTTGTGTCATAGCCACGGCGCCTAAAAGAAGCTCTCTCTTGCTTACTTTATCATAAGTATCTTCAACCGAATGATGATAATCGAAATATCTTTGAGTGTCGACAACCATTTCAGCCAAAGGAATATCCAGTTTTTTCAAAGGAGAAATATCCTGAATGGCATCGGTTTGATCAAAATCATAAATGCCGTATGGAAGGAAATAGCTTTTCCAGTCAAATATCAATCTTCTTCTCTGAGGAGACATATCTAATGAAAAACCTCTCGGAGAATAGCCGCCGGCATCTGTTCCTAAAGCGAAAATATGCTTCTCATCTCTCTTTTTAACGTAAGCTGCATACATGTCGCGACCCTGTCCACCATTTTCACTATTTGCGTACAAAACAACTCTGATGGTATGATTATTTTCGATGCCAAGCGCTTTTAACGTTCTCAACACTTCAATGCACTGAACGACTCCTGTGCCGTCATCATGAGCACCTTCCGCGAAATCCCAAGAATCTAGCTGAGCTCCCAATACAATCACTTTAGAATCTTTTTTACCTTGAATTTCAGCAATGATATTTGGATTGGTCGTGTCGCCTTTTGATTCGGCAGACATGTTTAATTTGGCGGTTACTTTTTGTTTTTTTAATAATTTTTCAAGTTCATCTGCAGATCTTACTCCGATTGATAACGCAGGAATTTTAACTTTGTCTTCCGGTTCATAATACACCATTTTTGCATGCGGTGTATCATCTGTTGCCGTTGTTAATGATCTTATAATTAAAGCTTTAGCTCCTGTTTTTGCAATGACGGAAGCAGATATTAATTTAGATTTTGCTGTAATTAAATAGGAATCACTTGTGTTAATGATTTTCGGGTCCATCGGAAGATTAACGAAAACGATTTTGTCTTTTAACTGTCCCACCGATAAGGCATTAAGCTCAGAAGTGGTATTAATTAAAACAATTTCAGCTGTAAGGTCTTTTCCGCCTGTTCCTTCAGAATTTCCAAAAGAGAGCATTTTAATATTTTTCCAATCTCCATTGCTGGCTTTTATTTGTAAAGATTCCTTTCCGCGTATCCAAACAGGAACTTTTACTTCCTGTCTCCAGATCATTTCGATACCTGCATCTTTAAACTTCTTTTCAGCCCATTCTACCGCTTTCATATAGCCCGGAGTTGCACTAAAACGTGATCCAACGCCTTTGGTTAATTCTCCAAGGTTTTCGTAGGCAGTGCCATTAGTCATGATTTCGTCTGAGATTTTCTTAAACTCATCATGATAGTTCATCTTGGTGACGATTCCTTTTTTTACCGGCTTTTTTTGAGGTTTTTTCTGAGAAAATAAAAATCCACTCAAAAAGAGTGGAAGTATGATAATGAATATTTTTTTCATTTTTTTATTTACCTTATTCTTTTCCGTGCATAAAAGTAGGAAAAAAATAAGAATATTTTATTGTTTCATGTCGTACATTAGCAAGGCTGTAACCAATTTAGGCTCAATGAATGTACATTTTGGAGGCATGCTTAATTTCAGATCAGAAATTTTGATCATATCATTAAAGCTTACCGGAAAAATTCCGAATCCGACTCTTCCTTCTCCGCTGTCTATTTTTTCTTTTAAAAGATTAATTCCTTCAAGATTAGAAGTTCCTTTTACATAAGAAATTTTATCAGAACTGTCGGGATCATCAATTTTTAAAATGTCTTTAAAGATGTATTTATCAATAAGATGGTGATCCAGATTATCCAGAGACATCTCCTGAGAACGAAGCTCATGCTTTACGTGAAGAGAGTAGAATTTACCATCCAAATACATAGAAATGTGGAATTTTTGAGAAGGATAATATGCCGTACCTTCTTTTTCGTGAATCAGAAAATATTTTTCTAATTGCTTTAAAAAATCCGCAGTTTCTAGATTATTTAGATCAGTTACAATTCTATTATAATCATGAATTTTAATAGACTGGTTGGAAACTATAAAACTATACACAAAGTTATAAGCCTCAGTACCGTTGTGTCTTTTGTTTTTGTCTTTATGATACTTTGCATTTAATGCTGTAGAACCGATTCTGTGGTGTCCGTCTGCAATATAAAATGCATCAATTTGATCAATAACTTCCTTGAACTGTTGTAATTTCAATCGGTTATCAATTCTCCAGATTTTATGTCTAATTCCTTTTGTATCAACATGATTGAAAATAGGAACATTCTTTTCCTCATGATTCATCAATAATTCAATCTTTGAATTGGAAGGGTAGGTCAACAACACAGGTTCTGCCTGCAAGTTTACTTTTTCAAGATAATGCGCCAGTTTTTCCTTTTTCTGAGGAATGGTACTTTCGTGCCTTTTGATCTTTCCGCTCCAGAAATCTTCGATACTTGCTAAACCCAACAAGCCTCTGAAAATCTGTTTACTCGGATAGATCTGCTCATAAAGATAATACGCCGAACTGTCCTGGACGAGTTTTTTCTCTTCCACTAATTCTTCAAAAGTAGAACGGATCTTCCTTAAATTTCGGTCAATATCTTTGGATTTACTTACAACATATGGCTTAATCATATTGATGTAAGTATTTTCAACTTGAGCTTTCTCCGCAATCTCTTCCTGAGTAAAATTATCAAGAGGATGCGTAGGGAAAGTGCTCTCAAAGTCTTTGTGAGGTCTTATTCCGCGAAAAGGTTTAAAAATAGGCATATTTTATAGTATAGTTTCTTTTTGTAGCTTAATAATTTGTTCTGCAAGTTCTAATCCGATTTTTTCCTGAGCATCAACCGTATTTCCACCTACATGTGGAGAAAGGGATAATGCCGGATTCATTAATAATGGAAGCTCCGGAGTAGGTTCGTTTTCAAAAACGTCTAAAGCTGCTCCAGCCACTTTTCCTGACTCAATAAAATCAATTAAAGTAACCTCATTAATAACGCCGCCTCTTGCAGTGTTGACAATATAAACACCGTCTTTCATTTTTTCAAATTGGGCGGTATCTATGATATATTCGTTCGTTTTTGGAGTGTTAATGCTAATGAAATCAACGTCTTTAAGGAATTCATCTGAATCATTAGTTGAACTGATTTCAAAATTTATAGTCTGTCCATCAAAAAAGTCTAACGTAAGAACCTTTGTTTTAGGCTTTCTTGTTAAGACTTTAATTTTCATTCCTAAAGCAATTCCCATCTTCACAACTTCCTGACCTATACCTCCAAAACCTATAACACCTAAAGTTTTACCTGAAAGTTCATAAGCGTTGCTGAAAGATTTTTTCATCGCATTAAAATGCGTTTCACCTTCCAAAGGCATCAGTCTGTTTGATTCGTGAAGGAATCTTGCCAGAGCAAAGAAGTGTCCAAAAACCAATTCAGCAACCGATTTTGACGATGCATTTGGAGTATTGATCACTTTTAAGCCTTTCGTTTTAGCATAGTCAACATCAATATTATCCATACCAATTCCGCCTCTTCCTACAATTCTAAGAGTCGGGCAGGCATCAATAATATCTTGTCTTACTTTCGTTGCACTTCTTACCAAAAGGACATCCACGTTATTTTCATTAATGAAATTAATCACGTGATCCTGAGCAACTCGGTTGTCAAGTACTTCGATTCCTGCATCTTGCAATGCTTTTCGTCCTGCTTCGGAAATTCCGTCGTTAGCTAAAACTTTCATGGTTTTATATTTTTCTGAAATGTCTTAATTTTTCAATTTTTTCAGTCGCCTAATATAGTTATTTTATAGATTTCATTACATCTACTAAAACTTGCACGCTTTCAATAGGTAAAGCATTGTACAAACTAGCTCTGTAACCACCTAAACTTCTGTGACCATTCAGTCCGCTGATTCCTGCAGCTTTCCAAGCAGCGTCGAATTCTTCTTTTTTGCTGTCATCGATCAATTTGAACGAAACATTCATCAAAGAACGGTCTTCTTTTACACAAAACGTCTCAAATAACGGATTACTATCAATTTCGTCATATAAAAGTTTTGCTTTTGCTTCATTTCTTGCTTCAGCAGCAGCAATTCCTCCGTTGTTTTCTAGATGTTGCAAAGTCAATAAAGATGCATACACAGGGAAAACCGGTGGAGTATTATACATTGACTCTTTTGAAATATGCTGAGAATAATCTAAAATCGACAACATATTTTCTCTTCCTGTTTTTCCAAGAATTTCCTTTTTAATTACGATCAAAGTAACTCCTGCAGGGCCCATATTTTTCTGAGCTCCGGCATAGATTAGATCGAATTTAGAAAAATCCAATTGTCTTGAGAAAATATCAGAACTCATGTCACAAACCATCAAAGTATCAACTTCCGGGAAAGACTTCATTTGAGTTCCGTAAATTGTATTGTTTGAAGTACAGTGGAAATAATCGTACTCTGAACCTATAGTATAATTTTTAGGAATGAAAGAATAGTTTTCCTCTTTTGAAGAACCTACAACATCCACATTACCTAATTTTTTTGCTTCCTTGATTGCTCCTGCAGCCCAAGTTCCAGTATCTAAATAAGCCGCTTTTCCGCCAACTTTCAACAAGTTGTAAGGAACCATTGCAAACTGCAGACTAGCGCCACCTCCTAAATACAAAACTTCATAATCATCCCCAAGGTTCATTAATCTTTTTACAATCGCACGCGCTTCGTCCATTACTGCAACGAAATCTTTGCTTCTGTGAGAGATCTCAAGAAGAGAAAGACCAATACCGTTAAAATCTAAAATCGCTTCTGCCGATTTTTCGAATACCTCTTGTGGTAAAATACATGGTCCTGCGCTGAAGTTGTGCTTTTTGCTCATATTTTTATTTTTTTGGTTTTGGTAAGAACTTTTCGGGCTTACCGTTTCATTTTTAATATTTTACTTAGATCTTTTGAAATATTTGGTTAAAAAAACCGTCTCATACTGGCTGAGACGGCGTTTTTTATTCACCGTGTAAAAATGCTTTCTTGTTAAGCAATGCTTCTTCAGATTCTACATGATCTTCATCAGGAACACAGCAATCTACCGGGCAAACCGCTGCACACTGTGGTTCTTCATGGAATCCCTTACATTCTGTACACTTATCTGTTACAATAAAATAAACATCATCATTTACAGGCTCTTGCGGTGCATCTGCATCCACTGTAAGTCCTGATGTCAATGTGACAGTACCTTTAAGCTCAGTACCCTCGGAAGCTTTCCAATCTACTGCTCCTTCATATATTGCATTGTTGGGACACTCTGGTTCGCAGGCACCGCAATTAATGCATTCATCAGTTATTTTAATAGCCATCGCTAATTTTTTTTAAATTTGCACAAAATTACAAAATATTCCCCAATTTTACAGTAATTATGAATATCGAAAATCAAGTTTTAGGACTTATTAACCTAAGTGATTATATAAAAGAGTTTTTAGCAAAAGATATTGCTGAATATAACGAGAATGATTCTGATTTTGAATTATTGTTAAGAAAGTCTGAAATGGAAAACCCTTGGTTTACCATTGATAATCAGAAATTTGCTCTTAAACAGTGGTCGGATCTGCTGACGGAAGAAAATATTAAGGATTGGCTTAAAGATTATTCCATCTCTAAAATTACAAAAAGAGTAGGATTAATCCTGGCTGGAAATATTCCTTTGGTAGGATTACATGATGTGATTTCTGTTGTATTGAGCAATCATATTCCGGTGATCAAATTATCTTCAAAAGACAGGTATATGGTTCCGTTTTTATTAAAAAAATGGAAAGAGTTTTCTAGCGATAATGTTGAATATGAATTCGTTGAAAGGTTGGAAAGTTATGACGCAGTGATCGCAACAGGAAGTAATAATACAGCGAGATATTTAGAATATTATTTTAAAAAACATCTGAATATTATCCGTAAAAACAGAACTTCAGTTGCCATTTTGAAAGGTGATGAAACGGTTGAAGAATTAAAACTTTTAGCGAATGATATTTTCCAATATTTTGGATTGGGTTGCAGAAATGTAACTAGAATTTTAATTCCGGACGATTTTGTAATTGACAGATTATTTGAAAGCTTTGTAGGCTATCAGGATATTATCAATCATAATAAATATGCAAATAATTATGAATATAACAGAGCGGTTTATCTTTTAAATCTGGATAAATTCTGGGATAATAATTTTGTGATGATGAAAGAAGATGATAAATTATTCAGTCCGCTTTCTGTGATTAATTTCAGTAGATATTCTTCTTTGGAGAATGTGAAAAGCTTTATTGCTGAAAATGAAGAAAATATTCAATGTATTGTGGCTAAAGAAGAACTTGGTCTAGATTCTGTATATTTTGGACAAGCGCAAAATCCAGGTTTGGATACTTATGCGGATAATGTGGATACGATGAAATTTCTAGAATTAATTTAATTTTACGTATCTTCAAGTGCAAATTTATATCCGAAATTACTAAAATGAAAAAAATATTTTTAATACTTTCAATCTTATCTGTACAGCTTTTCTTTTCGCAGGAAGTTGTTGATTTAAAGGTGGAAAACAACCGAAAGACAGAAACTCCTTTAGATCTGAACAAAAAACAGATTGATCTATACAACGGGAAGTTTCTGCAATTTATCACCGCCCTAAAATCATCTGACAGAAAAGGAATGGAAGCTTTACTTTCTGATAAGGCAAAGCAAGTGGTAACTGATAAAGTGTTTACAAAACTGTCGACAGATATCAATACCAGCAAAAAGTTTACGATCATTAAAACTGGCTACAAACCTTTGATAGATGGTAATAGTTATCCGATGATCCAATATAAATATGCTGATGATAAGTCTGCTGATCCAAAGGAGGTTATTACGGCGGTATTTGAAAATAATGGGAAGATTCTTGGAGTTAAACCATTCAAAAAATAATTTATTTTTAATTATATTTAAATAAAAAATATAAACTATGATGACAGATGTTTTAGTGGCGAATTCTACGGACGTAGAAAAGGCCAGTTTTTACAAGAAAACGTATTTGCATGTTGCTCTGGCAATCCTTGGATTTATTGGAGTTGAAACCGTTTTATTAAAAGTGGTTCCTGAGCAATTGATCGTTGCAATGTTCGCGCAAAGATTCGTATGGTTACTGATTATCGGTGTATTTTGGCTAGCTTCAGTTTTAGCTGCAAAATGGTCACTTTCACAAAGTAAATCAACGCAATATTTCGGACTTGGATTCTATATTTTGCTTGAAGCGGTTATTTTCTTACCGTTAATTTACATTGCGATGGTGTATTCCGGAGCGCAGGTAATTTTTCAGGCAGCAACATTAACGGTTGGCATGTTTGCAGGAATTTCAGCGGTAGCTTTTACTTCTAAAAGAGATTTTTCTTTTTTAAGAAATATTATCGTTATCGGTGGATTTATCGCATTAGGATTAATCGTTGCCGGAATGATTTTCGGTTTCAATCTTGGACTTTGGTTCTCTGTAGGAATGGTGATTTTGGCTTCTGCAACAATTTTATATCAAACAAGTAAGCTTAAGGATTCTTACGCAACCAATCAGTATGTAGGAGCTTCGTTACAGCTTTTTGCTTCTATCATGTTGTTGTTCTGGTATATCTTGAGCATTTTGATGAGCAGAAGAAGCTAATATAAAGTAAAGAAATTTTATAAACCCAAAAAATCCTGATGTCTTTTCATCGGGATTTTATTTTTGGTGATTTAAACACAAATGACACTAATTTTATCACAAATAAACACTAAATTTTTATAAACTTATTTGTGTAGATTCGTGAAATATTTGTGGTATTAGTGTTTAAGTTTTATTTATCAATCGATCCTAAAACCTTTTGAGCAAAAGAATTTAAAGCATCTTTTTCACTCATTCCGTTTTGTACGTTGGCGTGAACTTCCAATGCTCCGCAGATGTTTGTAATTAACTCACCTGCAACGTTTAAGTCCTCTTCACTTGTTCCTCTGAATTCGCTGAAACTTTCTAAAACTTCTAATGTTTTTTCAAGATTTTCAGGTGTTTGATTTTGGTAAAATTGTCTTATTACGGGTAACTTCATTATGCTAATTCATTAAAAAGGTTAATTAAACTTTCAGCCTGATTAGATTGAACCTGATTCACCAATTCACCATTTTTGAAGATCGCGAAAGTCGGTAAATTGTCAACTTTAGCTAATTTTCTGCTTTCCGGTAATTTTTCTGCATCTACATAAAGGAAAGGAATGCTGTCATTTTCAGAAGCTAATTTCTTGAATTTTGGCTTCATAATTCTGCAGTTTCCACACCATGTTGCTCCGTATTGAACAACTACTTTTTCATTGTCTGTTACGATATTTTGTAACGTATCTTCGGTTAATTCTGTGTACATAATTGATTTGTTGATTAATAATTTAATTAAAAAAGGAATGAGATAATTTGAAAATGCTCCTAAGAATCATCAGCAAACTATCTCATTGCCATATTAACACATTAAATTAATTCTTAGCTAAATATTCAGCAGTTGAATTTCTGTCAGCTTTCATTGCATCTTTTCCTTCTTCCCAGTTTGCAGGACAAACTTCACCGTGCTTCTGAACGTGCGTGTAAGCATCGATCAATCTTAAATATTCTTTTACGTTTCTTCCTAAAGGCATATCGTTTACAGACTCGTGGAATACTTTTCCAGTCTCGTCGATTAGGTAAGTTGCTCTGTAAGTTACATTAGAACCTGTGAAAACTTCTTCTCCCTCATCGTTATATTCGAAATCCTGATCTACAATTCCCAGCATGTTTGCCAATTGTCTGTGAGTATCAGCTAAAAGTGGGTAAGTTACCCCTTCGATACCTCCGTTATCTTTTGAAACGTTCAACCAAGCGAAGTGTACTTCGTTTGTATCACAAGAAGCACCGATTACTTTAGTGTTTCTTTTTTCGAATTCACCTAAAGCTTCCTGAAAAGCGTGAAGCTCAGTTGGACATACGAAAGTGAAATCTTTTGGATACCAGAACAAAATTACTTTCTGTTGGTTTTTAGTTGTTTCTTCGAAGATGTTGATTCTAAGATCATCACCCATTTCAGACATTGCATCAATTGCTACATTCGGGAATTTTTTTCCTACTAAAGACATAATTTTCTCGTTTTTATAATTAAATTTTCTGTGGCAAAGATAAGGGTATTTCATCTATCGAACAAGTTGATTTTGATAAATAAAATCTATAATTGTTTTTGATGTAGTACAAAGAAAAAAGCCCTGTTTCCAGAACTTTTTCATTTATTTTAGTAACCGAATATTTCGTTTAAATTAAGTTTTTTTACTTCGCCTAATTTCTTCATATCGGCCTCATTTACTTTGTCTTGCGATGCGACTAAACAGTAAGTGAAGTTTTTACCTTTCATTTCCTTATCGTGGAAACTGTTGATGTCTGTGAAAGCTAATTTCGGAGCCTGATCGTAAACATTCTTTCTCATATCAAAGTTATTTCCAAGCTTTTGGGATCTTAAATAAGAGAAGATAATTCCGTCCTGAGTTATTCTTTCGGAAGCAATAGATTTTTTCAATCCATTTTTCGCTGTTTCGAATAATTGATCAGATTTTGGAAGTGTTGTCAGAAGCTCATTCATCGCTAGAGTAGAGTCATTGAACTTATCTGCCTGCGTTCCTACATAAGCCATAACAATATCCTTATCTTCTTTTTTGCTTGGAAGTGAGAAATAAGAATAAGTAGAATATGCTAAAGCCTTAGATTCTCTAATCGTCTGGAAAACAATAGAGCCCATTCCGCCTCCAAAATAATTATTGAATAAACTTACAGTCGGTGTAATAGAAGCATTGTACTGATCAGAATTTCTCACCCAGAAAATCTCGGCCTGAACCATATCATAATGAGCAAATAATACTTTGTTTTTATCTGTTGGAACCTGTGTGAAAGTCTTAGATTTAGGCAATTCTTTCAACGTAGCAGGAAGCTTGTGAACTGGAGTTAAAGAAGCAACAACTTCATTTCCTGCTTTTGGTCCGTAATACAATACTCTATGCTTGAAATTGAATAAGTCATGAAGAACATTAATTAAATCTTCTGCTTTTAAAGCATCTAATTCAGCATCACTTAAAACATTATTGAAAGGATTCTGAGCGCCATACTGTGCGTAACTTCTCAAACCTGCCATAATGGTAGATTTGTTCTGTTTTGCATTGTCTCTGGATTTTTTCAGTCTTATTTTATAGGCATCCAATGCTTTTTGATCTGCCTGAGAATTTTTAATTAAATCTTCAAATAAAGCGATTGTTTTATCGAAGTTTTCATTTAAACCTTCCAAAGTAACATAAGTTTCTTCGTTTCCTGCGCTTACATTAAAGCTTGAAGCTAATTTGTAAAATTCTTTACTGATCGTCTCAGAAGATTTATCTTTTGTACCTAAATATTGTAAATATTCCGCTGCCAAAGGAAGGATCTTGTTATTCCATTTTCCGGAATCGAAATGATAATATAATCTGAAAAGCGCATTATCTGTATTTTTTACAGAAAGTACATCTACATTTCCAAGCTTGTTTTTAGTGATGTCTTTATCAAAATTCAACCAAACCGGAGCAATTGCATTTTCCGGCATTTCCTCAACTTTTTTAAGGAATTCTGACTGATCTTCTCTGTTTACAGAAATCGGAGTAATGGTAGGCTTGTCAACTTTTACAATACTTTTATCTTCACCTTTTCTTTTATAAACAGAAACATAATTGTTAGCCTGAAGATATTTTGAAGCGAAATCCATAATATCTTTCTTGGTAAGCTTTGAGATTTCTTCTACATATTCAAGAGAAGTTTTGTGATCAATATCAGACGTAAATTCATCCATCAAAATACCAGCTCTTGACGAATATTTTTCATCCTTCTGAATGATGCTTTTCTTCTCATTATTTACGATAGATTGGATAAGATCATCCGAAAATTCACCTTTTCTTAATTTATCGATTTCCTGAAGCAATAAGTTTTTAACTTCATCTAAAGACTGACCCTCAGTAGGTTTTCCCTGTAACAAAAGAACAGAATAATCTTTTAAAACATACGGAAAAGCATAAGCTCCCAATAATTTTTGCTTTTTAACAAGATCAAGATCAATCAATCCTGCCTGTCCGTTGGTAAGCATGTTTCCAACGAGAGTTAATAGTCTTGCATCTTTCGTTGTGGCACCCGGAAATCTGAATCCCATCATCAAACTTTCAGGATTTGGACCTAAAACTTCTTTTGTGATTGGAGCAGTAATTGCTTTTTCCTGACCGATATTGTAAGTTGGGATTGGCTTAGATTTCATATAAGAAAAAGCCTTGTCAATTTTTGCAATTACTTCATCAGGATTAAAATCTCCCGACATAATAATTCCCATATTATTAGGAACATAG